>NZ_JBMDJI010000078.1:0-2629 GCF_057809115.1 Pseudomonas sp. FG47
TTGTTAGGTGACTGCGTACCTTTTGTATAATGGGTCAGCGACTTATATTCAGTGGCGAGCTTAACCGAATAGGGGAGGCGTAGCGAAAGCGAGTCTTAATAGGGCGCTTTAGTCGCTGGGTATAGACCCGAAACCGGGCGATCTATCCATGGGCAGGTTGAAGGTTAGGTAACACTGACTGGAGGACCGAACCGACTACCGTTGAAAAGTTAGCGGATGACCTGTGGATCGGAGTGAAAGGCTAATCAAGCTCGGAGATAGCTGGTTCTCCTCGAAAGCTATTTAGGTAGCGCCTCATGTATCACTGTAGGGGGTAGAGCACTGTTTCGGCTAGGGGGTCATCCCGACTTACCAAACCGATGCAAACTCCGAATACCTACAAGTGCCGAGCATGGGAGACACACGGCGGGTGCTAACGTCCGTCGTGAAAAGGGAAACAACCCAGACCGTCAGCTAAGGTCCCAAAGTCATGGTTAAGTGGGAAACGATGTGGGAAGGCTTAGACAGCTAGGAGGTTGGCTTAGAAGCAGCCATCCTTTAAAGAAAGCGTAATAGCTCACTAGTCGAGTCGGCCTGCGCGGAAGATGTAACGGGGCTCAAACCATGCACCGAAGCTACGGGTGTCATCTTTGATGACGCGGTAGAGGAGCGTTCTGTAAGCCTGTGAAGGTGAGTTGAGAAGCTTGCTGGAGGTATCAGAAGTGCGAATGCTGACATGAGTAACGACAATGCGAGTGAAAAACTCGCACGCCGAAAGACCAAGGTTTCCTGCGCAACGTTAATCGACGCAGGGTTAGTCGGTCCCTAAGGCGAGGCTGAAAAGCGTAGTCGATGGAAAACAGGTTAATATTCCTGTACTTCCAGTTATTGCGATGGAGGGACGGAGAAGGCTAGGCCAGCTTGGCGTTGGTTGTCCAAGTTTAAGGTGGTAGGCTGAGATCTTAGGCAAATCCGGGATCTCAAGGCCGAGAGCTGATGACGAGTGCTCATTAGAGCGCGAAGTGGTTGATGCCATGCTTCCAAGAAAAGCTCCTAAGCTTCAGATAACTGGGAACCGTACCCCAAACCGACACAGGTGGTTAGGTAGAGAATACCAAGGCGCTTGAGAGAACTCGGGTGAAGGAACTAGGCAAAATGGCACCGTAACTTCGGGAGAAGGTGCGCCGGCGAGGGTGAAGGACTTGCTCCGTAAGCCCATGCCGGTCGAAGATACCAGGCCGCTGCGACTGTTTATTAAAAACACAGCACTCTGCAAACACGAAAGTGGACGTATAGGGTGTGACGCCTGCCCGGTGCCGGAAGGTTAATTGATGGGGTTAGCGCAAGCGAAGCTCTTGATCGAAGCCCCGGTAAACGGCGGCCGTAACTATAACGGTCCTAAGGTAGCGAAATTCCTTGTCGGGTAAGTTCCGACCTGCACGAATGGCGTAACGATGGCGGCGCTGTCTCCACCCGAGACTCAGTGAAATTGAAATCGCTGTGAAGATGCAGTGTATCCGCGGCTAGACGGAAAGACCCCGTGAACCTTTACTATAGCTTTGCACTGGACTTTGAGCTTGCTTGTGTAGGATAGGTGGGAGGCTTTGAAGTGGGGACGCCAGTTCTCATGGAGCCATCCTTGAAATACCACCCTGGCAACCTTGAGGTTCTAACTCAGGTCCGTTATCCGGATCGAGGACAGTGTATGGTGGGTAGTTTGACTGGGGCGGTCTCCTCCCAAAGAGTAACGGAGGAGTACGAAGGTGCGCTCAGACCGGTCGGAAATCGGTCGTAGAGTATAAAGGCAAAAGCGCGCTTGACTGCGAGACAAACACGTCGAGCAGGTACGAAAGTAGGTCTTAGTGATCCGGTGGTTCTGTATGGAAGGGCCATCGCTCAACGGATAAAAGGTACTCCGGGGATAACAGGCTGATACCGCCCAAGAGTTCATATCGACGGCGGTGTTTGGCACCTCGATGTCGGCTCATCACATCCTGGGGCTGAAGCCGGTCCCAAGGGTATGGCTGTTCGCCATTTAAAGTGGTACGCGAGCTGGGTTTAGAACGTCGTGAGACAGTTCGGTCCCTATCTGCCGTGGACGTTTGAGATTTGAGAGGGGCTGCTCCTAGTACGAGAGGACCGGAGTGGACGAACCTCTGGTGTTCCGGTTGTCACGCCAGTGGCATTGCCGGGTAGCTATGTTCGGAAGAGATAACCGCTGAAAGCATCTAAGCGGGAAACTTGCCTCAAGATGAGATCTCACTGGGATCTTGAATCCCCTGAAGGGCCGTCGAAGACTACGACGTTGATAGGTTGGGTGTGTAAGCGCTGTGAGGCGTTGAGCTAACCAATACTAATTGCCCGTGAGGCTTGACCATATAACACCCAAGCAATTTGCTTACGCAGATTGTGGTGGTGAAGACGAAAGACCCGAAGATTCGTAAGGCCACAAATTCACATATCCGAATTGGCTGAGAGTGCTGCAAGGCATTCACGGCAACCGAATTTCTTGACGACCATAGAGCATTGGAACCACCTGATCCCATCCCGAACTCAGTAGTGAAACGATGCATCGCCGATGGTAGTGTGGGGCTTCCCCATGTGAGAGTAGGTCATCGTCAAGATTCATTTCGCAAAACCCCTATCTGCG
>NZ_JBMDJI010000079.1:0-2327 GCF_057809115.1 Pseudomonas sp. FG47
GGCTGACCGCCGAACGCTTCGTCACCAGCCCGTTCGGTGACGGTGCGCGGCTGTACCGCACCGGCGACCTGGCCAGCCAGCGCGCGGACGGGGTGATCGAATACCGCGGGCGAATCGACCACCAGGTGAAGATTCGCGGCCTGCGCATCGAGTTGGGCGAGATCGAAGCGCGCCTGCTGGAGCAGGCCATCGTGCGCGAAGCGGCGGTGCTGGCGGTGCCGGTGAACGGCAGCCTGCAATTGGTGGCCTACCTGGTGGCCGGCGACGAGGACAGCGCGGCACTGCGCGAAGTGCTTAAGGCGCAACTGCCGGACTACATGGTGCCGACGCACTTCATCTACCTGCCGGCGTTGCCGGTGAGCCCCAACGGCAAGCTGGAGCGCAAGGCGTTGCCGGCGCCGGACATGACCCAGCACCAGCGCGCCTACGTGGCACCCCAGGGCGAGCTGGAGCAAGGCATCGCGCAGATCTGGCAGCAGGTGCTGGGCATCGAGCAGATCGGCATGGACGACAGTTTCTTCGAACTGGGCGGCCATTCGCTGCTGGCCACCCAGGTCAGCGCGCGCATTCGCGAGCAACTGGCGGTCGAGGTGCCGCTGCGCGAACTGTTCGTCACTGCCGACCTGCGCGCCTATTGCGCCCGGGTCGAGGCCCTGCGCGGCGCGCTGCAACCCCTTCAGGATGAATTGGCTAAATCCTTGGAGGCCCTCAAACGTCTATCTGGAGCGGAACTTGAGAAGCTAATTTCTTAGTAAGGAGTACGGGTGTGCAAGAGTTGATCGGGGCGGTTGGACAACTGTCGCCAAAGGAACGCAAGGCGCTGGCGGTGCTGCTCAGGCAAAAAGGCATCAATCTCTTCAGCGTCGCCCCGATCTTCAAACGGCATGCCGAGGAGCCGTTGCTGCTGTCCTATGCCCAGGAGCGGCAATGGTTCCTCTGGCAGCTCGATCCGCAGAGCAGCGCCTACAACATACCCATGGCCTTGCGCTTGCAGGGCGAGCTCGATGTCGAGGCGCTGGAGCGCAGCTTCAGTGCCCTGGTCGAGCGCCATGAGACCTTGCGCACTCGTTTCGACGACAGTGGCGAACAGCCGTTGCAGGTCATCGAGCCGGCGTGGCCGATACAGCTGGAGCTTGAGCAATTGAGCGACGGCAGCGATCAGGCGATCCGCCGTCTGGTCGAGGCCGAGGCGCGTCGCCTGTTCGACCTACGCGAAGGCCCGCTGCTGCGGGTCAAGCTGGTGCGCCTGGACGAGCATGACCATGTGCTGGTATTGACCCAGCACCATAGCGTTTCCGATGGCTGGTCCTTGCAGATCCTGGTGCGTGAGCTGGTGGCGTTGTACCAGGGCTTGCGCGAAGGTCGGCCAGCGCAGTTGCCGCCCTTGCCGGTGCAGTACGCCGACTACGCCTCCTGGCAGCGCCAGTGGATGGAGTCGGGCGAGCGTGAGCGGCAGTTGGGCTACTGGCAGCAACTGTTGGGCGGCGAGCAGCCGCTGCTGGAGCTGCCTTTGGATCATGCTCGCCCGGCGGAGCAGCGCTTTGCCGGGGCGCGGCTGGCGATCGAGTTGGCGCCGGAGCGGGCGCGGCGCCTCAAGGCGTTGGCGCAGCGCGAGGGCGTGACGCTGTTCATGCTGTTGCTGGCGTCGTTCCAGGCGCTGTTGCACCGACTAAGTGGCCAGGACGACATCCGCGTCGGCGTGCCGGTGGCCAATCGCGGCCGGGTGGAGGTCGAACACCTGATCGGGTTCTTCGTCAACACCCAGGTAATGAAGGCCGATATCGAGCCGGGGCAGTCGTTCAAGGCGTTCCTGGCCCAGGTGCGTCAGCGTGTATTGCAGGCCCAGGATCACCAGGACCTGCCCTACGAGCAATTGGTCGAGGCGCTGCGCCCGCAGCGCACCCTCAGCCACAACCCGTTGTTCCAGGTGATGTTCAACCACCAGAGCGAAGGGCAGCGCTCGGGTGCCGAACAACAGTTGGGGGCGTTGGCGTTGCGCACTCTGGAGTGGGACAACGACACGGCCCAGTTCGACCTGGCGCTGAACACCTTCGAATCCGAGGCCGGCCTGGCGGCGAGCATGGTCTACGCCACCGATCTGTTCGAGCGGGCGACCATCGAGCGATTCGCCGCTGCCTGGCAGTGCCTGCTGGATGCCATTCTGGCTGATCCCGAGCAGCCGCTTGCCGGGCTGTCGTTGCTGGATGATGCGGCGCGCGAGCAAATAGTCGGGCAGTGGAATGCCACCGCCGTCGACTACCCGCTGGACCGTTCGATCCAGCAACTGATCGAAGCCCAGGTGGACCGCGCGCCAGAGGCCGAGGCCC
>NZ_JBMDJI010000008.1:0-146861 GCF_057809115.1 Pseudomonas sp. FG47
ACGCGGTGGTTGGCACCGGCTATGCCGGTGTTCGCCGGCAAGCCGGCTCCTACACGTTTGCGGCAAACCCCGCCCCGTAGGAGCCAGCCTTGCTGGCGAACCAGGCGAAGCGGTGCCTCAAGTGCTTGGCGGGGTTGCTTCACACCTGGCCCTACCTGTAAATCCTCGCGGCTCGATATCAGTTATGCATCGATTGCATTTGTCCCTCGCGCCGAACCCATGGCATGAATGCAGGTCAACGCCTTTACTTGGCCGCATTCCGCCTTCCAGGAGATTCCGCGCATGAGCAAGCCCGAGTACATTCCGCCCAAGGTCTGGACCCACCAGGCCCCCTCTGGAGGCCAGTTCGCCAGCATCAACCGCCCCGTCGCCGGCCCTACCTACGACAAACCGTTGCCGATCGGCAAGCAGCCGCTGCAGCTTTACTCCCTGGCCACGCCCAACGGCGTCAAGGTCACCATCCTCCTGGAAGAACTGCTCGCCCTCGGCCATGCCGGCGCCGAGTACGACGCCTGGTTGATCCGCATCGGTGAAGGCGACCAGTTCGCCAGCGGCTTCGTCGCGGTCAACCCGAACTCGAAGATCCCCGCCCTGCTCGACAACAGCGTCGAACCGCCCGTACGGGTATTCGAGTCCGGCTCGATCCTGCTGTACCTGGCGGAAAAATTCGGCGCCTTGCTGTCCAAGGCAGCGGCCGCGCGCACCGAGAGCCTGAACTGGCTGTTCTGGCAGATGGGCTCGGCACCCTACCTGGGCGGCGGTTTCGGCCATTTCTATGTGTATGCGCCAGAGAAGTTCGAATACGCCATCAACCGCTTCACCATGGAGGCCAAGCGTCAGCTCGACGTGCTCGACCGGCGCCTGGCCGAAAGCCCTTACCTGGGCGGCGACGAGTACAGCATCGCCGACATCGCCGTCTGGCCCTGGTATGGCCAGCTGGTGCGCGGCAACCTGTACGGCGCCGCCGAGTTCCTCGCGGTGGATGAATACCGGCATGTGCAACGCTGGGCCGAAGCCATTGCCCAACGCCCAGCCGTGCAGCGCGGCACCCGGGTCAACCGCACCTGGGGCGACGAAGCCAGCCAGGTGCCAGAGCGCCATTGCGCGGCGGACCTGGACTGACCCTGAGCGGCCTTGCCGAGGCGTCGGCAAGGCCGCGTCTGCAAGGACCGCGTGGCACGGCCAGAATGCCGCGCTGCAACGAAGCATTTCCCCACTGCATGCCTGCGCCCCTCGGGACCTTCTTGCTACACTCGCCGCCATGATTTTTCCACCTGCACAACTGTGGTGACAGCATGATCGAGGTAACCGAGGTTTCCATTGCCGAGCTGCGCGACGCGCTCGAGTCCGGCCGCACGACCGCCGTCGAACTGGTCAAGGCCTACCTGGCGCGCATCGACGCCTATGATGGCCAGGGCACCGCCACCACACTCAACGCCGTGGTGGTGCGCAACCCTGAAGCCCTGAAAGAAGCCGAAGCCTCCGACGCCCGTCGCGCCCGTGGCCAGACGCTCGGCCCGCTGGACGGCATCCCCTACACCGCCAAGGACAGCTACCTGGTCAAGGGCCTGACCGCCGCCTCCGGCAGCCCGGCATTCAAGGACCTGGTCGCCCAGCGCGATGCCTTCACCGTCGAGCGCCTGCGCGCTGGCGGCGCCATCTGCCTGGGCAAGACCAACATGCCGCCGATGGCCAACGGCGGCATGCAGCGCGGGGTCTATGGCCGCGCCGAAAGCCCGTACAACGCCAACTACCTGACCGCGCCGTTCGCCTCGGGCTCCTCCAACGGCGCCGGAACCGCCACCGCCGCCAGCTTCAGCGCCTTCGGCCTGGCCGAGGAAACCTGGTCCAGCGGCCGCGGCCCGGCCTCGAACAACGGCCTGTGCGCCTACACCCCGTCACGCGGAGTGATCTCGGTGCGCGGCAACTGGCCGCTGACCCCGACCATGGACGTGGTCGTGCCCTACGCTCGGACCATGGCCGACTTGCTGGAGATCCTCGACGTGGTAGTGGCTGACGACGCCAACCAGCGCGGCGACCTGTGGCGCCTGCAACCGTGGGTGCCAATCCCGGCCGCCTCCAGCGTGCGCCCGCAGTCGTACCTGGACCTGGCAGTGACCGCCGACTCGCTCAAGGGCAAGCGCTTCGCAGTGCCACGCATGTACATCAATGCCGACGCCGAAGCCGGCACCTCGGAAAAGCCGGGCATCGGCGGCCCGACTGGCCAGCGCATCAACACCCGCGCCAGCGTGATCGAGCTGTGGAACCAGGCCCGCCAGGCCCTGGAAGCCGCCGGCGCCGAAGTGGTCGAAACCGACTTCCCGCTGGTCTCCAACTGTGAAGGCGACCGCCCCGGCGCGCCGACCGTGTTCAACCGCGGCATCGTCAGCAAGGAGTTCCTCCATGACGAGCTCTGGGAGCTGTCCGGCTGGGCCTTCGACGACTTCCTGCGCGCCAACGACGATCCCAAGCTCAACCGTCTGGCCGATGTAGACGGCCCACAGATCTTCCCCCACGACCCGGGTACCCTGCCCAACCGTGAGGACGACCTGGCCGCCGGCATGGATGAATACGTCAACATGGCCAAGCGCGGCCTGAAGAGCTGGGACCAGATCGCCACCGTGCCCGATGGCCTGCGCGGCCTGGAGGCCACGCGCAAGCTCGACCTGGAAGACTGGATGGACGCCCAGGGCCTGGATGCGGTGCTGTTCCCCACCGTGGCCGATGTCGGCCCGGCCGATGCCGACGTCAACCCGGTGTCGGCGGACATCGCCTGGAGCAACGGTATCTGGGTGGCCAACGGCAACCTGGCGATTCGTCACCTGGGCGTGCCGACCGTCACCGTGCCGATGGGCGTGATGGCCGATATCGGCATGCCGGTGGGGCTGACCTTCGCAGGCCGCGCCTACAGCGACAACAACCTGTTGAAATTCGCCGCCGCGTTCGAGTCGACCGGGTCGCGCCGGATGATCCCACCGCGCACGCCAAAACTGGGCTGATCCACGCCCCGCGAAGCGCTTGAACAACGCTCGCCAAATTCAACCAATTGTGTAAAATTCAACACAATATTGAATTTGGCGAGTTTCCATGCCCCCTTCCGATCCTTTTCACGAACGCCAGCTCACCCTTACCGTCCTCAAGGCCACCCTCAAGGCCCTGGGCAGCGTCGTGCCCAACAACCTGGAAATCCTCCTGCACGACCTCGACCACCCGGAGCACTCCGTGGTGGCCATCGTCAATGGCCATCTTTCCGGCCGCCAGGTCGGCAGCCCGATCCTCGCCGCCCCTGAGCAGGACCAAGGCTTCGAGGCGCTGATGCGCGCCACGGTCGAGCAGCGTGGCTGCGACCCAGTGGTATTGCCCAATTACCCCACCACCCTCAAGGGCCGCACCCTGCGCAGCGCCACGGCGATCTTCCGCGACAGCACCGGCCACCCCTTCGCCAGCCTGTGCGTGAACAGCGACGTCACCGGCCTCGACGCGGCCATGGCCTTCCTCCAGCACTTCCAGCCGCTGGGCGCGGCCTGCGCCACGCCCAGCAACGCCGAGCCCGCCGACATGGCGGTGCTGATGACCGAGATCATCCAGGACGCGCTGCTGCGCAGCGGCCAGGGCCGGCTGAACAAACAGGCCAAGGTCGAGGCCGTGCGGGTCATGCAGGAACGCGGCCTGTTCATCGTCAAGGGCGGCGTGGAAAAGGCCGCCGAGGCCCTCGGCGTCACCCGCTACACCGTCTACAACTACCTGGAGCAGCTGCGCGGCGAGCACACGCCAGCTGCCCGCGACTGACCTCAGGAGCTCCCATGCCATTGCATATCCATACCCCGCTGATCGAGTCCCGTCCCCTGTCGCGCACTGCCGGGCGCCCGGTTTGGCTCAAGCTGGAGGCCCTGCAACCCTGCGGCTCGTTCAAGCTGCGTGGGGTCGGCCACGCCTGTGAAATACACCAGGCCCGTGGCGCGCAGCATTTCGTCTCGTCTTCAGGCGGCAACGCCGGACTGGCGGTGGCCTATGCCGGGCGCAAGCTGGGGTTGCCAGTAACTGTGGTGGTGCCCGAAACCACCACCGAGCGGGCCAAGGAGCTGTTGCGCCAGGAAGACGCCAGCGTGGTGGTGCATGGCAGTTCCTGGCAAGAGGCCAACGCCCACGCACAAACGCTGCTGGGGCCAAACGCTGCGTTCATCCATCCATTCGACGATCCACTGCTATGGAGCGGCCATGCCAGCATGATCGACGAGGTGGCTGTGGCGGGCTTCAAACCCGACGCGGTGGTGCTCTCGGTCGGTGGCGGCGGGCTGCTCAGCGGCGTGGTCGAAGGATTGCAGCGCAATGGCTGGCACGACGTACCGGTGCTGGCGGTGGAGACCGAGGGCGCGGCTTCGCTGCACGCGGCCATCGCGGCCGGGCATACCGTGGAACTGCCCGGCATCCAATCGGTGGCGACCTCGCTGGGGGCCAAGCGGGTGGCCGAACAGGCGCTGGCCTGCTGCCACACCCATACCGTGCTCAGCCACCTGGTCAGCGACCGTGAAGCGCTGGATGCCTGCGAGCGCCTGCTGCTCGACCAGCGACTACTGGTGGAACCGGCCTGCGGCGCCGCGCTGGCGTTGCTCCAGCGCCCAGAAGTGCTTGCCCCCTACGCAAATGTACTGGTAATCGTCTGCGGTGGCGCAACGGCGACCCTGGAGCAAATGCGCGCCTGGCGCGAACAACTGGCCTGATTCCGCCCCGGCACGGAACACCGATAGCAGGCAGGACAGTTAACGCTATATACTTTTCGATATAGCGAATCAGACATCCTGCCTTAGCCATGCCCAGTATCCGTGACCGCAACCTGCAACTGATCCTCACTGCCGCCAGCGAGGAGTTCGCCCACCACGGCTTCGCCGCCGCCCGGGTCGACGCCATCGCCAACCGCGCCGGCCTGCCCAGGGCCAATGTGTTCTATTACTTTCGCAACAAGCAACAGCTCTACAGCGCCGTGCTGGACCTGGTAATGGAGCCCTTGCTGCGCGCCGCGCGTAGCCTGGCGCCCGAGGCGCAGCCGCAACAGGCCCTGCCCCGTTACTTCAAGGCCAAGGCCGAAGTGGCCCGCCGGCACCCCCATGCCACGCGCGTCTGGCTCAAGGAGATGCTCCATGGCGGGCGGCGCCTGCCCGACGAGCGCAGCGAGGCCCTGCGCCAGAGCGCCCGGCAGAACCTGGCGTGCCTGGCGCAGTGGATGGAGCAAGGCCTGATTGCCCGGACTGCGCCGGAGCACCTGCTACTGTTCCTCTGGTCCACGCCCCTGGCCAGCTTCCGCTTTGGCGAGGCGCCCGGCAGTTCGGCGCGGCTGAAGCCGACGCGGGCGTCGACCCAGGCCTTGGCCAATCTGTTCCTGCGTGGCGTGCGCCCAGAGATCGAGGCAGCGAAGCTTATCGCTATATGAGCATAACCATAACGATAGACACCCGATGAGGAGTACCGGCATGACTGCCGCCAACACTGCAAAGGAAGCTGTGGGCGCCCCCTATCAGCTGGAACTGATGAAACATGCCCAGCGCATGACCTGGCAGGCCGTCGAGCGCATCGCCCAGGGCATCGGCCCCGGCATGCGCGAGTCCGAAGCACGGGCCTTGGGCCAAAGCGTGCTGGAGGAACTGGGCATGCAAAGAATCTGGCACCCCACCCATATCCGCTTTGGCAGCAATACACTGAAAACCTTCAAGGAGCGTTCCGAGGGGGATCCGCTGCTGGGGAAGCACGACATCTATTTCATCGACATGGGCGTGGTCTTCGAAGGCCATGAAGGAGATGCTGGTGCCACCTTCGTCACCGGCAACGATCCGCAGATGCATGCCTGCGCCCAGGCCGCCAAGACGCTGTTCGAAGAGGTCGAAGCCCATTGGCGCTCACAGCGGGTGAACGGCGTGGAACTCTACCGCTTCGCCGCCGAGCGCGCCCAGCAGCTGGGCTGGCGGCTCAACATGGATATCAAGGGCCACCGCGTCAGCGACTTCCCCCACGCCATTTATCGCGGTGGCAACCTGGGCGATTTTGCCGGGCAACCCAGTGCGGGGTTGTGGATCCTGGAAATCCAGATCGCCCATCCCGAACTGCCTTACGGCGCCTTCTACGAAGACCTGCTGAGCTGACCGCGTCGCGGTAGGCGCCGGCCATATCGGTGTTCGCCGGCAAGCCGGCCCCTGCAACATGACCCAGCCAAGCGGCGCCTCACAGCGGGGCCGCTTCGGATGGTCACATTATCCTGTTCAACTGAGCATGCGCCGGCAACTCGGACGAAATGCGCCCCGCGCCCTTTCGTACCGCGACAAGTGAAGGCACAATGCGTGTCCTTTTTTTGGCCGGCCTGGCCGGGGGCCTTTAAATGATCAAGACGCCGTATTACCTCATCGATAAACAGAAACTGCTGGGCAACATGGAAAAGATCGCCTATGTCCGCCAGCAGTCCGGGGCCAAGGCCCTGCTCGCCCTCAAGTGCTTCGCCACCTGGTCGGTATTCGACCTGATGCAGCAGTACATGGATGGCACCACCTCTTCCTCGCTGTTCGAGCTCAAGCTCGGCCGCCAGAAGTTCGCCGGCGAAACCCACGCCTACAGCGTGGCCTGGGCCGACGACGAAGTCGAAGAGATGCTGGAGAACTGCGACAAGATCATCTTCAACTCCATCGGCCAGCTCGAGCGCTTCGCCGAGCAGTCCGAGGGCAAGGTTCGCGGCCTGCGCGTCAACCCGCAGGT
This sequence comes from Pseudomonas sp. FG47, assembly GCF_057809115.1. Lineage (NCBI taxonomy): Bacteria > Pseudomonadati > Pseudomonadota > Gammaproteobacteria > Pseudomonadales > Pseudomonadaceae > Pseudomonas > Pseudomonas sp. FG47. The sequence goes on from NZ_JBMDJI010000008.1 coordinate 6,739, forward strand.
GAGCAGCTCCGACTACCTGCTGGCCGACCCGGCGCGCCCGTTCAGCCGCCTCGGTGAGTGGGACCCGGAAAAGATCGAGAAGGTGATCGAGAAGATCTCCGGCTTCATGTTCCACAACAACTGCGAGAACGGTGACTTCGGCCTGTTCGACAAGATGCTCACGCACATCGAGGAACGCTTCGGCCACCTGCTGCACAAGGTCGAGTGGGTCAGCCTCGGTGGTGGCATCCACTTCACCGGCGAAGACTACGCCGTGGACGCCTTCTGCGCCCGCCTCAAGGGCTTCGCCGAGAAATACGGCGTGCAGGTGTACCTGGAACCAGGCGAAGCGGCCATCACCAACAGCGCCTCGCTGGAAGTGACCGTGCTCGACACCCTGTACAACGGCAAGCACCTGGCCGTGGTCGACAGCTCGATCGAAGCGCACCTGCTTGACCTGCTGATCTACCGCCTCAACGCCAAGATGGCCCCCAACGATGGCGCGCACGCCTACATGGTCTGCGGCAAATCGTGCCTGGCCGGCGATATCTTCGGCGAGTACCAATTCGACAAGCCGCTGCAGATTGGTGACCGCCTGTCGTTCGTCGACACGGCCGGCTACACCATGGTCAAGAAAAACTGGTTCAACGGTCTGAAAATGCCGTCCATCGCGGTCAAGCAGCTCGACGGCAGCGTCGAACTGGTGCGCGAATTCGGCTTCGACGACTACGTTTCCAGCCTGTCCTGATGGGCAGGCCTTTTCAGTAAGGAGCACAAGGTAAATTGAAGAAGAACGTTCTTATCATTGGTGCAGGAGGTGTCGCCAAGGTGGTGGCCCACAAGTGCGCGCAGCATAACGACGAACTCGGTCGTATTGCCATCGCGTCACGGAACATCTCCAAATGCCAGGCCATCATCGACAGCGTCAAGGCCAAGGGTAGCCTCAAGGTACCCGCCGACATCCAGGCCTTCTCGCTCAATGCCCTCGATGTCGAGGCGACCAAGGCACTGATCCGCGAGACCGAATCGCAGATCGTGATCAACGTTGGTTCCGCCTTCCTCAACATGTCGGTGCTGCGCGCCTGCATCGATACCGGTGTCGCCTACCTGGACACCGCGATTCACGAAGAACCGGGCAAGATCTGCGAAACCCCGCCCTGGTATGGCAACTACGAGTGGAAACACCTCGAAGAGTGCCAGCAGAAGAACATTACCGCCATTCTCGGTGTCGGCTTCGACCCGGGTGTGGTGAACAGCTACGCGAAACTCGCGCAGCAGCAGTATTTCGACCGCATCGACTCGATCGACATCCTCGACGTCAATGCCGGTTCCCACGGCAAGTACTTCGCCACCAACTTCGACCCGGAAATCAACTTCCGCGAGTTCACCGGGCAAGTGTGGAGCTGGCAGAACAGCCAGTGGACCAGCAACAGCATGTTCGAGGTCAAGCGCACCGACGACCTGCCAGTGGTAGGTGCGCAGAACCTGTACCTGACCGGCCATGATGAAGTTCACTCGATCTCGAAGAACCTCAACGTGCCGAACGTGCGTTTCTGGATGAGCTTCGGCGAGCACTACATCAACGTGTTCACCGTCCTGAAAAACCTCGGCCTGCTCTCCGAGCAACCGGTGAAGACCGCCGAAGGCCTGGAAGTGGTGCCGCTGAAAGTGGTCAAGGCCGTGCTGCCCGACCCGGCTTCGCTGGCCCCGGGCTACACCGGCAAGACCTGCATCGGCGACCTGGTCAAGGGCACCAAGGACGGTCAGCCGCGCGAGGTGTTCATCTACAACGTGGCCGACCACGCAGAAGCCTACGCCGAGACCGACAGCCAGGGTATCTCCTACACCGCCGGCGTGCCGCCAGTGGCGGCGGCGCTGCTGGTCGCCCGCGGCCAATGGGACGCCGGACGCATGGTCAACGTCGAGGAGCTGCCAGCCGAGCCGTTCCTCAAGGCGCTGGACGTGATGGGCCTGCCGACCCGCGTCAAGGATGAAAAAGGCGATCGTCCGTGGGACGCTGAAGCCTAAGCTGCAAAACGAAGGGGCGCCCAATGGCGCCCCTTCTGTTTGTGCTGATCGCTACTTCCTGGCCTCCAGGATCAGGTTGAACGGCGTCTGCGTCGCCCGCCGGAACCGCGTGAAACCCGCCTCCTCGAACACTGCCCGCAACCTGGCCTCCCCGGCCTGCGCCCCCAACCCCAGCCCCACTTCCTGAGACAGCGAATTAGGTGTGCAGATGAAGGTGGACGCCGCGTAGAACAGCCTGCCGACCGGGTTGATGTTGGCATCCAGCGTATCCTCGGCGAACGGCTCCACCAGCATCACCGTGCCATCGGCCTTGAGCGCCCGATAGGCATGGCGCGCCGCCCCCACCGGGTCGCCCATGTCGTGCAGGCAATCGAAGAAGCACACCAGGTCCAGGTCGTTGCCCGGATAGTCCTTGGCCGACGCCTGCTGGAAGCGCACCCGGTCTGTCACGCCCGCCTCGCGCGCCCGCTCGCTGGCAGTCTGCACCGAGGGAGCGTGATAGTCGTAGCCGACAAAATGCGAGGCTGCAAAAGCCTGGGCCATGACGATGGTCGACGCCCCGTGGCCGCAGCCGACATCCGCCACCTTGGCGCCGGCCTGCAACTTGGCCACCACTCCCTCCAGCGCCGGCAACCAATCGGCCACCAGGAACGTCCGGTAACCGGGGCGGAAGAAACGCTCGGTGCCGCTGAACATGCACGGATGATGATCGCCCCAGGGCACGCCGCCATCGCCGCGCATGGCCGCCACCAGCTTGTCCTTGTCGTGGAACAGCGCCGCGACCACTGCGGCGCCACCGGCCATGTAGGCGGGAGAATCCTCCAGCGCCAGGGCCATGGCCTGCTCTTCAGGCAGGGTGAAGCAGCCATCGTGGTGGCTCATGTAGCCTGCCGCCGCCTGGGCATTGAGCCACTCGCGCACCAGTCGCGGCTGGCAGCCGGTGCGCTCGGCCAGCCCCTCGGGCGTGATCGGCTGGCTGTCGGCCATGGCACGGTACAGCCCGAGTTCATCCCCAAGGATGACATTGGCCAGCGTCGCCGCCGCGCCCATATCGCCCACCAGCCTACCCATGAATTCGTGAAGCCGCGTCTCGTCCATGACCTGCCCTCCTCTTGCCAGTAGGCCACCGTCGGCGACGTCCGGTCCGGGGGCGGTGGTCGGATGGATGATCGGGTCGCGCCTGCAACAGACCCGGGCTTTAAGTCTAGACCCGCCTGCGCTATCTTCGCCGCGCTGCGGGCGTGCCCGACAGCCGCATTCGCGCACAAAAGGAACTGCCAGCATGTTTTCCAGCCGCACCCTTGTCCTGACCCTGGGCATCGCCTTCATCATTATCGACCAGTGGGTAAAACTGATCGCCCTGGTCGCCCTGGACCAGCACAGCTATGTCTATGGCAACCAGAGCGTCTGGCTGGACCTGGCCCTGAGCCTCAACCCCGGCGCGTTTCTCAGCCTCGGCGCCGGGCTGGCGCCGTGGCTCAAGCAACTGATATTCGTGGCCGCCGTCGGCGTGGTGTGCGGCTGGGCCATGGTCTGGGCCTGGCGCCACTGGCAATCGGCGCCGGTCAAGGCCAGCGCCGCCTGGTTCATCGCCGTGGGCGGGCTGGGCAACCTGATCGACCGGGTGTTTCGTGACGGCCACGTGGTCGACTACCTGGTGCTCAACATCGGCAGCCTGCACACCGGTGTGTTCAACCTGGCCGACATCGCCATCATGGCCGGCGCCGCTGTGCTGCTGGTGGACGGCATTACCCGGCCGAGCAAACGCTGATCGCCCTTGGCGGCAGCCCTTTCGAGGCCTTTGCGATTGTTTCGGATTTGCGCGTTCCAATTCTAGATTGATGGGGTCGCTTTGCGACCCTTCGCGACACAAGGCCGCTCCTACAGGGGATTGCGTCGGGCCGCTCGCAAAGAGCTGGCCTTTAGCGCGGTGCGGCCTCCAACTGCTCCAGCAGGTGTGGACGGTGGCGGCACAGGTCACTGCACCAGCTGGTTGATTTCGATGATCGGCATCAGTACCGCCATGACGATCAGCAGCACCACAGCGCCCATTACCACGATCATCAGCGGCTCAAGCAACGCGGTCATGCCCATGGCCCGGCGCTCGATGTCCTTGGCCAGGCTGTCGGCGGCACGGTCGAGCATCGGCGGCAGGTTGCCGGTTTTCTCGCCACTGGCGATCAGGTGGATGAGCAGCGGCGGGAACACTTTCTCCACCGCCAACGCCGGGGCCAGGCTCGTGCCTTCGCGCACCCGCGCGGTGGCCTGGCTGACGCACTGGTCGAGGCGGTCGTTGCCCAAGGTCTGGCGCGCCGCCTCCAGCGCGCGCAGCAGCGGCACCCCGGCGCTGCCGAGGATCGCCAGGGTGGAGGCGAAGCGCGCGGTGTTCAGGCCCAGCACGAAGCGTCCGAGCAACGGCAGCCGCAGGATCCTCGCGTGCCAGGCCAAGCGCGCCGCCGGGGCGCGCAAATAGACCCGCCAGCCCCACACGGCCGCCGCCAGGGCGGTGAAACACAACAGCCCCCACGCGCGCACGAAGTCACTGGCGCTGAGCATGGCCAGGGTCAACCCAGGCAGGTCCTGGCGCGCCTGGGTAAACGCGCTGACCACCTGCGGCACCACATAGCTGAGCAAAAAAATCACGATGCCCACCGACACCAGGCCGACCACGCCGGGGTAGATGAAGGCGGTGAGGATCTTGCCGCGCAGGGTGTTGCGCTGCTCGATGTAGTCGGCCAGGCGTTCCATCACCTGGGCCAGGTCGCCGGACTCCTCGCCCGCCGCCACCAGCGCCCGGTAAATGTCCGGGAAATCCCGCGGCCGCTCGGCCAGGGCATCGGCCAGGCGCATGCCGCTGCGCACATCGCCGCGCACGGCAGCGAACACCTGGGCGATATGCTTGCGCTCGGCCTGCTCCAAGGTCGCCCCCAGCGCCGCCTCCAGCGGCAGGCCAGCGGCCAGCAGGCTGGCCAGTTGACGTGTGGCCCAGGCCAGGTCGCCATCGGCAAGCTTCGGGCTGAACAACCCACCGCCCTGCCCAGGCGCTGTCTGCGCCTCCACCTGCAAGGCGGTCAGGCCCAGCGCGCGCAATTGCGCCAGGGCCGCGCCCGGGCCGTCGGCTTCGAGCAGGCCATTGACGATTTGGCCTTGGGCGTCGGCGGCTTCATAGCGATAGCGGTTCATCAGGCATCCCGTGTCACGCGAAGGATTTCTTCCAGGCAGGTGCTGCCGTTGTCGACCCAGCGCTGGCCATCCTCGCGCATGCTGCGCATGCCATTGCGCCGGGCGGCGGCGCGCAAGGCCTGCTCGTCGGCGCTTTGGTGCACCAGGGCGCGTACCTGGTCGTCGACACAGAACAACTCGTGGATGCCGGTACGGCCGCTGTAGCCGCAATGATTGCACTGCGCGCACCCCACGGCACGGTACTGTCCGGGCGCGGCCGGGTCCGGCTGGCGGCAATGCGGGCACAGGCGCCGTACCAGGCGCTGGGCCAATACCCCAAGCAACGCCGAGGCCAGCAGGAACGGCTCGACGCCCATGTCGACCAGGCGGTTGACCGCCGACACCGCATCGTTGGTGTGCAGGGTGGCCAGCACCAGGTGCCCGGTCAGCGAGGCCTGCACGGCGATCTGCGCGGTTTCCAGGTCGCGGATCTCGCCGATCATGATCACGTCCGGGTCCTGGCGCAAAATGGCCCGCAGGGCCACCGCAAAGCTCATGTCGATGCGCGCGTTGACCTGGATCTGGCTGATCCCCGGCAGGTCGTACTCCACCGGGTCCTCGACGGTGAGGATGTTGCTGACGCTGGCGTCCAGGCGCGCCAGCGCGGCGTACAGGCTGGTGGTCTTGCCCGAGCCGGTGGGGCCGGTGACCAGCACGATGCCGTGGGGCTGGCGGATCAGTTGGTCGAGCCGCGCCAGCAGGTTGCCATCCATGCCCAGCGCCTCCAGGCGCAGGCGCCCGGCCTGCTTGTCCAGCAGACGCATCACCACCCGCTCGCCGTGGCCGGTGGGCACGGTGGACACGCGGATGTCGATCGGCCGCCCGGCCACACGCAGGGCGATGCGGCCATCCTGGGGCAGGCGTTTCTCGGCGATGTCCAGTTGCGCCATGATCTTGATCCGCGATACCAGCGCGCCGTGCAGGGCCTTGCGTGGCGAGACCACGTCGCGCAGGGTGCCGTCGACCCGGTAGCGCACCAGGCAGTGGCTCTCGAACGGCTCGATATGGATATCGCTGGCCTGGTCGCGTGCGGCCTGGGTGAGCAAGGCGTTGATCATGCGGATCACCGGCGCGTCGTCCTGGGCTTCGAGCAGGTCGGTGACCTCCGGGATGTCCTGCAACAGCCGGTCGAGGTCGACCTCGTTCTCGGCGGCGCCGACCACGGCCGCGGCGCTGCCGGTGTCGGCATAGGCGCTGACCAGCAGGGCATCCATCTGCGCATCGCTGAGCATCTCGACTCGCACCTGACCATGCCGCCTGCGCACCTCGGCCAGCGCCCAGCCAGGGCTCGACGGGCAACGCGACAGCAGCGCCGCGGCCTCGCCGTCGGCCTGCAACACCAGGCGCTGGGCCTTGGCCCAGGCATAGGGCAGCCGGCTCACCGGGCGACCTCGTCCACCGGCACCGCGCGCAGCGCTGCCCGGGGCGTTCGCAGCGCCGCCGGTTGTGCCCGCCCCTGGTCCGGCACGCCCTGCTCCACCGGCGGCAACAACGGCATGTCCATGTCGGGCAGGGCCCAGGAGTGCTCGGGCTTGAGGTTGCCCTGGGCGCGGCGGATGAAGTCGTAACGGTTGAGGGTGATGCTGCGCCCGACCCCGGCATCACGCACGATATACGGGCGCAGGAAAACCATCAGGTTGGTCTTGTTGCTGGCCCGGCGCTCGTTGCGAAACAACGCGCCGACCCCAGGCAGGCTGGACAGCCACGGGATACCTTCGTTGCTTTGGGTATAACCGTCCTGCAACAGGCCGCCGAGCACCATGATCTGGCCGTCGTCGAGCAAGATGCTGGTGTCGATGGCGCGCTTGTTGGTGACGGTACCGGCGGCGCTGGAGGCGCGCTCATCGACGCTGCTGACCTCCTGGTAGACGTCCAGCTTGACCGTGCCGCCCTCGGAGATTTGCGGGCGCACGTTCAGGCGCAGGCCAACCTCCTCGCGCTGGATGGTCTGGAACGGGTTGTTGCTGTTGCCGCCACCGTCGGTGACGTACTGGCCGCTGACGAACGGGATGGTCTGGCCGACGAAGATGCTCGCCGCCTCGTTGTCCAGGGTCAGCAGGTTGGGCGTCGACAGCACGTTGCTGCCGCCCTTGCTCTTGAGTGCATGGGCCAGCACCTTGAGGTCCAGCACCTCGCCGATACCGGGGATCTTCACCGTGCCGTCGACCACCCCCACCGACAACCCCTTGGGCAGCACATCGATGCTGGTGGCGCCCTTGGTCAGGCCACTGCCGCCAAGGTTGGCACCACCGAACGCGCCATTCTTGCCCAGGTTGCCAGCCTGCCACTGGATGCCGAACTCGTTGGCATCGTCCTCGCCCACTTCGACGATCAGGCTCTCCACCACCACCTGGGCGCGGCGCTGGTCGAGCTGGTCGATCACCTCGCGCAGGCTGCGGTACAGCGGCTCCGGCGCGGAAATCAGCAGGGTGTTGGTGGTTTTGTCGGCCTGGATGGTCGCGCCGCCGGCAGAGAACGCCGTGCCCTGCTCGCCCTGGGCCAGGCCGTTGCCATAGCCATTGGGCGTGCTGCCGGCGCCCAGGCCGTTGTGGCCCTGACTCGAGTTGGCGCCGCGGTTGCTGTTGCCCTGCGGCGTGCCGCTGGTGCCATTGACGCCGTTGCCATTACCCCCGGTGAGCATACCGCCACCGCTGAGCAGCGCCCGGGTGCCGTCGCTGCTGGCGCTATCGCTTTCGCCGGTGAGCAACCCTCGCAGGCTCTGCGCCAGCTTGTCGGCCTGGGCGTTGCGCAGGTATACCACGTGCAGGTTGCCGGCACTGTTCTGCGCATTGTCGAGCTTGTAGATCAGGTCGCGGGCCAACTGGGTGCGCTCAGGGCTGCCCGAGCGAATCACCACGCTGTTCGAACGCGGGTCGCCGAGCACGCTGATCTTCTGCGTCGGGTCGCTGCCCTGGCTGTCGAGCAGTTCGTTGACCATGCTGGCGATGTCGCTGGCGATGCCGTTCTGGATCGCCACCACATCAGTGTCGATGGCGCTGGGAATATCGACCCGGTCGAGGATCTGCGCCACCCGCTCGAGGTTCTCGGCGTAGTCGGTTACGACCAGGGTATTGTTGCCCGGGTAGGCGTTGATCGGGTTGTCGGGCGAAACGATCGGGCGCAACACCGGGATCAGGTTGACGGCGTTTTCGTACTGCAAGCGGAAAGTGCGGGTGAGCATGCCGTTGCCGGCCACACGATCGTCGTTGGCCAGCGCACCACCGAGCAGCTTGGCGTCGGCCTGGGGCACCACCTGGGCCACGCCGCCGACGTCGACCACGCTCAAGCCCTGCATGCGCAAGGCCGCCAGCAGCATGGCGTAGGCCTTGGCCGCGGGCACCTCGCCTTCGGAGACCAGGGTCAGCTGGCCCTTGACCCGCGGATCGATCAGAAACTGCCGGCCCGTGGCGCGGGACAGGCCGCGCACCACGGCCTGGATATCGGCGTCGACGAAATTCAACTGCACCGGCTGGTCGCCCAGGGGGTTGCTCTGCGCCGCCAGCGGCGTCGCGCGGCTGTGCCGCTGGCCGACTCGCGCAGGCATCTGCCGCGCGGCCGGGCGCGGGCTTGGGCTGGCCTGGGCTTGATGGTCCAAGGTAGTCGGGGCGCCGCCGAGCGCGGCGAGCGGCCTGCCCAGCTCGCTGCTGGCCAGGGGTGTCTGCACGGCCGGCGAGGTGGTGCAGGCCGCAAGCGCCAAGGCCAGCGCCAGGGGCGCGAACGGCAGCAACCGGGAGTGAAGGCAGGTCATGAAGGGTCCTTAGCGCCAGGCGCCTGATCCATGCGAAGAGTTCCAGAAAACGTCACAGGCCCGGCCGGCGCGTGGTCCGCATCGCGCTGCAGCACCAGCTGGCCGATGCTCAGCCCCAGGCGCGCGGGTACCTGCTGCAACCAGGCCACCGCGGCTTCGCCAGGTGCGTGCTGCCAGTCCAGTTGCCAGGCGCCGTCCATGCGCGCGAGGCGCGACTGGTTGTGCAGCCCCGCCTGGGTCAGGCTTTGGCGCAAGGCCTGTTCGAGGTCGGCCGGGGGCGCTACGGCACGCTGGGCCAGCAATGCGTCAAGGGCCTGGGCCTGGCTGCGCAATTTGGGCGTTTCGGCCTCCCAGTGGGCGATACTGGCCAAGGCCGGCGCAATCAGCACCTGCCAGCAGAACAGCGCAGCGAGCAAGCCGGCAGTCAGGCCCACGGCACGCCGCTCGCGAGGGGCCAGGGCTTGCCAGCGCTGGCGCACCTGCGTCCGCGCGACGCCCAGGCGCGTTTTAATCGACATGGGCCAGCTCCTCTTGCCGGGCCCCACCGGCGCGCAAGGTCCAGCCCTGGGCATCGACACCCGCCTCGATGCCGCGCGCCGCCAGGTCGGCCTGCCAAGTACTGCCTGTCGGCGCCTGGGTGCCTTCGGCCAACGGGGTGATGCGCAGCACCCCGTCCTGGAAGCTCAGCGCCGCTACGTTACCGGCCAGAAACGGCATGCTCTGCCCGGCGCCTTCGAGCAGCGCCGGCAAACCCGATGCCGCCGCTCCCTGCCCGCCCTGCAACTGCTGGCGCGCCTGCTGCAACGGGTTGAGCACCACCGGCAAGTGTGGAAACGCCTGGCGCACCTGGCTGACCATGCGCGCGCCCAGCTGTTCGCCGGCGCTGGCCAGCTGCGCGGCGTGCAGGTTCAGCCCCAGGCACCAGACCGTTGCCGCCACGCCCCAGATCGCCACCACCGGCCCCCAGCCCAGCGGTTTCGCCGGCCCCTGCAGGCCGCCTGCCAGGTCCGGCGCCGGCAGGCCGTCGGCGGGCTGGGCGAACACACCGCCCAGGCGAACCCGCTCGCCCTGCAACCAAGCCTGCAAGTGCGCCAGCTGCGGCTGCCCCAACCAGGCCACGGCGACGCGACCATCGGGCTGGCGCAGACCATGGGCCACATGTAGCTGCCCGGCATCGCCCAGCACCAGGCCCTGGACCGCGCAGCGTACCGCCGCCGCCAGGCGTTTGCCGGTCAGCGGCGGCAGTGCGATGGCCAGGGCCAGGCTGTCGTCTTCATGCAGATGCAGGCGCCACACCATGCCCTTGGCCCGCGCCGCCAGTTGCCCACGCGTCGCCTGGCCGTGCTGCTCGCCATGGCGATAGTCGAGCGGCGATTGCGCCGTCAACTCGGCCAGCGGCGGCAATTGGATCTCCAGCAGCATGTTCATGCGCCCACCCGCGTCCAAATCACATCCGCCAACTGGCCTTCGCGCTGGCGCAGCAGTGCCTGCATCGGCAACGCGCGAGCGCCCAGGCGCGCCTGGCCATGGAAGCGGAACCAGTCGCTGTTGATGCCCACCCGCACATCGGTCGTAGCCAACTGCGGCATGCGCAAGCGGTTGACGAAGTCACCGCGATTGATGAACCAGCGCCCAGCGTCGCGCTCGGCCACCAACGCAGTGGCCTGCGGCAATGACAGCCCCGGCACCTGGGCGGCGAGCACTTCGGCGCTGGCAGTGTTGCCGTTGACCCAGGTCAGGGCCGGCAACACCGTGACGAAACGCTGCAAGTGCCGCAAGGTCTTGCCATCCATGCCCTTGAGCGAGGCCAGGGCATCCAGGTTACGCAACATCGGGCGCTTGGCCGGCAAGGGCTGCGCGGCCACCGCCGGCGAAGTCAGGCGCCCGCTGCCCAGGCCTTGCTCGGCCGTGGCCGGCGTTTGCGCAGGGCGCTGCGGGTAACTGTCGATCACCTGGCCGGCAATCGCCGTGGCCAGGCGCGCCTCGACGCCGATCAACGCGCACAAGCGCTGGAAGGTGGCCAGCGCCTCGGCATCGAGCTGGCCGTCGACCACCAGGTTGCGCAGGTTGAACTTGCCCTGCTCGTCCTCCAGGCGCCCATCGAACGGCACCGTAGCCGAAGGCAGGCCAAGGATCGGACGCGCCCAGGGCTGCCCGCTGCGCACCAGCGGGTCACTCATTCGTTGTTCCAGCAGCCGCTGGCGGCTGAGCTGCAAGCCGCCCTCCAGCGCCCATTGCCCCTGCAACGCCAGCTGGCGGTTCTCCAACTGCCGGGCGAGCAGCCCCTGGCGCTCGATCATGCCTGCGGCGATCACTGCCACCACCGCGGCAATCAGCAAGGCGCTGATCACGGCCATGCCCTCTTCGCGCGCCATGGCCGGTCACAACTGCCACGAGCCGATATCGGCATTCACCCCGTCGCCGCCGGCCTGGCCGTCGGCCCCCAGGGAGAACACATCGACCTCGCCGTTGGCCCCCGGGTTCAGGTACTGGTAAGGGCGGCCCCAGGGGTCGTTGGGCAGGCGGTCGAGGTAGGCGCGCCATTGGCCGTCCTTGGCCTGGGCCGGCTTCTCCACCAATACCTTCAGACCCTGGTTCTGGTTCGGGTAGCCGCCGTTGTCCAGGCGGTAGAGCTTGAGCGCCTGCATCAACCCGGCGATATCCTGGCGTGCCGCGGTGGCGCGGGCCTGGTCGGGGCGGTCGAGCACCTTGGGCACCACCATGGCCGCGAGAATCCCGAGGATCACCACCACCACCATGATCTCGATCAGGGTAAAGCCCTGCTGGCGGAAACGGCGGCCTGTGGCGCTGCGGCGGGCGATCTGCATCTCGGCATTCCTTGCGTGAGTTCGAATCGGGGGCCGATTGTGGCAAGCGGGTATGTCACTGATATTGAAAAAGCTCGGGAGTCGGCGTCGTCAAACGGTCATCGCGCCGCTCTAGAGTGCCCCTTTGCCTCGAAGCGAGCAGATGCCGTGCGCCGCCAGGAACAAGGCTTCACCCTGATCGAAGTGCTGGTGGCGCTGACCATTGTCGCCGTGGCCATGGCCGCAGCCGTGCGCGCCACCGGGCTGATGACCCAGGGCAACGGGTTGCTACGCGACAAGGCGCTGGCGTTGCTGGCGGCCCAGGGGCGGCTGGCCGAGTTGCGCCTGGAGGGCGGCGCGAAGCCCGGCACCCGGCAGTTCGACTGTGACCAGGGGCGCTTGCGCCTGCGCTGCGAGCAGCGCATCGCCCAGGCGCAGGGTGGGTTGCTGGAGGTATCGCTGCAGGTATTCGATCGCCAGGGCGAGGGGCCGGCGTTGGCAAGGTTGCAGACGTTGGTGGTGTCGCCAGGTGTTGGACAATAGTTTTTTTAGCCTCCATCAGAGCAGGCGCCATCCCACCAGGCGCCCCCTGCAAGCCCAAGCCGCAGCGTTCAGGGCACCACTGGCGCCGCCTCCGCCCGCGCCGCGTAGCGCTGGGCCAACACCGCGCAGACCATCAGCTGGATCTGGTGGAACAACATCAACGGCAAGATCATCGCCCCGATCCCACCGCCCACGAACAGCACCTGGGCCATCGGTACCCCCGTGGCCAGGCTCTTCTTGGACCCGGCGAACAAAATGGTGATGCGGTCCTCGACATTGAACCCAAGCACCCGCCCCAACAAGCGCGTCCCCAGCAGCACCACCGCCAGCAAGATCCCGCACACGGCGAACAACCCCGCCAGGTGTTGCGGTGAAACCGTGTGCCACAAACCGGTGACCACCGCCTCGCTGAACGCGGTATACACCACCAGCAGGATCGATCCCTGGTCCACCACCTTCAACCAGCGCGCGTTGCGTTTGACCCAGGCTCCGATCCAACGCCGGGCAAGCTGACCGGCAACGAAGGGCACCAGCAGTTGCAGGGTGATCTTCAGCACCGCGTCCAACCCCGAGCCGGTATCGCCCGACGCCCCCAGCAACAGCATCACCAGCAGGGGCGTAAGGAAGATCCCCAGCAGGCTCGAGGCCGCCGCGCTGCAGATCGCCGCCGGCACGTTGCCGCGGGCCAGCGAGGTGAAGGCGATGGCCGACTGCACCGTGGCCGGCAAGGCGCACAGGTAGAGCACGCCCAGGTACAGCTCGTTGCCCACCAGCGGCACGAACAACGGTTTGAACGCCAGCCCCAGTAGCGGAAACAGCACGAAGGTGCAGGCGAATACCAGCAGGTGCAGGCGCCAGTGCCCGGCGCCGGCGATGATCGCCTCGCGCGACAACTTGGCGCCGTGCAGGAAGAACAGCAGGCCGATGGCCAGATTGGTCAGCCAGCCGAACAGTACCGCGCCGTCACCGGAGCACGGCAGCACGGTGGCGATGAACACCACTGCAAGCAAGGCCAGGGTGAAGTTGTCGAACAGCATGCGCAAATATCTCATCACAGATTCCGTCTTGTCTTTGTGCAAGCCTGGACGATAAGGTCTCGGCCCTTCTGCCGCTAACGCCGGCCCCCCCTGCGATGTCGCCCAACGGACACACCGAGCAGCGCTTCGCCTCCCCGAGACTGATGACAAGGAACGCCCCGACCATGAAACGCCCCACGCCCTGGCTGCTGGCCACCGCCCTGACCCTCGCGGCCCCCCCGCTGCTGGCCAATGATTTGCAAGCCACCGTCGACGATGTGATCGAACCGCTGATGCGCGAGCAACATATCGCGGGCATGGCGGTGGCGGTCTATGCCAACGGTCAGTCGCATTACTTCAACTACGGCTGGGCGAACAAGGTCGACAAGCAGGCGGTGAGCCGCGACACCCTGTTCGAGATCGGCTCGATCAGCAAGACCTACACCGCCACCCTCGCCGCCCTGGCCAGCGCCGAAGGCACGCTCGACCTCCAGGCCCCCGCCAGCCGCTACCAGCCGGCCCTGGCCAAGGCACCGATCGGCAGCGCCAGCGTGCTGCAACTGGGCACCTACAGCGGCGACTGCCTACCGCTGCAATTCCCGGATGCCGTGCAAACGCCCGAGCAGACCCTGGCCTGGTACCAGCATTGGCAACGCCGCCACGCGCCGGGCACCTACCGCTGCTACTCCAACCCCAGCCTGGGCCTGTTCGGTGACCTGGCCGCCCGTGCCCAGCAGCGGCCATTCGCCGAGCTGATGACCCAGGGGCTGCTGCCGCGCCTGGGCCTCAAGCATACCTACCTGGAAGTACCGGCCCACGCACGCGGCCTGTACGCCCAGGGCTATGACGCCGACGACAAACCGCTGCGGGTCAACCCGGGCCCTTACGCCGACGAGGCCTACGGCATCAAGACCAGCGCCAGCGACCTGCTTCGCTACGTACAACTGCAACTGCAACCGACCACGCTGGACCCGGCCTTGCGCAACGCCATCGCCATCACCCAATCCGGCTTCTTCCAGGTCGGCCCGATGACCCAGGGCCTGGGCTGGGAGCGCTATCCATACCCCGTCGCTCTCGACACCCTGCTAGAGTACAACGGCGCCAAGATCATCCACGGGGAAAACCCCGTCCGCGCGCTGCAACCAGCGCTGCCCGCCGACCCTGCCGCCTGGTACAACAAGACCGGCGCCACCGGTGGCTTCGGCGCCTATGTCGCCTTCGTGCCCGCCAAGCAGATGGGCATCGTGCTGCTGGCCAACCGCAACTACCCCAACGAAGAACGCGTGCGCGCGGCACAACGCATCCTGTCCAGCCTGGAGCACTGACATGCTGAAGATCCTTGGCAAAGCGTCCTCGATCAACGTGCGCAAGGTGCTGTGGACCTGCGCGGAACTGGGCCTTGCGTTCCAGCGCGAAGACTGGGGCAGCGGCTTTCGCGCCACCGACAGCCCCGAGTTCCTGGCCCTGAACCCAAACGCCATGGTGCCGGTGATCGTCGATGGCGATTTCGTGCTATGGGAGTCCAACAGCATCCTGCGCTACCTGGTCAACCAGTACGGCGGTGAACACCTCTACCCCAGCGCCCCGCGCAGCCGCGCCGCGGTGGACCAGTGGCTGGACTGGCAGGCCACCGACCTCAACGACGCCTGGCGCTACCCGTTCATGTCGCTGGTGCGTCAGTCCCCGGCCCACCAGGACCCGGCCTTGCTGGCCGCCGCCAGCGCCCAGTGGACGGCCAGGATGCGCCTGCTCGAGCAGCGCCTGCAGACCACCGGCGCCTATGTCGCCGGCAGCGATTTCAGCATCGCCGACGTGGCCATTGGCTTGTCGCTCAACCGCTGGCGACGCACACCGCTGGAGCACCCGTCACTGCCGGCGCTGGAGGCCTACCACTGGCGCCTGCGCGAGCGCCCGGGCTACCTGGAACACGGTGATAACGGCCTGGCCTGACAGAACGAGCTGGATTGTCCGACAAGATGTAGTGACAAAAAATAATCACTACAAAACCATTGACGCCCTTCCCGCGCCTTGTGCATGATGAGGCCGTCTCCCTGATCGGGAGCGGTGGCAAGGGTGTTCCAGACGGCCTGCGCGGTAACGCAGGCCGTCCGTGGAGAGGGAAACTGCCCAGAAGGCAGCGTGAGAAAGCCCCTGTTGCGATGCTGCTGTAGCAGCCTTGGTTAGCGCGCTACATGGTGTGGCGCCGAATGTGAACTTCAGCCGAACTTCACCAACGAATGAGAGTAATGGGGGCTTTATGATGAACTTGAACAACAATCCAACCATCGACCAATTGGCCCAGCTGTTCGCCGCGCGCAAAGACAGCCTCGACGACCACCTGCTGTGGGTCAGCCAGTCCGGCGACGTCCGCCTGGACCGTCTGCCGCCGAACACGGTCGAAGCTGAATTCGAATCGCACATGCCCAGCATGCGCGCCCGCTTCAAGGTCTACCGTCGTGGCCAGGGCTACGTCGGCAAGAAGGCCGCCGCCGACACCACCTTCGTCGGTCGCGTCCTCCAGACCCTGCAACAAGAATGGCCTACCGCCCGTGAGCGGCAGGCAGTCAAGGTGATCGATACGCTGAACTGAGCGTGTCTCAACCAAGCGTACAGCGCTGCTTGAGCCCGGCCCTGCAAGGCCGGGCTTTTTCATGTGCGCAATCTGCGCGCGACGCCCAATCCGTAGTGCTGACGAAGCCAGCGCCGCGGTGCCTGGCCCCGGCTACGCCGGGGTTCGCCGCCAGTGTCTCAGGCCCGAAGCCTTCGTGCCGCCTCCTCAGGCAGCGGCAAGGCACCCGTGGCCACTGCCCTGGCCCGGTCGACACCCCATACCAACGCGCGGGTCATGGTTTCACCAGGCCGCGCCGGGTAATACTCCTCGAGCAGGGCCTTGCCCCCCTGGGCGTACACGCCCACGAACAACTGCGTGGCGCCAAGCCGGGAAAGCCGCACCTGCACATCGATGCTGGTGCCATCGCTCAATTCCTCATCATGGCTGCGGCTGTGCAACTGCGCATCGGCCCATTGCCAGTAGGTCTCTTCCCTGATTCGCATTGCGCTGATTACTCCGAGTCTGAAATGCCGCGCAAGAAAAGCACAGTCGCAGCCACCCGGCGAGGGTGACGCGCCGATACCATGAGCGGGGTCAACAAATGCTGGGAAAATCGCGCCGTTGGGCGGGCGCCTGAACGCAAGCGCGGGGCAAGCCCGCTGCCACAGGCCATTGCACGGCACCTGTGGCAGCGGGCTTGCCCCGCGCTGGGATCAACGTCGATTTACTTTTTCGAGGGCACCCGCGGCATGAACCGGCCCTTCTTGGCCCGCTGCAAATGGGCAGGCTGTAACTGCTCCGACTCGTCCAGAGTCATGTTGGCAAAACCCAGGCGCAAGGCCGCCTGGCCACAACGCACCTGGCTGTTGATCGGAAACGCATCGTTCAAGTCTTCGTAATAGGATTCGCTCATGCCCTGTCTCCCTCCAATGGTGACCGTGCCGACAAGCAACGCGCTTGCCTAGAGAAGCGGCGGTCCGCTGAAGTGAGACTAGCCGGTCATTTGCAGACTAACCGGGCAATCAGACACAGCCCGACCAGTGGCAAGCGCTTACTTCAGCCGCACCGCCGTGCCGGTGGCGAACACCACGACCATGCCTCCTTGCACCGACGGCATGCTGATCTCGAAGTCCACCCCCAGCACGGCATCGGCTTGCAACTGCCGTGCCCGCGCCATGAGTTCCTCGGTGGCCTGCTCGCGGGCCAGCTTCAGCGCGCTCTCCAGGGTCTGCGAACGGCCGCCGAAGAAGTCGCGAAAACGTGCGAAGAAATCGCGCACGAAGTTGATCCCCTGCACCGATTCGGCGCTGACCACGCCGAGGTACTCGGCGACAGGGCGGCCTTCGAGCTGGCTGGTGGTGCTGATGATCATGAGTGGTACTCCTGCTACGAACAAAAGAAGGCGATCCTAGCAAATTCATGGCCCACCAATTACACAAGTGCCTTCTTGAATATTTGACATACGGCTCCTAGACTCCCTGCGCAGGATCACCCAAGGAGCCTTCATGACCGCCCTTCCCGAACACCCTCCGGCGCGCTGGAACGAGCTGCTCAGCGGCGGCAACGCCTTGCGCTCGATCGCCTTGGCCGGGGGTGTCGCCCTGCATGCCATCAATGTGTACATCGTCACCACGCTGTTGCCGACGGTGATCGGCGAAATCGGCGGGCTGTCCTTCTATGCCTGGAGCACCACGCTATTCGTGGTGGCCTCGATCATCGGTTCCACCCTCTCCACTCGCCTGCTGGCCCGCAGCGGGCCACGGCTTACCTACCTGCTGGCACTGCTGGTGTTCGCTGCCGGCTCCGTGCTCTGCGCCCAGGCCGCCAGCATGCCGATGCTGCTGCTGGGGCGCAGCGTGCAAGGCCTGGGCGGCGGTATCCTGTTCGCCCTCAGCTATGCGCTGATCCACCTGGTGTTCGAGCGCCGCTTGTGGCCGCGGGCCATGGCCCTGGTGTCGGCGATGTGGGGCGTGGCCACCTTGTGTGGCCCGGCGGTGGGCGGTGTGTTCGCCGAGGGCGGCCATTGGCGCTGGGCTTTTTGGGCATTGCTGCCGGTGGCCGCGCTGCTGGCGCTGATCGTCTGCCTGCGTCTGCCGGGGCGCCAGGCGCTGGACGACAACGACGCCCGCCCGGCCTATGGGCTCATCGCCTGCCTGGTCGCCTCGGTGCTGGCGATCTGCGCGGCCAGCCTGTCCGAGGTGCTGTGGATCAACCTGGTGGGCATCGCCGTGGGCTTGGCGATTGCCGCGCTGATCGCCCGTCTCGATCCGCGCGCGCGCCATCACCTGTTGCCCAGCGGCGCCTACAGCCTACGCCAACCGATGGGCGCGCTGTTCGCCATCATGTGCCTGCTGGTGGCGGCCATCACCACTGAAATCTACGTGCCCTACTTCCTCCAGCAGATCCACGGCTTCGGGCCGCTGGCGGCCGGCTACCTGACAGCGGTAATGGCCGCAGGCTGGACCATCGGCGCCCTGGCCAGCGCCGGGCGCGACCGCAACGGCGGCGCCCGACAGATCCGCCTCGGCCCATTGCTGGTGGCGCTTGCCTTGCTGGCCCTGGCCCTGCTCACACCGCACCCGGCCTGGCTGGCCCAAGCCCCCGGCCTGGCACTGTATGCCGTGGCCCTGGCCGGTGTCGGCCTGGGCATCGGCCTGGGCTGGCCGCATCTGCTCACCCGCGTGCTGCAGGCCGCGCGCCCCGGCGAGGAGAACCTCGCCTCGGCGTCGATCACCACCGTGCAGCTCTACGCCACCGCCCTGGCCGCCGCCCTCGCCGGCTTGGTCAGCAACAGCGCGGGCCTGGTCGAACCCGGCGGCCTCGACGGCGCGCGCCAGGCCGCGACCTGGCTGTTCGCCCTGTTCGCCTGCGCGCCGCTGCTGGCCATCCCGCTGGCGCTGCGCATCACCGGCCCCTCTGCTCGCAAGGAACAACCATGAAAGAATCACAGGAAGTCTACGAGCGTATCAGCGATCAATTCGAAGACTTCACCAGCCATGCCAGCCAGCGTGGCGTCGAGGTCGATACCGTCCGCTACATGGTTCACGACTTGCTCGGTGGGGTGGCCGGCAACGCAATCCTCGACCTGGCCTGCGGCCACGGGTTCTTCAGCCGTCGGTTCAAGGACTGGGGCGCGGCACGGGTGCATGGCGTGGATATCTCGCCGAGCATGATCCACCAAGCCCGCCAGGCCAATGACGGCATCGCCTACGAAGTGCGCGATGTGGCGCAAATGGGCGAGATCGGCCAGTTCGACAAGGTCACCGCCGCCTGGCTGTTCAACTATGCCGGTAGCGTCGAGGAACTGCGGCGCATGTTCCAGGCCGTCGCGCTCAACCTCAAGCCCGATGGGCACCTGATCGCCTACACCGCCAACCCCACGTTCGACCTGGCCCGAGGCAATTTCACCGATTACGGCATCCGTGTCCTGGACGAGCAGCCGGTGGAAGGCGGTTTTCGCTGCCAGGGCCAGTTCATGAGCACGCCGCCCGCTGATTTCACCTACTACCGCTGGCACAAGTCGGTGTATGAACAGGCTGCCCACGACGTGGGCCTGCGCAACGTGCGCTGGATCGCCCCGCTGATCAGCGGCATTCGCAAGAAGGCACACCCAGCGGGGTATTGGGACCTGTTCGAAGGCAACAGCCTGCAGGTTGGCCTGATCTGCAGCCGCTGAGTCGAGCAATGCCGCCTGCGAGCCTGTTCACAGGCTTCGCGCCAACAACTGGCCCGGCCAGCCATCGACCTCGAAGGTGCAGACACGCTGATAACCGCAGGACTCGTAGAAACGCACCAGCGCTCCCGACCCGCCACCGTAGCAATCGACGCGCAGGTGCCCAACGCCTGCCGCCCTCGCCTGCTCATCGGCGAACGCCATCAAGTGCCGACCAACGCCCCGCGCACTAAGACGGCGCGAGGCAACCAGCAGCCGCACATAGACTTCCGGCTCCGTCGCAGCGGGTACGTAGGGCATCGCCTCTCCCAGCACCAAGGCCGCGCCAAGGGTGCCAGATTGTGTGTGCGCCACCCAGGCGCCCGGCAACGCACACGCCTGTGTCACGCGTTCGACCCGCTGCGGCTGGGCCGACCAAGGCTCCGTGCCCCACTGCCCCGGGTTGCCTATTTCGCGAAACCAGGCGATGGCTTCATCGAACAGGCCCAGTACCGCGGGGGCATCCTCTGCACTGGCACGGCGCAAGACCCAGCCATTGCCTGGCGCGATCGGCCCGCTCATGGCCACAGCCGGACCGCGCTCCACGCGAGGTCCCCCTGGGTGGCCGTATAGCGCCAACGCTTGTGATTGCGGTCAGTGGCGCCCTGCCAGAATTCCACGACCGTCGGCGCAACGGCATAAACTTGCCAACCGGCTTCGACATGACCGGGGTGGCCCTCAAGAAAAGCCTGAGCTTGGGCAAGACGCCTCGCCAGCGACTGGGGATCCTCCATGATCTCGCTTTGCCGGGAGGCCATGGCACTGGCGCGCGAACTGACAGGGCGCCCCAGAAAATCCTCGGCGCACTCCTGCGCTGACAATGCCACGGCTTCACCGCGCAGGCGGATCTGCCGCCCCAGCGCAGGCCAGTAGAAGGTAAGCGCCACCTTGGGCTGATGTTCGATTTGCCTGACCTTCGGGCTTTCACGCTTGACCGCGAAGTGCCACCCACGCGCATCGACATTTTTCAGGATCAACACCCGCGCATCGGGCCAGCCCTGTTCATCGACGGTCGATAGCGTCATTGCATGGGGCTCGCGCACACCCGCGGCCAACGCCGCGTCCAACCACAGCGCGAAGGCCTCCTGGGGCGTGGCCGGCATAGCCGACAGATCAAGGTCGGGTAGCGGTGCCTTGAGCGATGGAATCTGCCTCAGCATTTCCTTGATCGGCAATGCGTCCAGGGTGGTGTGGAGCATGATGCGTCAACCTCCTGCAGCCAGGGCGTAAACCACCACCCTACCATCGAACCGGCCCGCCTTCCCACGCCTGCGCAGAAGCCGACGCGGCAAGGCTGCCCAACGTTCAGACCCTCACCAGCCACTCATCCACCAGTCCCTGGCGCGCCAAGGCCTCGCACCACGCTGGCTCGGCCTCGACCTGCACCTCGTTGCAGTCCAATTCGTGCAGCACCTGCAACACCCGCGACGCACCGAACTCATCGAGCATGCGGCAACGAACCTGGGCAAAGCGCCCACCAGCCATCACCCGCCTGTCATGCAACACCAGGGTCGGCGCACGACCGTCGAGCACCTCGGCCGACGCTGGACACTCGAGCCCCTGGTCTACCACCACGCGCAATGGTGCTACTGGCGTGGCACGTTGCGCCGACACCGGCGCCAGCAGTGACGTGTCGCACGCCTTGACCCATTCGCAGGTGGTCAGCAAGGCCGATGCCCGCCCCCGCCAGTGGGCCAGTGGTGCTTGCTCATCGCAATGACTGAGCATCGCGCCGTCGCCCAGCGTGCCGATCGCCAACGCGTCGGGCCGCAATACTCGTACCCAGGGGCGCTGGCGCTCGATGCGCGAGAAGAACCCACGATTGAGCGCCCGCGCTTCCGGGCACGGCAATACTTCGACGACGATGCTGGCCTGGCGCAGGCGTTCGCCACCACCACACTGAGAGGCATCGGCGCTGGCGCTGACCACCCGGCTCACCCCCGCGGCCACCAACGCATCGGCGCAGGGCGGCGTGCGCCCATGCCGGCCGCACGGCTCGAGGGTGACATAGGCGGTGGCGCCACGCGCCGCTTCTCCGGCCTCGCGCAACGCATGTACCTCGGCATGGGCTTCGCCGGCGCGCTGGTGCCATCCGCGCCCCACCACCTGGCCATCGTTGACGATCACGCAGCCGACCCGCGGGTTGGGCATGGTGCTGTACAGGCCCTGGCTGGCGAGCGCCAGGGCCATATCCAGGTAGTGGCGGTCGAGCGCACTCACGTGCGGACCAGCGCCAGCAGATAGCGGGCCTCGCCATGCTGACGCTCGATCACCTCCAGGCCCTGCCAGGTGAAGCCGTGGGCCTCCAGTGTCTGGCGGATGCCAGCGTCAGTGAAGAAATAGCCCTGGCGCTGGTTATCCATTTCCCGCCACCCCGCCTCGGGGTGGGCATCATCGACCCCGAACACGTTCAGCCCGACCAGCGCGCCGGGGCGCAGCAGGCGACGCACATGGGCCAGGTAAGGGCCCCATTCGTCCGGGTGCTGGTGGTGGAAGCAGCCGTTGTCCAGGGCCGCGTCGAACACCGTCCCCGGTGCCGGCTGCCAGTCCTGCATGGCCTTGTTCACCAGGTCGAGGCGATCACCCCAGCGCTTGCGCAGCAACGGCCAGCTGGAGTTCTCGACGATATCCAGCCCGGTGACGCGGTGCCCGGCGAGGATAAAGGTGGAGGCATCGCGGCCACGACCCACGCCGATATCCAGCACATGCTGGTCGCCCTGCGGGTCGAGCCGCTCGAGGAACACCTGGGCCGCCTGGATCATGCCGACATCCCACGACCATTCGTCCTCGCCATGGCTATAGCGGTGCACGAACGAGGTATCGAGAGCCTTGCGGTAGGCGTCCTGGGCCATGAAGCCCTGTGCTTGCTTGCTCATCGCAATCCTCCGTCAGGATGCCAGGCGCGCGTCGATGCCGTAGATGCGCCCATCATAGGAACTGGCCAGGAACGCATCGCTGGCCGCGTCATGGGTCAGGCAGGAAATGCCGCTGGCCGTGGGCCTTTGAACCGGCAGCCAGCGCCGCGAGGCCAGGTCGAACAGCGCCACGGTGCCGTTGTAGGCGGCGGTGGCGATCACCCGGCCATCGCTGGAGGCGGCGATGCACTTGATCGAGTGCTGGTGCGGCGAATCGAACACTTCGTCGCCGGTTTCCAGCCACAGGCGCAACTTGAGGTCGCGGCCGATACTGGCGAAACCGCCGGTGATCGGGCAGCAGCCGTTGGAAATGCGCGTATGCGCCGCCTCGATGTGTCGCACGCAGCTGAAGTCGGCGATGCTGTGCAACGCGGCGTCGGCCGAAGCGCAGACGCTGAACAGGTGACGCTCGTCGGCGGCCACGCCCTTGATCGCGTTGTCGTGCATGGGGATCGACGCCACCAGGCGCAGGCCGCCCTTGCCGTCATGGCCGAACACCAGGCCTTCGCCGGTGTAGGTGCCGATCAGCGCCAGGTCCTCGCCCTGCTTGACGAAGGTTGCGCCACAGTTGAGCGGAGAACGGTGCTGGTAGAGCATGCGCCCGGACAGGCCATCGAACACCTGGCCCATCTGGCCACCGGTCAGCAGCAGCGGGCCGAACGGCAGGAGGAAGTTGCACAGGCTGCCGACACAGGTCACCGGCTGGTCGTCACGGTGCAGGATGCCAGCGTCGCCGATGCTGTACTGGCGCTCTTCGCTGCGCACCACGGCATTGATGCTCACCGCCGGCTCGATGCCCGATACCTGCCACTGGTCCTGCTCGTAGTTCCAGGTGGCGTAGCGCGAGCCGAAGGTGGCGAACACCAGCTGCTCGTCGCCGACGAAGGCGCAGCTGCGTGGCCAGACGATGCTCGGCAGCGCGGTGCTGCGACGCTTGACCAGGTTGCGCCCGGCATCAAACGTCCAGAGGATCGCCGAGCGGTCATAGCTCAGGCTAACCAGCAGGCGCTTGTCGTCGTTCCAGACAATGCGCTTGATCCCGGCGGCATGGGCCGGCACGGTCTGCACCTGGCCGTCGGCGATGATCGAGATGCGCCCCTCATCATCGCCGGCGAACACCACGCCTTCACGGGTGATGGCAATGGTGTCGGTTTCCACGCCGCCGATGTCCACCTCGTCGCATTGCTGGCCGCTGCGGGTGTCCCACTGGCGCACGGTGCCGTCATCGCTGCTGGAAATCAGGCGCTGGCCATCCGGCGACCAGACCACCGAGATCACGTCGGCCTGGTGGCCATGGAATGCCTGCAGTTGCACGCCATCGAGGTCGAAGATACGCAGCACGTGGTCACGCGAGCAGGTCGCCACGCGCTGGCTGTCTGGTGAGAACACCGCCATCTCGACGTCGTCGTTGTGCCCCTGCAACACGGCCTTCAGGCGCATGCTCGGCACTTCCCAGATGCGCGCGGTGTAGTCGCTGCTGGCGCTGACCAGGTACTTGCCGTCGGCGCTGAAGGCGCACTGGTTGGCCAGGTGATCGTGGTGCACGCGGTGAATCGGCTCGCCGGTGCTGGCGTTCCACAAAATCACCTGATTGTCGTAGCCGGCAGTGGCGACGAAGTGCGCGGCATGGGCGGCGATGCCGCTGATAGGGCCAATGTGTTTCATCGAAAGATCCTTTTTCGCGAGCGATCAGAGCTTGATCGAATGGCTGGACTTGTCGGCTTTCGCCTGCAGGTAGTTACGGTTGTGCTGGGTCAGGAACACCCCGGTGGGCACTTGCTCGACCACATCGATGCCGCCGGCGCGCAACTGCGCGACTTTCTCCGGGTTGTTGGTCAGCAGCCGGCACTTGTCCACGCCCAGGGCGCGCAACATCTGCACCGCCGGGTCGAAGCTGCGCGAGTCGGCCAGGTGGTTCAGGCGCAGGTTGGCCTCGTAGGTGTCAAAACCCTTGTCCTGCAGCAGGTAGGCCTCGAACTTGGAGTACAGGCCGATACCCCGCCCTTCCTGGCGCAGGTAGATCAGGTAGCCGCCAACCTCGTGCAGCGTGCGCAGGGCCTCCTGCAACTGGGGGCCGCAATCGCAGCGCTGCGAGCCGAACACATCGCCAGTGATGCACTCGGAGTGCACCCGTACCAGGGGCACCTCGTCCCGACCTGGGCCGATGCCCACGGCGAAGTGCTCCTGGTGGCGCTCGAAACCATGGAAACCATAGAAATGGGCGTCGACATCGCCGCCGAGAATAGAGATCGGCACGATGGTATGCAGCGAAACATCCTTGTTCATGGGATCAGACCTCTTGCACGGAAGACGCGGTTGCTTAGTTGTGGTGTTCCACCAGGCGAAAGCCCATGACGTAGATCGGCCGTGGGTAACGCCCGTGGCGGCGCGCGGTACGCGCCAGGTCGCGAAAGCGGGTGAAGCTGCCACCGCGGGCCACGCGGTGGGTGCCGACATCGAGCACCAGGTCGTCCTCGATGCGTGGGCCACCGGGGTACGCCTGGTAGTCCTCGGCCACGTACTCCTCGACATTGCCGGCCATGTCCAGCACGCCGAAGGGTGAGGCGGCGTCGACGAAGACGCCGACCGGGGTGCTGTCCAGGTAGCCCAGCTCGGCGGTGTTGGCATGCTCGACCTGGTAACTGTCGCCCCATGGGAACTGCCGCCCCTCGGTGCCCGCTGCGGCGTATTCCCACTGCGCCTCGCTGGGCAGGGCGAAACGCCGTCCGGTGCGCTTGCTCAACCAGCGCGCATAGGCGTCGGCATCACTGGCGGCGACGCTGTACACCGGGTGGTTGGCGTGGTGCCGCGGGTAACGGCCAAAGGCCCAGCCCTCGGGGATGCCAGGGTGGCTGCTGTCGAGCAGGAATTGGCGGTACTCCTGGTGCGTCACCGGAAACCGGGCGATGCGAAATGCCGCCAGTTCCACCGCGTGGCGCGGGGTTTCCTTGGCGATCCAGCTGCGGTCCAGGCCCAAGCCGTCGAACTGGTCCATCACCTGCTCTACCGCGCGCGGGTCGAGGCCGATATGTACCCGCGCCGCCGGGATGTCGATCATCTGTGGGGCGAAGGTGTCGATGCGCGGATCGCCGCGCAAGCCCAGCACCTCGCCGGCGGCGATACGCCGGGCCAGGGGCTCGCTGGGTTGCTGGACAATCCTCAGCAAGGTTTCCAGCGGGTCGTCGAGCAAGGCGTCGAAGGCTTCGCCGACCTTGGTTTGCAGCGGTTGCTCCAGGTAGTGCTCCGGGTAGCCCATCAGGGCCCGGTCACTGACATCCTTGGGCAAGGGGCTGGGCAGCCGCGGCCAATGCCACTGTTTGTAGCTGTTCATGCAAATACCTGCCTGGGCCCACGCCTGCCGCGCGCCGCGGCAGGGTGTGGCGAGCTGGGGTCAGAGGCGATCGGTGAGCAATCGCGGGTTGCTTTCGATCATTTCCACTTCGGCGCTGTAGACCTCGATGACCAGGCCGTCCGGGTCTTCGAAATACACTGCGCTGCGGACCTGGTCCGGGCCATGGTGGTAGCCAGGAGCCGGGCCGTTGCCCTTGACCAGCTTGATGCTGCCGGCGGCCGTGACCTGCTCGGCGATGCGCCGCACATCCTCGGGCAGCGCGCGGATGCCGATGTGGTAGCCGGCCGGATAGCTGAAGGCCTCGCTCTGCTCGATGAAGAAGTCGAAGCCGTTGAGTTCCATCA
This sequence comes from Pseudomonas sp. FG47, assembly GCF_057809115.1. Taxonomy (NCBI): domain Bacteria; kingdom Pseudomonadati; phylum Pseudomonadota; class Gammaproteobacteria; order Pseudomonadales; family Pseudomonadaceae; genus Pseudomonas; species Pseudomonas sp. FG47. The sequence continues at coordinate 32,956 of NZ_JBMDJI010000008.1, forward strand.
CCGCCTTGCGTGGGCCGAGGTTGTAGCAGTAGTTGGCGCCGAGGATGTCGGCGTAGAACGCCTTGGAGGCTTCCAGGTCGCGGGTGAGGATATTGACGTGGTTCATCTCCGGGCGCTGCTTGGCCCGGGCCGCCTCGTCCAGCCCCAGGCCGTCGAGGGAGCGCCACAGCTTGCTGGCGGCGGCGAACTTGGCGAAGCCCGGCAACCAGGCCTTGATCACCTGCTCTGCCACCTGGCCGCTGGCGATATCCAGCGCATAAGGGTACAGGAACCCTTGGCTTGCCTGCTGCCATTGCGCGAGCACACCGCTGGCCGATGGTAGTTGCGCCAACGTGCCTTGCACGCGAATCAGCACCAGGGCGGTGTTGTGGCACAGCCCGCGGGCCTCATTGAGCAAGTTGCCCAGCGCCGCTGGCGGCGTCGCGCTGTCGAGCAGCAGGCAGACCGCATCCACCGGCCCCTGCCCGGCCGCCTGCTGGCTAACCTGCAGGCTGAAGCCCGCCTTCGCCGCCGCGCTGCCGAGGCTGTCGAGGGCCTGGGCCGCCGCGTCGCCCAGCGGCGCGGCATGCAATGCCAATAGACGCAGCATCAGGCAGCCCTCCGTCCAACCAGCAGGGTGTAGCGGCCGATCGGCTCCTGCTCCACTGCAAGCCCCGCCGAAGCCATGCTGTCGATCAGGTAGCGGGTCGAGTGCAGCTCGCCGTTGACCGTGTTGAGCATCATGTGCAAGGAGAAGTCGGCCGACAACGCCGGATGTATCTCGTCGTCCTCCAGCGCCATGCTCAGCACCAGCAGCGCGCCGCCGTCCTCGACCATGCCGGCGGCACCGGCGATCAAGGTGCGCACCTGCTCACGGGTAAAGTAGTGCAGGCAGTCGTTGAGCATCACCACGTCGGCGCGCTCGCCCTGGTACTGGGCCAGGTCCAGCAGGTTGCGCGCGTGGAAGCCCAGACGCTCTTCCAGCTTGTATTTGCCGAAGGTGGTTGCGGCGGCGTCACGGGTCGGCTCCAGGTCCCAGACTTCACCCTTGACCTGCGGATGACGGCTGGCGATCTCCGCCAGGTAGGTGCCGTGGCCGCCGGCCAGGTCGATCACCCGCCGCGCCTTGTCGAACAGTGGCAGGTCGCGCAGCACGTCGACCATCGGCTGGCTGAAACGGACCATGGCGTCGTTGAACGCATCGCGGGCGGCGATATCGTGCTTGAAGCGGTTTTCCTGCTGGAAATCCAGCGAGTCGCGGCTGCGCAGCACCTCGCCCAGGCGTGGCCAGTTGTGCCATTGCAGGCGCTGGTGATCGATGATCGGGCCAATGAACTCGGCGCTGTCGCTGACCAGGAAGCGCTGGCTCAACGGCAGGTTCTCGTAGCCTTGCGCGCTGCGCTTGAGCAGGCCCATGGCGACCAGCGCGTTGAGGAAGATCCGGCCCTTGTTCGGCACCCAGCCCAGCGCATCGCTCAACGCCTGGGCCGCGATTGGCTGGCGGGCGTGGTCGAACACGCGCTGGGCCAACGCCGAATGCAGAATGGCGGATTGACGGTACTGATCGGACAGTTTCACCAGGTCGACCACGCCCTGCAGGCTGTTCACCTCGTCGGCATGCTCGTAGATGGTCACGGGTTTCTGGGCATTCATGCACTCACGTCCCTGTCGAGTTATTGGAGTAGGACCTGCGCCCGGCCATGGGCCAGCCAAGGAATTCCACGAACTTGCACGCAACCCTCCCTGGGACCGGCAAGCACAGGCTCCGCAAAAGAGCCTAGACCTGAGGCAAAGAAATACAACCACAAACTTTTATATTTTTATCGAATATAAATTTTCCTATCGATACTCGTTCACCTTGCACCTATCCGCATGAATACAGGCTATCCTTCGCCCACTTGCCTGCGCAAAGGACGGCCCAGGAGAGTGCCCGACCCGCTCATTCACCCCGGTTTGCAACGCTCCATGACCTCGACCTCCGTTGACCCGAACTGCACCACCGACCGCATCCTGTTCCTGCTCAAGACCCGCGGGCCGCTCAAAACCGCCGATCTTGCCCAACTGCTCGGCATTACCTTCGAAGCCACGCGCCAACAGGTGCAGAAGCTGCAGGCCACGGAGCTGATCAGCGGCATCAGCGTGCCGGCCAAGGGTGCTGGCCGCCCCTCGCAGAAATGGACGCTGACCGCCACGGCCCAGCGGCGTTTTCCCGATTCTCACAGCGTGCTGACCCTGCAGTTGATCGAAAGCGTCGAGCAGGTGTTCGGTAGCGACGGCGTCGACCGCCTGATCAGCCGCATGGAAGACAGCAACAGCCGCGAGTACCAGCAGGCCTGTGCCAGTGCGCAAACCCTGGAAGACAAGGTGCGCATCCTGGTGCAACTACGAGAACGCGCCGGCTACATGGCCGAGATGCAGGCCGATGGCCAGGCCTGGCTGATCGTCGAGAACCACTGCCCGATCTGCATCGCCGCGACCCGCTGCCAGGGGTTTTGCCGCAGCGAGCTACAGGTATTCCAGGCGGCGATTGGCGAGCAGGCCACGGTGGAGCGCTGCGAGCACCTGATCTCTGGTGATCGCCGCTGTGTCTATAGGATTTCGCCGAAATAGACGGCAGGATTTGCAAAGATGGAATGCGCGCCCCCTGTAGCAGCCAGCCTTGCTGGCGAACCAGGCGAGGCGCCGCCTGGCACCGGCTACCGGCATTCGCGGGCAAGACTGTTGCTCCCACAATCTGCGACACCATCAGGCCAGGCTACCCTCCCTCGCTCCCCCACCCCAATGCCTTGTACAACGTAATCGCATCCAGGTACGAAGCGGTCTCCGCGTCCGCCACCTCGCGCTTGATGGCGAACAACGCGCGCTGGTTCTCCAGCACCGCCAGGTAAGTCCCCGCCCCCCGCCGATAACGCTTGTTGGCAATGTCGATGGCTTCGCTGCCATGCCCGGCGGACGCCACCAGGCTTTGCAGCCGCGCCTGGTTGCGCACCAGCTGGGTCACCGCGTTCTCCACCTCTTCACGGGCCAGCAGCACGGTCTGCTCATAGCGTGCCCGCGTGCCATCGGCCAATGCCTCGCGCGCGCGCAAGCGGGCCCGGGCATTGCCCAGGCGCAGGGCCGGCCAGGTGACCACCGGCGCCAGTTCGTAGGCCCGGGCGGCACTGCCCAGGTCGCCGCTGCGCAGGGCGAAGAAGCCGATGAAGCCGCCCAGATCCAGGCGCGGGTACAGCTCGGCTGTGGCCGCGCCCACCTCCTCGGTGCTGGCGGCCAGCTCACGCTCGGCGCTGACCACGTCCGGGCGCTGGCCGATCAAGGCGTCGACATCGCCCAGCGGCAATTGTCGCGCCAGCGGTGGCAGAAACGCCGCATCGGCCTGGGCCTGGCTACCCGGGACTTCGCCAGTGAGCACATCGAGGCGGTAGCTGGCCTGCTGGATCGCCGCCTGCAACGGCGGCACCGCTGCCTCGCTGAGCAACAGGTTGGCGTGGGCGTTTTGCTGGTCTTCGTACTGGCCGCTGCCAGCACGCACCTGGGCCGTGGTCAGTTGCAAGGTTTCGCGCCAGGCCTCGACCTGGTCCTCGGCCACGGTAAGGCTGCGCTTGAGCCCAAGCCTGAGGTAGTAATTGCGCGCCACCTCTGCGGCAATGCTCAAGCGGGCCTGCCGCAGGTCGGCCACCGCCGCGTCGGCGCGGGCCTCGGCGGCGTCCGTCAGGCGTTGCAGGCGGCCAAACAGGTCGACCTCCCACTGCACGTCGAAGCCGGCGCGGTACTGCTCGCTGCGCATGCGCCGTGGGTCGCTGCCATCGGCCGGTTGCTGCTGTTGCAGGCTCTGGTTGTAGCCGGCCCGGGCAGTGACCCAGGGATAGCGGTCGAGGCTGCGGTCGTCGAACAGCGCGCGCGCCGCCAGCAGGTTGGCGTGGGCCTGGCGAATATCGTGGTTGTGGGCCAGGGCCTGGTCCACCAGGCGCACCAGCTGCGGGTCGTCGAAGAAGCGCCACCACTGCGCCGGCAGCTCGCCACGCGCGGCGAACGCGGCCCTTTGCGGGCTGTGCACGCCGCTGGCGGCAAGCTCCGGCTTGCGATAATCCGGGCCGACGCTACAGGCGCCCAGCGTCAGCAATGCGATAGGCAACAGGCGCTTCATGGCTGGCGCTCCAAGGTTTCGGCCAGCGACCGGGCACGCGGCGAGCGCACCGTGCTGGCATGATCGCGGGCAAGCAGGCTGTAGATGGTCGGCAGCACGAACAGGGTGAACAAGGTGCCCACCAGCATCCCGGTGACGATCACCACGCCCAGCCCGAAACGGCTGGCGGCCCCGGCGCCTGAGGCGAACAGCAGCGGGATCAGCCCCACCACCATGGCCGCCGTGGTCATCAGGATCGGCCGCAAGCGGATCTGCGCCGCCTGGCCGATGGCCGCCCGGCGGTCGAGGTGCTGCTCGGCCTGCAAGGTATTGGCGAACTCGACCATGAGGATGCCGTGCTTGCTGATCAAGCCGATCAGGGTGACCAGGCCGATCTGGGTGTAGATGTTCACCGTGGCCACCCCCAGGGCCAGGGGCAGCAAGGCGCCGCTGATCGACAGCGGCACGGTGATCAGGATGATCAGCGGGTCGACCAGGCTCTCGTACTGCGCCGCCAGCACCAGGTAGATCACCACCACCGCGGCAAGGAATGCCAGCATCAGCGCGTTGCCCTCCTGCTGGTACTGACGCGCGTCGGACTGCCAGTCGATGCTGAAGCCCGCCGGCAGTTGCGCGGCCACCTGCTCGAGGAAAGCCACGGTGTCGCCCAGGGTCACGCCAGCGGCGGGGATGGCCTGGAAGGTCGCGGCGTTCTGCTGGTTGAACTGGGTCAGCCGGTTGGGCTCGACCTGCTCGCTGACCTGCACCACGGTGGACAGCGGCACCAGCCGGCCCTCCTCGCTACGCACGTACTGGCGGGTCAGCGCTTGCGGGGTCAGGCGCTGGTCACGCGGACTCTGGGCGATCACGTCGTAGGAGCGGCCATCGAGGCCGAAGCGGTTGAGGTAGTTCTCGCCCACCAGCACCGCCAGCGACTCGCCGATGTCCTGCATGCGGATGCCCATGCTGTTGGCCTTGGCCCGGTCGACGCGCACCTGCACCACCGGGTTGTTGTAGTCCAGGTCGCTGTCGACCACGGCGAACAGGCCGCTCTGGCGCGCCTTGGCCTTGACTTGCTCCATGGTGTCGAACAGCACGCGGTAGTCCTGGGAGCTGCGCAGCACCATCTGCACCGGCAGCCCACCAGTGGAGCCCGGCAACGCCGGCAGCTGGAAGGCGAAGATGCTGGTGCCCTCGACATCGTTCACCGCCGCCTGCAACTCGAGCTGAATCTGCGAAGCATTGCGTTCGCGCTCGTTCCAAGGCTGCAGGTTGATGCCGCCGATGCCCGAGGCGATGCCGTCGCTGCCGTTGATGATCCAGGTGCTGACAGTCTCCGGCAGGGTGCGATAGACCGCGTCGAGCTTGTCGGCGAAGCGTTCGACATAGGCCAGGTTGGCGTGCTGCGGAGCCTTGATCGCGGTCAGCAGGCCGGCCTGGTCCTCGGTCGGCGCCAGCTCGCGCTGCGCCAGGCTGTACAACAGTGGCAGGCTGACCAGCACCAGCAGGGCGAAGCCGACGCTGATCCAGCGATGCTTCAGCGAAAAACCCAGCACATGGACGTAGCGCCCGGCCAGCCATTCGAAGAAGCGGTTGGCGGCATGGGCCATGCGCCCCTCGGACTGACGGGCGTCGAGCAGGAACGAGCTCATCACCGGCGACAGGGTCAGCGCCACCACCCCGGACACCACTACCGCCCCAGCCAGGGTCAGGGCGAATTCACGAAACAGCGCGCCGGTCAGCCCGCCCATCATGCCGATTGGCGCGTACACCGCCGCCAGGGTGATGGTCATGGCGATCACCGGCCCGGCCACCTCGCGGGCGCCGATCAGCGCCGCGGCCACTGGCGTGCGCCCCTCCTCGATATGGCGGTGCACGTTCTCCACCACGACGATGGCATCGTCCACCACCAGCCCTACCGCCAGCACCATGGCCAGCAGCGTCAGCAGGTTGATGCTGAAGCCGAACGCCAGCATCAGCGCCGCGGCGCCGAGCATCGACAGCGGGATGGTCACCACCGGGATCAGCACCGTGCGCAGCGAGCCCAGGCACAGGTAGATCACCACCACCACGATCAGCAGCGCCTCGAGCAAGGTCTTGCTCACTTCGTCGATCGACGCCTGGATAAAGCGCGCGGTCTCGAAGGCCAGCTCGGCCTTGGTGTCCGGCGGCAGGGTCTGGCGAATCTGCGGCAGCAGTTGGCGGATGCCGTCGACGATCACCAGCGGGTTGCCGCCGGGGGTGGCGAACAGCCCCAGGTGCACCGCCGAGACGCCGTCCATGCTGGCGCTGGTCTCGGCCGAGGCGGCGCCCAGTTCGACGGTGCCAATGTCGCGGATGCGCACCAGGCCGTTGCCGTCGTTGCGGATCACCAGCTCGCGGAAATCACCGACCGAGGTCAGGTCGGTGTCGACGCGAATGTTGGCGATCACGTACTGGCCCTTCACCTTGCCGGGGGCGGCCTGGTAGTTGTTGCGCCGCACCGCCTCGGCCACGTCAGCCGCGGTCAGGCCGCGAGCGGCCAGGCGCGCTGGGTCGATCCACAGGCGCATGGACAGGGTCTGGCCACCGAATACCTGGACCTTGGCCACCCCCTCGATGGTGCTGAGCAAGGGTTCGACCACCCGGGTGAGGTAGTCGGTCATCGCCGGAATCGGCAGGCTCGGGCTGGCGAAGCCGATATAGGCCACCGCCGTCGACTCGCCAGCGGAGCGTTCGATCACCGGGTCGTAGGCCCGTTCCGGCAGGCGGTAGCGCACCTGGTTGACCTTGGCCATCACCTCGGTCAGCGCCTGGGTGGAGTCACGGTTGAGCTCCATGCGCACGGTCACCAGGCTACGGCCTTGCACCGAGGACGACGACAGGTAGTCGATCCCTTCCACCGAGGACACCGCCTGCGCGATCGGCTGGGTGACGAAGCCCTGCATCAGCTCGGCGGGGGCGCCGGGGTATTCGGTGGTGACGGTGATGGTCGAGCTTTCCAGCAACGGGTACTGGCGGATCGGCAATTGCAGCAACGACAGCAACCCCAGCAGCAGGATCAGGGTGCTGACCACCAGCGCCAGCACTGGCCGGCGCACGAACAGGTCGGTAAATGTCATGGCGGGTTCTCGCGGGGGGTCAGGCGCCGCTGGGCGGGGTCTGCAGGGTGTCTTCGGTGGCTTGCACGGCGGTGCCGTCGGTCAGGCGCAACTGCCCGGAGACCACCACTTGGTCGTTCTCGCCCAGGCCCTGTTCGATCACCACCCGGCCGGCCTGGCGCTCGCCGGTACGCACCGAGACACGTTGCACCACCAGGGCACCGGCGGCGGCATCGTGGCGGGCGACGAACACCGTGTCGCCATAGGCGGTATAGGCCACCGCGGTTTCCGGCACGCTCAGCACCTGGCCGACCTCGGCGCTGGCCACCCGTACACTGGCATACATACCGGCCGCCAAACGCGCATCGGGGTTGGCCAGGGTCGCCTGGACCTGCACCGTGCGCGAACGGCCGATCAGCGGGTCGATGGCGCTGATGCGCGCGGTGAACTCGGTGTCGGGGAAGGCGTCGAGACGCACCTGCACTGGCTGGCCGGGGCGCAGTTGGGCGCTGAGCTGCTCCTCGAGGGAGAAGTTGACGTACAGGCTACGGGTATCGATCAGGCTGACCACCGGATCGCCGACGTTCAGGTACTGGCCCTGATTCACCCGGCGGATGCCCAGGCGCCCGTCGAAGGGCGCGCGCACGGTCTTCTGGGCGATCACCGCCTCGGTGCGGGCCAGCTCGCCCTGGGCCATGTCGCGGGCGGCCAGGGCGTTGTCCAACTGCTCCTGGGTGGCGGCGTTCTCGCGCAACAGGTCCTTGACCCGGCGGTGGTTGGTGCGCGCATTGTCCAGCTGGGCCTTCAGGCGCAGGCGCTCGGCCTGCTCCGGGGCATCGTTGAGGGTGATCAGCACATCGCCCTTGCGCACCCGCTGGCCGGAGGTGAAGTTGATCGCCGTGACCCGCCCGCCGATTTCGGCGGAGACCAGCACCTGGTGTACCGCCTCCAGCTCGCCGACCCCGGCGAAGGAGCGGTTCTCCGGGCCCTTCTGCACGCTGGCCAAGGCCACCTTGACCAACTGCCGCGGCGCCGTGGCCGTGGCCTGGGCTTGACCGGCATGGTGCCAGGCCAGGCCAGCGGCGCTGACCAGCGCCAGCACCAAGGCGCTGGCGAGTATCGCTTTGCCATTCATTGCGCGTCCTCCCTTCATGCCCAGTTCAGGTTGAACAGGAAGAACGCCAGGATCGACCAGAGCACCAGCACCAGGTGGGTCAATTGCAGGCCTTCCTGGCGGATCCAGTAACCGAACCACAGGCCGCCGAGCAACATCGCGAAGGTGAAGGCGAGCATGGCGCACAGCGCCAGGTTTAGCCAGGCCCGGGCCATGAGCGGGTCCTGGGCGATGACCAGGCCATAACTGCCGGCCCAGGCCGAAAGGCTGGCGACAATCTGCAACAGCAAGATCACCAGCAGCGCCAACCGGGCCAGGGTCGGCGATTGGCAGGCGCGGCGCAACAGGGGGAATTCGATGGCCGGTGGTTGGCGCAACGGCGCCATGGCCAGGGTGGCGCCGATGGCGCCGACGGAGCTGGAAAACGCCTGCAGGTTGTTCAGTACCGCGATGCTCAGCCACAGCGCCAGGCCCACGGCCTGGATGGCCTGGAACAGCCACAGGGAGGTGTGCAAATCCATATCAACTTCCGTATCGATGGCCTGGTTTGGGGTGCCCAGGCAATTACACAAGAAAACGCTTGGATATTAGTGGCAGCCTTGCCGATACACAAGCGTTGCTATTACGGGCGCGTGGGGTGGGATGGGCGTTGACATGGGTCAGGGCTTGTGCATCGCCAGGCAAGGCTGGCGCCTACAGGTAGCCCGCATGGCTTGAGGTCTGTGGCAGCGGGTTCACCCGCGAACACCGGCGCAGCCGGTGCCATCCATCGCGTCGCCTGGTTCGCCAGCAAGCTGGCTCCTACAAGTCAGGTGCTGACGACCGCTCGCAGCCGCTGCCCCAGCCGCGGCCCGAATACATTGATCAGCAAGCCGAGCATCACCAGCAGCGCTCCCCAGCCCTGCACCTCGGTCAACCGCTCGCCCAGCAACAACGCCGACGAACTCAAGCCGATCACCGGCACCAGCAACGAAAACGGCGCCACCTTGCCCGCCGGATGGCGCGATAGCAGCGTGCTCCACAGGCTATAGCCGACCATGGTGGCGACGAACGCCAGGTAGGCCAGGGCCAGCACCGAACTCCAGCCAATATTGGCCAGCGCATGGCCAATCCGCTCGGGCCCCTCCAGCCACCAGGACAAGGCGAGAAACGGCAACGGCGGAATCAACCCGCCCCAGATCACCAAGGCCACCAGATCGACCTGGCCAAAGCGTCGAGTGATGATGTTGCCCATGCCCCACATGGCGCCCGCGCACAGCGTCAACAGCAGCGCGATCAACGGCACATGCCCGCTGTCCTCGCTGCCGATCACCGCAAGCCCACCGGCCGCCACCAGCAGCCCCAGGACACTGGCCAGGCGCAGCCGCTCGCCGAGGAACAACGCGGCGAAACCGAGGGTGAAGAACGCCTGGGACTGCAGCACCAACGATGCCAGCCCCGGCGGCATGCCGCTGTACATGGCCTGGAACAGGAAGGCGAACTGCCCCAGCGAGATGCTCGCGCCGTAGGCGATCAGCCAGCGCCACGGCAGGTTCGGGCGGCGCACCAGGAACACCGCCGGAAAGGCCACCAACAAGAAGCGCAGGGCCCCCAGCAGCATCGGCGGCAGGCCATCGAGGCCGACCTTGATCACCACGAAATTGACGCCCCAGGCGATGATCACCACCAGGGCGATCAGCAGGTCTTTCAGTGGCATGGCACGCATTCCTTTTACCGGCTTGTTTTAGTCATATTTAGTTACAGCATAAGGTGATTCCGCCACCCCGAACCAGCACAGTTGGACGCCAGGCTTGCGCAACAGTGGGCTGTGATGAGGCTGCGATCAGTCTCAGGCTTCACTTGACCAGACTTGTATATACATGCTCATATCAAGCCATGGCCGTCCGCCCTGCGTCCCGCCGACCGCCGCCGCCCTCACAAAAACAACGAAGCGGAGCCCTCCCCGATGTCCAGCAAACCTGTGATCGAGCGCCGCTCGATCGACTACATCCCGGAATCCGAACGCCATGGACGCGTCTACAGCCAGTTCACCCTGTGGCTGGGTGCCAACCTGCAGATCACCGCGATCGTCACCGGCGCCCTGGCCGTAGTGCTCGGCGGCGATGTGTTCTGGTCGCTGATCGGCCTGTTCATCGGACAACTGGTCGGCGGCGCGGTGATGGCCCTGCACGCCGCCCAGGGGCCACGCCTGGGGCTGCCGCAGATGATCTCCAGCCGCGTGCAGTTCGGCGTGTATGGCGCCGCCATTCCCATGGCCCTGGTATGCCTGATGTACCTGGGCTTCACCGCCACCGGCACGGTGCTTTCCGGCCAGGCCATCGGCCAGTTGCTGAGCATCAGCGACAGCGCCGGCATCCTGATCTTCGCCGGGGTGATCGTGCTGGCGACCCTGGCCGGCTACCGGGTGATCCACTGGATCGGCCGCGTGGCCAGCGTGCTGGGCATCATCGCCTTCGTCTACCTGTTCAGCCGCATCCTGCTGCTGGCCGATATCGGCCAGTTGCTCGACAACCGCCATTTCAGCTGGGCCAGCTTCCTGCTGGCGGTGTCGCTGGCCGCCTCCTGGCAGATCGCCTTCGGCCCCTACGTGGCCGACTACTCGCGCTACCTGCCGAGCGCCACTTCGCCGCTGAAGACCTTCCTCGCCGCAGGCCTGGGTTCGGTGCTCGGCGCCCAGGCCTCGATGATCCTAGGCGTGTTCGCCGCGGCGATTGCCGGCGGCCAGTTCTCCGGACGCGAAGTGGCCTACATCGTCGGCCTTGGTGGCGCCGGCAGCACCGCGGCGCTGCTGTACTTCAGCATCGCCTTCGGCAAGGTGACCATCTCCACCCTCAACAGCTACGGCAGCTTCATGTGCATTGCCACGATCATCAGTGGCTTCAAGGGCCATCTGCAGATCAGCCGGGTGCAGCGCCTGGTGTTCGTGCTCGGCATCGTCGGCGCGGCCACCCTGGTGGCATTGCTCGGCCAGCATTCGTTCCTCAGCGCGTTCAAGTCGTTCATCCTGTTCCTGCTGACGTTCTTCGTGCCATGGAGCGCAGTGAACCTGGTGGATTACTACTTCATCACCAAAGAACGCTATGACATCCCGGCGCTGGCCGACCCGGACGGGCGCTATGGGCGTTGGAACTGGCCAGGGATCGGCGTGTACACCTTTGGCGTGCTGGTGCAAATGCCGTTCATCGACACCAAGCTGTACACCGGCCCCATGGTCGCGCACCTGGGTGGGGTGGATGTGTCATGGTTGATCGGGCTGGTGGTGCCAAGCGTGCTGTACTACTGCGTGGCGCGCGGACGGGCGGCGCAGGCGCCGGCGCGGATCGTGGTGCCTGAGGGGAACTGAACACCCTAGGCATTCGCCATCAAGCGTTGTGGCGCCCTGCCTGCCAGGCATCGGGCGCCCACCTCCAACACTGTCACGCCACCGTCATGCAACTGTCGTAATCTGCGGCGCCCCCTGGTGCCAAAGGTCATCGGCATGCCTCGCCTGCTTCCCTCCCTGCTGTGCCTGCTGTCGAGCCTGGCCTGCGCCGAGCCTGTGCAACTGCGCCTGCAGGGTTCCAACACCATCGGCGCCGCCCTCGCCCCGGCACTGGTCCATGGCCTGTTGCAGGCCCAAGGGGCCAGCGCCATCGACACCCAGCCCGGCGCCCAGGCCAACGAAACCCAGATCCATGCCCGCGACCGCAACGGCCAGCCGGTGCGCATCGACATCGCCGCCCATGGCTCGAGTACCGGCTTTATCGCCCTGGCCAAGGGCGATGCCGACCTGGCCGCCGCCTCGCGCCCCATCAGCGACCGCGAAGCGTTGCAGCTCCAGGCCCTTGGTAACCTGCGCGGCGCCAACGCCGAGCAAGTGATCGGCCTGGACGGCGTGGCGGTGATCGTGCATCCGGACAACCCACTGGCGCAGTTGACCACCGCGCAGCTGGCCCAGGTGTTTTCCGGCCAGTTGCAACGCTGGGAGCAACTGGGTGTTGCCGGCGGCACCATCCACCTGTACGCCCGCGACGACCGCTCCGGCACTTTCGAAACCTTCAAGGCGCTGGTGCTCGACCCCGAGCGGAGCAACCTGTCCGAACGAGCCCGCCGCTTCGAATCTGCCGACGCGCTGGCAGCGCAGGTCAAGGCCGGTCGCCAGGCCATCGGCTTCAGCGGCCTGGCTACCGTGCATGGGGCCAAGGTGCTGGCGGTGGCTGCCGGCGACGCCCCGGCCCTGCCACCCAGCCGCGCACTGGTAGCCAGCGAGGACTACCCGCTGTCGCGCCGCCTGTTCTTCTACCTGCCGGCCAATGCCAAACCCCAGGCCCGAGCCCTGGCCGAGTTCGCCCAGAGCCCGGCAGGCCAGGCCATCGTTGCCGAGCAGGGCTTCGTCTCACAGCAGATCAAGGCCCTGCCGGTCGCCAGCCAGGCCGACATGCCGCCACGTTATCGCGCCCTGGCCAGCGAAGCGCAGCGCCTGAGTGTCAACTTCCGCTTCCAGGCGGGCAGCGCCAGCCTCGACAACAAGGCCCTGCGCGATGTGCAGCGGGTAGGCGATTACCTGCGCCAGGCCGGCAAGCTGCACGGCAAGGCGGTCTTGGTGGGTTTTGGCGACCCCAAGCAAACCCCTGGCCGTGCGGCCCTGCTCTCACGCCTGCGGGGCATGGCCGTGCGTCGCGAGCTGGCCCGCGTCGGGGTAGAGGTCAAGGCCGTGGCCGGCCTGGGAGACGAGCTGCCGGTGGCCGGCAACGACCTGGAGCAAGGGCGCCAGCGCAACCGGCGGGTCGAGGTCTGGGTGTACTGAGCTATTCAGTGCTCGTCGGGCAGCTCGACCCGCGCCAGCAGGCCAGCGCCGCTGCGGTTGCGCAAGACCAGCTCGCCGCCCTGCTCGCGAATGCTCGCCCGCGCCGCCGACAGGCCCAGGCCCACCCCGCCGGTGTCGCGGTTGCGCGAGCCTTCCAGGCGAAAGAACGGATCGAACACCCGTTGCAGCGCCGCCTCGGGGATGCCGGGGCCCTCGTCGCTGACCTCGATCACCAGCCGCTGCGCTTCGCGGCGCAAGGCAATCCGCGGATCGCAGGCGTACTTCACGGCGTTCTCCAGCAGGTTGACGATCACCCGCTTGGTCGCCAACGGGCGACCGTCGTGCACCAGGTGCGCCGGCCCACTGAAGCCCACGACAATGCCCTGGTCGCGATAATCGTCGACAATCGTCTGCAACAGTTCCGACAGATCGTAGGCGGTGCGCTGCTCCAACTGCGTACCCTCGCGGAAGAACGCCAGAGCGGCGTTGATCATCGTCTGCATTTCCTCGACATCGCGCACCAGCTTGGCCTGCAGCTCCTGATCCTCCATGAACACGCTGCGCAGGCGCATGCGCGTCAGTGGCGCGCGCAGGTCGTGGGAGATGGCCGCGAGCATGTGCGTGCGCTCGCCAATGAAATGCTGGATTTGCGCCTGCATGGTGTTGAAGGCGACGATCGCCTGGCGGATTTCCTCCGGGCCTTCGATAGCGATGGGTGGTGCTTGCAGGTCACCACCGAAACGCCGCACGGCACTGGTAAAGCGTTGCAACGGGTTGGCCAGCTGGCGCGTGGCGAGCCAGGCCACCAGCAACGTGGCCACCAGGCCAAGGCCGAGAATGACCGCGAACCGCGCCTGCGCGCTCAACCCCCAACTGCGTTCGGGGGGCACGAACGCCAGCCAGCTGCCATCGGTCAGTTGCAACAGTGCCATGTAGTGCCCATCAGGGCTGCCAGGCGGCCAGTCGCCCGGGTTGAACACCTCCATATGCCGGCTTGCGCCGTACAACGCACGCAGTACAGGCTCCGCTGCCGGCTCAAGCAGTACCCCTTGGCCGGGCAGCCCGAATCCGCTGCGTTGTGCCTGCCAGTTCACCTGCAACGTCGGGGTGCTTGCCGCCTGGACCAGTCGCTCGCGCAGCGGCGCCGGGGCCGTCTCGATCAGCCGCGTGATCACGGCGATCTGCTCAAGCAGCCCAGTACGCTCGATGGGTGGCCGCGCCCAGTTGCCGGCGAGCTGGACGAACAGCACGTTGAACGCCAGCGATACCAACATGGCAGCCAGGATCGTCAGGGCAATACGCCGCCTGAGGGTATCGCGCCAGCGCAGACGGCGGATCATCGACGGCTGACCTTGCCGGTGAACAGGTAGCCGCCATTGCGCACCGTGCGGATCAGCTCCGGGCGCTTGCTATCCGGCTCGATCTTGCGCCGCAGACGGCTGACTTGCACATCGATGCTGCGGTCATAGGCGTCATGCCCGTGACCGCGGGTCAGGTCGATCAGCTGCTCGCGGGTGAGGATGCGCTGCGGGTGCTCGAGAAACACCACCAGCAGGTCGAACTCGGCGCCGGACAACGGGATCATCACCTGCTCGGGCGAGCGCAGCTCGCGACAGGTGATGTCCAATTGCCAACCGGCGAAGCCAATCAGTGGCCGCGCCGCCTCGACGAGCGCGCCTGCCTCGCCGGCACGGCGCTGCAAGGCACGCACCCGCGCCAACAGTTCACGGGGGTCGAACGGCTTGGTCAGGTAGTCGTCGGCGCCCAGCTCCAGGCCGACAATGCGGTCGCTGAGCTCGGCCATGGCGGTGAGCATGATGATCGGAATACCCGTTTGCGCGCGCACCTTCTGGCACAGGCTCAAGCCGCCCTCGCCCGGCAGCATCAGGTCGAGGATCAGGGTATCGGGGCGTTGCTGGGCAATCGCCGCCCACATCGCCTGCCCTTCGGCGGCCAGGTCCACGTCATAGCCATGCTGGACGAAGAACTTCTTCAGCAAGGCGAGGATTTCCACATCGTCGTCGACGATCAGCAGTCGGCTCACGGGCACTCGGGTCCAGGATCAAAAGGACCAATCTACTGCCATTGGCCGGTCCCGGTCATATATTTCAACCGGGCAACATTTCGTCGCGCAAGACATGAAACAGACATCATCTGGCAAAACGCATCCGCCACCCTGCGCGCTCTCACAGACCAGGGTTAGCTCATGAACATTGGATGCAACAGCGACAACAGCCCCATGATACTCAGCCAACGGGCGTCGAAGCGCGCTGGCGATGCGGCCTTGATCGTACAGCAGGTCAGCTTGCAGCTGACCCAGGACAAGAGCCAGATCACCCTGCGCCGTTACTTCGAGCACTACCAGCAGGACTGTGGCGATTGGGTCGAGTACACCCACTCGGTGAGCACCCGTGAACTCGTCCAATGGCTAATGACCCACGGCCAGTTGCGCATCGAATCCCCACAGACCACGACCACCATGCAAGACCGGCAAGGCGTACGCCCATGAAGAAATGGGCACTCTTGGCCGCCTTGGGCCTTTGCGCCTGCAGCAGCAACAAACCAATTGCCAATGGTGTATTGCATGACTACGGACTGCTCACACCCCAGCAAGCGCCGTCCGGCCGTACCCTGATGGGCTGGACCGACCCCAAATGGCCGCGGGGTCGCTATATCCAGGTCTATCTCGATGCCAGCCGCTTCTATCCTCGCCCAGCGGCGTGCGCACGTATCCCCCAGGCAACCCTCGATCGCATCGCCCGCTACTATGACCTCGCCCTGCGCAGTGAACTGGGCAAGGTCATGACCGTGGTCGACGCCCCAGGTCCGAACACCCTGGTGGTCAGGCCGGTGATCACCCGGGTCAGCGCTAGCACCCAGGGCCTGCGGTTCTACGAATGGTTGCCGGTCACCCTGGTCGCGGCCGGGGTCAGCAGCGCCGCGGGCATCCGCGACCGCGACAGCGAAATTGCCACCGAGCTTGTGTTCGAAGCCGGCACCAGCGGCCGGGTCATCGCCGAGGCCATGCTCAGTGGCACCGGCGTGCCACTGGACAACGACCGCCAGGTGATGACCCTCGACAACGTCAGGGCCGTGCTCGATGGCTGGGCCAGTGACGTGCGCGAGGTCTACGCGCTCAAGCACCGCTGAAGCACGCCTTGTTGGCCAGCCCAGTTGACCCTGCCCAGCCGGCGCGCCATGCTGGGCGCCCCTGCTGCCTGCTGCCCAAGACCACCATGCTCACCTGGCTGACCCGCGACTCGCTGACCTTCCCACCCCTGGCAAAGGCCCTGCACGACCCCAACGGCCTGCTCGCCGTGGGCGGCGACCTGAGCCCCGAGCGCCTGGTCGCCGCCTATCGACATGGCTGCTTCCCCTGGTACCAGGATGGCCAGCCGATTCTCTGGTGGTCACCAGACCCGCGCACCGTGCTGTTGCCAGACGAACTGCACGTGTCCCGCTCGCTGGCCAAGCTGATGCGCCAGGGCCGTTACCAGGTGAGCTTCGACCGCGACTTCGCGGCGGTGATCGCCGCCTGCGCCGCGCCCCGCGACTATGCCGACGGCACCTGGATCACCGACAACATGCGCGCCGCCTACCTTGAACTGCACCGCCGCGGCATCGCCCATTCGGTGGAGGTCCGCCAGGACGGCGAGTTGGTCGGCGGCCTGTACGGCCTGGCCATGGGCCGGCTGTTCTTCGGTGAATCGATGTTCAGCCGCGCCGACAATGCCTCCAAGGTCGGCTTCGTGACGCTGGTGCGGCACTTGCAACAAGCCGGCTTCGTGCTCATCGACTGCCAGATGCCGACCGAACACCTGCACAGCCTGGGCGCCCGCGCCATCGACCGGGCCAGCTTCGCCGAGTACCTGGCCACCTACCTGGAGCAACCCAACGGCGCCAGCTGGGTCGCCTAGGCGAGTTCCCAGAGCTGGCTTACACTTAGAGACAACGTCTCACCGAAGGGGTGGATCATGACAGAGCTGGCGCGGTTGAAGTTCTATGCCACTCAACCCCACTCTTGCAGCTACCTGCCGGACGAGCAGGCGACCACGCTGTTTCTCGATCCGAGCCAGCCGATGGACGTGCACGTGTATGCCGACCTGTCGGAAATGGGCTTTCGCCGCAGTGGCGACCACCTGTACCGCCCGCATTGCCAGAACTGCAACGCCTGCGTGCCAGCGCGCATTCCGGCCGCGCGCTTCATCCCCAACCGCCAGCAGCGGCGCATTCTCAAGCGCAACGCCGACCTGGCCGTGACCGCCGTGCGCCCGGTATTCAAGGAAGAGTACTTCGACCTGTACCGGCGCTACATCGAGCAACGCCACGCCGATGGCGACATGTACCCGCCCAGTCGCGACCAGTTCTCCACCTTTCTGGTGCGCGACCTGCCATTCTGCTGGTTCTACGAGTTCCGCCTGGCCGGCCGGCTGCTGGCGGTGGCAGTGTGCGACTTGCTGCCCAACGGCCTGTCGGCGGTATACACCTTCTATGAGCCCGAGGAGGAACGCCGCAGCCTGGGCCGCTACGCCATCCTCTGGCAGATCACCGAGGCGCTGCGCCAGAACCTCGAGGCGGTGTACCTGGGCTACTGGATCAAGAACTGCAAGAAGATGAACTACAAGACCCAGTACCGCCCGATCGAGCTGCTGATCAACCAGCGCTGGGTCACCCTCAATTGAAAGCATTGGCTTGAAACACAATTTTCGGGCATAATCCACGCCACTTTTTTTGCCCGGTGCAGTCGTGCGTCGGGCCATCACTGGACACCGAGGGCTTTACTGCATGTCGAAAGAAGACAGCTTCGAAATGGAAGGCACTGTCGTCGACACCCTGCCCAACACCATGTTCCGCGTGGAGTTGGAAAACGGGCACGTCGTTACCGCGCACATCTCCGGCAAGATGCGCAAGAACTACATCCGTATTCTCACTGGCGACAAGGTCCGCGTCGAACTGACGCCCTACGACCTGAGCAAGGGCCGCATCACCTACCGTGCGCGCTAAGCTCCAGCCATGAAAAAGCCCGGCCATTGTGCCGGGCTTTTTTGTGGGCTTTCATAATACGGGGCTGCTTGGCAGCCCGTTCGCGGCACAAGGCCGCCCCCACAGAAATATGTAATTCCCTGTAGGAGCGGCCTTATGCCGCGAACGGGCCGCACAGCGGCCCCAGCCTTACGCGACTTCTGCCGTGGTCTCGAAGTCGAATACCAACTCGCCATCGCGCAGGTCGATGTGCACCACGCCGCCATGCTCGGCCAGCTCGCCGAACAGGATCTCCTCGGCCAGCGGCCGCTTGATCTTGTCCTGGATCAGCCGCGCCATTGGCCGCGCGCCCATCTGCACGTCGTAACCCGAGGCCGCCAGCCAGCCGCGGGCGGCATCGCTGACTTCCAGCAACACACGCTTGTCCTCCAGTTGGGCCTGCAGTTCGATGAGGAACTTGTCGACGATGCTCTTGATCGTCTCGTGGGACAGGCGGCCGAACTGGATGATGGTATCCAGGCGGTTGCGGAACTCTGGCGTGAAGCTCTTGCGGATGACTTCCATGGCATCGGACGAGTGGTCCTGGTGGGTAAAGCCGATCGAGGCCCGCGCGGCGGTTTCGGCGCCGGCGTTGGTGGTCATGATCAGGATCACGTTGCGGAAGTCCGCCTTGCGCCCGTTGTTGTCGGTCAGGGTCCCGTGGTCCATCACCTGCAGCAGCAGGTTGAAGACTTCCGGGTGGGCCTTCTCGATTTCATCGAGCAGCAGCACGCAATGCGGTTGCTTGGTGATCGCTTCGGTCAGCAGGCCACCCTGGTCAAAGCCGACATAGCCCGGTGGCGCACCGATCAGGCGCGACACGGTGTGCCGCTCCATGTACTCGGACATGTCGAAGCGCACCAGCTCCACCCCCAGCGCCTTGGCCAGCTGGCGCGCGGCTTCGGTCTTGCCGACACCGGTAGGGCCGGCGAACAGGAACGAGCCGACCGGCTTGTCCGGCGCCTTGAGCCCGGCACGGGACAGCTTGATCGCGGTGGCCAGCGAGTCGATGGCCGGGTCCTGGCCGAACACGGTCAGCTTCAGGTCACGCTCGAGGTTGCGCAGCAGTTCCTTGTCGGAACTGGTGACATGCTTGGGCGGAATCCGCGCGATCTTGGCGACGATGTCCTCGACCTGCGGCACGTCGATGCGCTTGACCCGGTTGGCTTCCGGTTGCAGGCGCTGGTAGGCGCCGGCTTCGTCGATCACATCGATGGCCTTGTCCGGCATGTGCCGGTCATTGATGTAGCGCGAGGCCAGCTCGGCGGCGGCGCGCAGGGCCTCGTCGCTGTACTCGATGTTGTGGTGGCTCTCGAAGCGGCCCTTGAGCCCACGCAGGATACCCACGGTGTCTTCCACCGAAGGCTCGCTGACATCGACCTTCTGGAAGCGTCGCGCCAGGGCGCGATCCTTCTCGAAGATGCCACGAAACTCCTGGAAGGTGGTCGAGCCGATGCAACGGATATCGCCGGACGACAGCAGCGGCTTGAGCAGGTTGGAAGCGTCCATCACGCCACCAGAGGCCGCGCCGGCACCAATGATGGTGTGGATCTCGTCGATGAACAGGATCGCCTGCGGACGCTTGCGCAGCTCGCCGAGCAGCGCCTTGAAGCGCTTCTCGAAGTCACCGCGGTACTTGGTGCCGGCCAACAGCGCGCCGAGGTCCAGCGAGTAGACCACGCTCTGGGCCAGCAGGTCGGGCACCTGGCCGTCGACGATGCGCTTGGCCAGGCCTTCGGCGATGGCGGTCTTGCCCACCCCGGCCTCGCCCACCAGCAGCGGGTTGTTCTTGCGGCGGCGGGCGAGGATCTGCGCAACACGCTCGACCTCCTGCTCGCGGCCCACCAGTGGGTCGATGCGCCCGGCACGGGCCAGTTCATTGAGGTTGCTGGCGTAGGCGTCCAGCGGATTGCTGGAAGACGACGCCTCGCCGCCCTCCTCGTCCTGCATGTCCTGGTCGCTGTCGCTGTTCGGCCCATGGCCCGGCACCTTGCTGATGCCGTGGGCGATATAGTTGACCACGTCGATGCGCGCCACGCTCTGCTGCTTGAGCAGGAACACGGCCTGGCTTTCCTGTTCGCTGAAAATCGCCACCAACACGTTGGCGCCGGTCACTTCGCGCTTGCCGGAGCTTTGCACGTGGAACACGGCACGCTGCAGGACACGCTGGAAGCCCAGGGTCGGTTGGGTTTCGCGGTCCTCGTCATGCACGGGGATCAGCGGCGTGGTCGAATCGATGAACTCTTGCAGGTCGTGCTTGAGCTTGTCGAGATTGGCGCCACAGGCGCGCAGAACGGTCGCGGCAGCCTCATTGTCAAGGAGTGCCAGCAACAGGTGTTCGACGGTCATGAACTCATGACGCTTCGAACGGGCCTCCTTGAAGGCCAGATTGAGGGTGACTTCGAGCTCGCGGTTTAACATAGCTTCACCTCATACCCAAGTGGTCGGCGATTAACCGTCCTTCTCGATTTCACAGAGTAGCGGATGCTGGCTTTCCCTGGCGTATTGGTTGACCTGCATGGCCTTTGTTTCGGCGATGTCACGGGTAAACAATCCGCACACTGCCCGCCCTTCGGTATGGACGGTCAGCATGATCTTGGTCGCCAGCTCGCGGTTCAGATTGAAGAACGTCTCGAGCACTTCGACGACGAAATCCATTGGCGTGTAGTCATCGTTGAACAAAACCACCTTGTACATCGGTGGCGCCTGCAGGATCGGCTTGGCCTCCTGAACCGCGAGACCCGCGCCGTCGTCCTCATGCCCGTCTTCATGCGACTGGGGGCGATCCTGATTGAATGTTAGTCGAATCTTACTGAGTACATGCATGGAAAGAATTTCATCATGATCGACAGGTTAAGGTTGTGGGTTGACCGCGCAGGCCATGCTTGGCGCGGGCGCCGCCTGACCTTGACTATCGGCAAAACGGTGTTACAACCAATAAGAACCCACCGTGGTCGATAAAGATCCGCGCAGTCAACCAGATTTTCTCGCATGGTGCGTATGCGGATGAAGTGGATGATACTCCAGTGATGGAGTCCTTTGCAGAGGGACATAGGGATGGCAAGCGGTAAAGTCAAGTGGTTCAACAATGCCAAGGGCTACGGATTCATCAACGAAGACGGCAAGACCGATGACCTGTTCGCTCATTATTCGGCGATCCAGATGGACGGTTACAAGACGCTGAAAGCCGGGCAAGCCGTAAACTTCGACATCATTCAGGGCCCCAAGGGCCTGCATGCTGTGAAAATCGAGAGCGCCGACGCCGATAAAACTGGATCCAGCACAGGCAGCGCCGCTTCGGCCGTCCCCCTGCAAGCCTGATCCCTGCATATTGCCGGTATACGAAAAAAACGGCCGCTTCTTTATAAAGAGGCGGCCGCTTTTTTTACCCGCCTTACATGTGCTTGATCATTGCCTCGCCAAAACCAGAACTGCCAACCAGCGTCGCACCGTCCATCAGGCGCTCAAAATCATAGGTCACCGTCTTGGCACCAATTGCTCCATTGGTGCCTTTGATGATCAGGTCCGCCGCCTCGGTCCAGCCCATGTGCCGCAGCATCATCTCGGCTGAAAGAATCACCGAGCCCGGATTGACCTGGTCCTTGCCGGCATACTTGGGCGCGGTGCCGTGGGTGGCTTCGAACATGGCCACTGTGTCGGACAGGTTGGCGCCCGGGGCGATGCCGATGCCGCCCACCTCCGCCGCCAAGGCGTCGGACAGGTAGTCACCGTTGAGGTTTAGGGTGGCGATCACGTCGTATTCGGCCGGGCGCAGCAGGATCTGCTGGAGCATGGCATCGGCGATGGCATCCTTGACGATCACCTCGCGGCCGGTCCTGGGGTTCTTGAACTTCATCCATGGGCCGCCATCGAGCAGCTCGGCGCCGAACTCGTCGCGGGCCACTTCATAGCCCCAATCCTTGAACGCGCCTTCGGTGAACTTCATGATGTTGCCCTTGTGCACCAGGGTCAGCGACTTGCGGTCGTTGTCCACCACATATTGCAGGGCCTTGCGCACCAGGCGCTTGGTGCCTTCCTTCGACACCGGCTTGACGCCGATGCCGCAGTCCTGGTCGAAGCGGATCTTGGTGACGCCCATCTCCTCCTTGAGGAACTTGATCACCTTGTTCGCCTCGGGCGAACCGGCTTTCCACTCGATACCGGCATAGATGTCCTCGGAGTTCTCGCGGAAGATCACCATGTCGACGTCGCCTGGCTTTTTCACCGGGCTGGGCACGCCCTGGAACCACACCACCGGACGCAGGCACACATACAGGTCGAGTTGCTGGCGCAGGGCCACGTTGAGCGAACGGATGCCGCCGCCGACCGGGGTGGTCAGCGGCCCCTTGATCGACACCACGTAGTCTTTCACCGCATCCAGTGTCTCCTGAGGCAGCCAGGTGTCCTGGTCGTACACCTGGGTGGCCTTCTCGCCGGCGTACACCTCCATCCAGGCGATCTTGCGCTTGCCGCCATAGGCCTTGAGCACGGCGGCGTCGACCACCTTGATCATCACCGGCGAGACGTCCACGCCGATGCCGTCGCCTTCGATGTAGGGAATGATGGGGTTGTCGGGCACATTGAGCGAATGGTCTGCATTGACGGTGATCTTGCTGCCGTCGGCCGGAACCTTGATTTTCTGGTATCCCATGCTGCACTACTCCGCTGTTTCGCTGTGTGATTGGAAAACGTGCGATGCAATGAGCCTAAACCACATCCGCCGACCTGCAAGGCGATCGGTTCAGCCCTGCTCGTCCAGCAGGGTGCGGATCACCTGCTCCTGCCCGGCGTGGCCGCCCTCGCCAAAATGTACATGGCGCACCTGGCCCTGGCGATCGACGAAATAGTGCGCCGGCCAGAACTGGTTGCCCCAGGCGTTCCAGATCCGGTAGTCGTTGTCCACCGCCACCGGGTAGTCGATACCCAGTTGGCGAACCTGGGCGCGCAGGCTATCGACATCATGCTCGTAGGCGTACTCCGGGGTATGCACGCCAATCACCACCAGGCCCTGGTCGGCGTAGCGCCGGGCCCAGGCGTTGACCTGCGGCAGGCTGCGCCGACAGTTGACGCAGTCGTAGGTCCAGAAGTCCACCAGCACCACCTTGCCCTTGAGGGTCGCGGCGTCCAGCGGCGGTGAGTTGAGCCACTGCTGGGCACCGGCCAATGATGGCATGGGGCCATAACCGTCACTGGCCAGCAAGTGCCCGGCCAGCCCCAACCCGACCAGGGCCAGGGCCACGCCGCCGGCCCTGAGCAGGCGGCGCTTGCCACGCACCTCAGTTGTCATGGCAGCCACTGGTAGCGTAGGTACGGTACTCGACGCTCTGCGCCTTGCCCTGGGAATCCAGGTAGTCCATGCGGGTGTTGACCACGCCGCAGGTATTGCGCTGCTCGTCCTTGACCGACACTACCTTGTGGATGTCGAGCTTATCACCGTAGCGGTACTGCATCACGTTGGCCTGGTTGAGCGCAGCGCTACTGGCCTGGGCGGTGATGGCGCCGAGGCCGAGGGCGGCGAACAGGGCGGCGCTGGCGAGGGTCTTGAGGGTCATGGCATGTCTCCTGGTGCAGGGGCTTGGGGTGGGGGCTTCACTCCCCGGTCGAGAGCCATTTCACCCCCGCCAGGTATCCCACTTGTGTCCACCCGAGCCGTGACGTGCGTCCTCCTGTATCTGCGACAACCCCAGATACACTGCAATACAAACCTGGGCAGGCAAGCCCGGACTGGCTCGGTACACTGCGCCCACCCACCTCTACAAGGACACCCCGATGGACCATGTCGATCACATCCTGGTCGTCGACGACGACCGCGAAATCCGCGAACTGGTCGGCAACTACCTGAAGAAGAACGGCCTGCGTACCAGCATCGTCGCCGACGGCCGGCAGATGCGCGCCTTCCTGGAGAACAACGCGGTCGACCTGATCGTGCTCGATATCATGATGCCCGGCGACGACGGCCTGCTGCTGTGCCGCGAGCTGCGCGCCGGCAAGCACCGCAACACACCGGTGCTGATGCTCACCGCGCGCAACGACGAGACCGACCGCATCATTGGCCTGGAAATGGGCGCCGACGACTACCTGACCAAGCCATTCTCGGCCCGTGAACTGCTGGCCCGGATCAACGCCGTGTTGCGCCGCACGCGGATGCTGCCGCCCAACCTGACCATCAGCGAAAGCAGCCGGCTGCTCGCCTTCGGCCCCTGGCGGCTGGACACCACCGCCCGCCACTTGCTCGACAGCGAGGGCACCCTGGTGGCCTTGTCAGGCGCCGAATACCGCCTGCTGCGGGTGTTCCTCGACCATCCGCAGCGGGTGCTCAGCCGCGAGCAGCTGCTCAACCTCACCCAGGGCCGCGAGGCGGATATCTTCGACCGTTCCATTGACCTGTTGGTCAGCCGCCTGCGCCAGCGCCTGGGCGACGACGCCCGCGAACCCACCTGCATCAAGACCGTGCGCAGCGAAGGCTATGTCTTCTCGCTGCCGGTACAGCTGCTGGAGTCACCGGCATGAAATGGCCACGCACCCTGGCCTCGCGCCTGGCGCTGATCTTCTTCACCGGGCTGGTGCTGGCCTATGGCTTGTCGTTCAGCCTGCAAGCCTATGAACGCTACGTCAGCAGCCGCTCGATGATGCTCAGCAACCTTGAGCTGGACGTCTCGACCTCGGTGGCCATTCTCGACCGCCTGCCCGCCGCCGAGCGCCCGAGCTGGTTACCGCGCCTGGAGCGGCGCACCTACCGCTACCGGTTGGACGGCGGTCTGGCCGGCGAGGCGATGCCCAGCGAGAACCCACCCATGGCCGCC
This sequence comes from Pseudomonas sp. FG47, assembly GCF_057809115.1. NCBI lineage: Bacteria > Pseudomonadati > Pseudomonadota > Gammaproteobacteria > Pseudomonadales > Pseudomonadaceae > Pseudomonas > Pseudomonas sp. FG47. The sequence continues at coordinate 57,863 of NZ_JBMDJI010000008.1, forward strand.
GACTCCATCGTCAAGGCCATCGGCGACCGCTACCGCCTGACCTTCCAGGAAATCCCCGGCCCCAACGCGCACTTCCAGGCCCACTTGCGCCTGGCCGACGGTGCGCCGCTAACCATCGATGTCACCCCTGCGCCTGTGCCAGTGGCCACCTGGCTGCCGGTGGTGCTGCTGATCCAGCTGGCGGTACTGTTGGCCTGCACCTGGCTCGCCGTGCGCCTGGCCATCGGCCCGCTGACCCGGCTGGTACAGGCGCTGGACAACCTCGACCCGAACAGCCCAGGGCCTCTGCTCGACGAAAGCGGCCCACGCGAGGTGCGCTACGCCGCCGTGGCCTTCAATGCGCTGCGGGCGCGCATCGCCGCCTACCTCAAGGAACGCATGCAACTGCTGGCCGCCATCTCCCACGACCTGCAGACGCCAATCACGCGCATGAAGCTGCGTGTCGAGCAGATGGACGATGGTGTGGAGAAGGACAAGCTATGGCACGACCTCGACGCCATGGAGCACCTGGTGCGCGAGGGTGTGGCCTATGCCCGCAGCATGGACAGCAGCACCGAGGCGCCGTGCAAGGTCAACCTCGACGCCTTCCTCGACAGCCTGGTGTTCGACTATCAGGACAGCGGCGCCAAGGTGGACCGCCAGGGCAGCGCGCAAACCACACTGCACACCCGCCCCCACGCGCTGCGTCGAGTGTTGGCGAACCTGGTGGACAACGCGCTGAAATTCGCCGGTGCCGCACAGTTGGAGGTCGGCCGCGAGGACGGCGTGACCTGGATCCGCGTGCTCGATAACGGCCCCGGCATCCCCGAGGCGGAACTGGACGATGTGCTCAAGCCGTTCTACCGCGTCGAAGGCTCGCGCAACCGCAGCACTGGCGGCACCGGGCTGGGCTTGGCGATCGCCCAGCAGTTGACCCAGGCCATGGGTGGCAACCTGACCTTGCGCAACCGCGCCGAAGGTGGGCTGTGCGCTCAGGTGGAGCTGCGCTGAATCCACAGCTGCGACCGCCGATCAGACGCTCTCCTGTAGGAGCGGCCTTGTGTCGCGAAAGGGCTGCGCAGCAGCCCCCGGGTTTCAGCATTGAAGCAAGAATCGCTGGGGCCGCTACGCGCCCCTTTCGCGACACAAGGCCGCTCCTACAAGGGTTGCGCAAGGCCTGTGGAGCGGGGCCAACAAAGCAAGATCGTTCAAGCCACCCACACCCTGCTCTGGCATGCTGGTCTGCCCTGTCGATTCGTTGCCGCCTTCATGTCCAGCCCGCCCCTCGCCCGCCAAGCCTTCCTCCACGGCGCCATCGCCATTTTGCCCTTGTCCCTGGCGGTCGCGCCCTGGGGCTTGCTGGCCGGTTCCATGGCCATCGAGGCCAACCTCAGCGCCTGGCAAGGCCAGGGGCTGTCGGCCATCGTCTTCGCCGGCGCCGCGCAACTGGTGGCGATCGGCATGCTCAAGGGCGGCGCCAACCTGTTCTCGATCCTGCTTACCACACTGCTGCTGACCTCGCAGCACCTGCTCTACGGGCTGTCGATGCGCCCCGTGCTGTCGGGCCTGCCCACCCGCTGGCGGCTGGGCCTGGGCTTCTTGCTGACCGACGAGTTCTTCGCCTTGACCAGCCACCACGACCAGCAGCAGTTCAACCGCTGGTACGCCCTGGGTGTCGGCCTGACCTTCTACGTGGCGTGGAACCTGTTCACCCTGGCCGGCATCATCCTGGGCCAGAACATCCCGCACCTGGACCAACTGGGCCTGGACTTCTCCATCGTCGCCACCTTCGTCGCGCTGATCGCGCCGCTGGTGCGCAACCTGCCGACCCTGGTGTGCGTGGCGGTGTCGCTGTTCTGCTCGGTGCTGTTCAGCTACTGGCACTGGGAAACCGCCCTGGTCGCCGCCGGCCTGCTGGGCATGGCCGCCGGTTTCATCTGCCAGAAATTCTCCGGAGGCCGTGCATGATCTGGTTACTGATCTTCGCCATGGGCGCGGTGGTATTCCTCAACCGCTACGCTTTTCTCGAGCCGCGCCTGCCACTGCGCCTGAGCTCCAACGCCCGGCAGTTCCTCGGCTTCGCCGTGCCGGGCATGCTCACCGCGATCTGCGGGCCGATCATCTTCCTGCCCGAGCATCAGCTCGACCTCAGCCCGCTCAACCCCTACCTGCTCGGTTCGCTGGTGGCCATCACCCTGGTGCTGTTGACCCGCAGCGTGTTGCTGAGCATGCTGGCGAGCATGTTGATCTTCTTCCTCCTGCGCAGCTGGCTGGCATGAGCACGCCCCTGCGCGAACAAACCCACCTGTGGCAGGCGCCGGCCCTGGGCGATGTCGAGATGCTGCACGCCCGTTACTTCCAGCAGCGCTTCGCCCCACATGTGCACGAAGGCTATGTGTTCACGGTGATCGAGTCCGGTGCCCAGCGCTTCTGGCACCGCGGCAGCGAGCACCTGGCGCCGGTGGGCAGCATGGTGCTGATCAACCCCGACGAGCTTCATACTGGCGCCACCGCCCACGAGGCCGGATGGCGCTACCGAGGGTTCTACCCCGATCATGAGCGCGTCACCGGCGTGCTCGAGGAACTGGAGCTGGGCCGCCACGGCATGCCGCGGTTCAAGGACAGCGTGATTCAGGACCCGACCCTGGCCGCCACGTTCAGTCATCTGCACCGGCTGTCCGAGACCGACGCCAGCGCCCTGGAGCAACAGACCGCCTGGCGCCAGGCCGTGCTGGCACTGGTGCAGCGCCATGGTCACTGCGCCGAACCGGCCGCACCCGGCAACGAGCCCCTGGCCGTGGCCCGCGCCCGCGAATTGCTGGAAAGCCAGCTGGCCGATCCGCCGTCGCTGGAGGCCTTGGCGGCGGCGGTGCACCTGTCACCTTTCCACTTCGCCCGGGTGTTCCGCCAGGCCACCGGCCTGCCGCCCCATGCCTGGCTCAAGCAGCGGCGCCTGGCCCGGGCCCGGGAGTTGCTCAAGCGCGGCCAACCGGCCCTGGAGGTCGCCTTCCTGCTCGGCTTCGCCGACCAGAGCCACCTGAGCCGGCAGTTCAAGCAGGCCTATGGGGTCACCCCCGGCGCCTACCGCCAGGCCTGCCTCAACCTGAGCTAGTCGAGCGGCTCCAGGCGCCCGGGGTCAGCCCGGTCAGGCCACGGAAGAAGGCGATGAAGGCGCTGTCGGTGGCAAAGCCCAACTCGTCGGCAATCGCCCCGAGCGGGCGCTGCAGCGCCAACTGCTCCACCGCGCGCAACAGACGCCACTGTTGCCGCCACTGCTGATAGGACAGGCCGGTATCGCGCCTGAACAGGCGGCTGATGGTTTTTTCGCTGGCGCCCACCTGCCCCGCCAACTCGCTCAAGGCTGGCGGCAGGCGGTCCAACTGCTCCAGCAGCCGCGCCAAACGCCGATCACTCGGCAATGGCAGGAACATCGGCTGGCGCTGGGCCTGCTGCAGCTCGCTCAGGCACAGCGCCAGCAGGTGCGTCGCGGCGCCCTGGTCCCAGGCCGTGGCGAACGGCGCCAGGGCGATGCGCTCGACCAGCTCGCGCAGCAGCGGGTTGACGCTGAAGATCGTGACCTGGGTCGGCAAGCCCTCGCACAGCGCCGCGGTGAAATACAGCGAACGATAATCCACGGTCTCGCGCATCCGCGCGCGGTGTTCGAGCCCCGCCGGGATCCACGCCGCCTGGGTCGGTGGCAACAGGCACAGGCGCCCGGGTGTGTCGATACGCACGCAGCCCTGACGGGTGAACAGCAACTGGCCGCGGTCATGCCGATGCCGCCCGGAGTCGTGCTCGCCCAGGGCCGAGCAGATGCCCAGCAGGGGGGCGCTGAAAGCATCGGGATCGAAAGGTGAGTCGGGGTCCAGCCAGGCCATGCAGGGTTGTCCGATTACGATGGTAAATTGTTCAACTCGCGATAATAGCCCAGCCGCCCGCGCATCTACCATGGCCGCCCCTTCCCGCCCAAGGCGTCGACACCATGCTTTCCCGCTCTTGGCTGGCCCTGGCCAGTGCCCTGCTGATGTTCCCGCAGATCGCCGAAACCCTGTACAGCCCGGCCCTGGTTTCGCTGGCCGAGCACTTTGGCGTGACCGCCGCCCAGGCCTCGCTGACCCTGTCGCTGTACTTCATGGCGTTCGCCGCCGGGGTGCTGGCCTGGGGGCGCCTGTGCGACCGCTGGGGGCGGCGCCCGAGCATGCTCGCCGGGCTGCTGCTGTATAGCTTGGCGGCCCTGGCCGCGCTGCTGGCGCGCGACTTCAGCCAGTTGCTGGGTGCCCGGGTGGTGGCGGCTTTCGCGGCGGCGGTGGGCTCGGTGGTGACCCAGACCATATTGCGCGATCGCCATCAGGGCGAGGAACTGGCCCGGGTATTCACCCTGATCGGTGCCTGCCTGGCCCTCAGCCCGGCCCTGGGCCTGCTCAGCGGCGCCTGGTTGGAGCACGCCCTTGGCTACCAGGGTGTGCTGGCCGGTCAGTTGCTGATGGCCGCGACCTTGCTGGCCTGGGCCTGGCGCTGCCTGCCGGAGACCCACGGCGGTCCGCGCCAGGCGCCCGCCATCGGCCACCTGCTCTGGCGCCTGCTCAGCGATCGCCGCATCCAGCGGGCCAGCGCCCTGGTGGCAGTGTTCAACGTCAGCGTGTTCAGTTGGTACAGCTTGGCGCCCTTCATGTTCGAGCGGCTCGGCGCCAGCGCCTGGATGGGTTATTCCGGCGCGGCCCTGGCCGGCGGCGCATTGCTTGGCGCGCGACTCAATGGCTGGCAGTTGCGGCGCGGGCTCGGGGTTGCCCGCCTGCTGCGCCTGGCCTGCCTGCTCGACCTGCTGGCGGCGGTGGCGATGCTGGGGTTGGCCGACAGCCTGTGGGCAGTGGCGGCCATGCTGCTGGTGATGGTCGCCTTCGCCATGGCCATCCCACTGGTGCTCAGCTCGGCACTGGTCGACTACGGCGATTGCCGCGGCAGCGCCGGGGCGCTGTTCGGGCTCTTCTACTACCTGCAGATCGGCGTGGGGCTGATGCTGGTGGGGGCCACCCAGGCACTGGCGGCGACGCTGCTGGCTTGCGCGTTGCTGGCCTGCGCCCTGGCCGCCGGCTACCGCGCCTGAGCGCCCAGGCAACCGCGCGCGCCACTGCTACACTCAAGGGGCTGAACGGAGGAACCCGCCATGTCCGAACGAGAGATCACCACCCTGATCACCCTGATGAACCAGCGCCAGGCCTGCCTGAGCAGCGCCTGCAAGGAAATCGCCGACTGGATCGACCGCCAAGGCGACATACCCGCTGCGGGCAAGATCCGCGCCAGCCTCAAGGCCCTGGAGGCCGAGGACGCCCAGGTGCGCAAGACCCTGACCTCGCTGAATATCGAACGGCCGCTGCCCAGGTTCCGTAGCTGATAGGGCTGCTTTGCAGCCCTTTTGCGGCACGCGGCGCAGCGCGCCCCGATCCAAGCTCAGTGATTCATGTGCATAGGGCCATCCCCGGCGCCTGCCTTCAGGCCTGCCAACTCACCACGGCAGTTCCAGTTGCAGGCGGTCGGCCTCCTTGCGCCTGATCTTCACCGACACCCCTACCAAACGCACCGCACGCCCCTGACGCTTGCTGTTCCAAAGCCCGCTGCAAAGGCCATGCACGACCTTCGGCTGCAACCCCAACGCCGGGGCTTCGGTGCTGGCGATGGCAAAGTCGGCGAACTTGAGCTTGACCTGGTTCCTGACGATATGGATGTCCTCGCCAAGATCTTCCAGACGCCTGCGTAGCTCCGCCATCAAGGTGTCCAGTTGCTCGGTGCAGGCGCTCAAGTCGTGGCAGTCGGCTGGCAGGGTGTGTTCGACGCCGACCGAGCGCAGGTCCGTGGTCTTTTCCTCGTGTTCTTCCTTGCCTTGGCAACGCTCCCAAACATAGAACCCGTGCACGCCCAAGTGACGCAACAATGGGGGAATCTTGTCTGCGCAGACATCGCCACACACCCGGCACCCCAAGCGTTCGAGCACCGCCCAGGTCTTGGGGCCAACGCCGGGAATCTTGCGAATATCCAACGTTGAAAGAAAAGCCAACACCTGATCAGGAGTAACCACGAACTGGCCGTTGGGCTTGTTCACTTCCGAGGCGATCTTGGCCAGGTACTTCAGCGGCGCATACCCGCCGAAGCAGTCAGTTGCAGCTCCTGCTCGATTGCCGCACGGATCTGCCGGGCCATGTAGGTGGCTGAACCCTTGCAGTGGGGCTGGCCTGACACATCCAGCGTCGCCTCGTCCAAGGACAGGAATTCAACCTTGCAGGTGTAGCGCCGGAAGATGGCGTCGAGTTTCGCCGTCACTGCCTCGTAGCGCTCGAAACGCACCGGCAGCAACACCAGCTCCGGGCACAAGCGCTGCGCCGTGGCGGTGGCCATGCCGCTCTTCACGCCAAATTCCCGGGCGCGGTAGCTGGCCGTACTGATGACCCCACGTTCCGCCGCACTACCACCCACCGCCACAGGGCGATCGCGCAGCCAAGGCGCGTCGAGCAACTCGACGGATACGAAGAACGAGTCCATGTCGACATGAATGAACTTGCGCTCCCCAGCCGGCGCCTCACTCAAGCGTATAGAGATAGGAAAGGTGCGACTCGGACAATAGAAACAAGCCGGTCACGCCCTCTGCGCCCACTGAAAATTTGTGAACCATGTCGCTGATGGCGGTGAAACCCGAAGCCTGTAGGGTTGCCAGCAATTGGACGCTGGCGCCGGCAATGTCGCAGATGGTGTGACAACCCCGATCGTCCATAGACCATGACTCTCATCCAAAGAAGAAATGAGCGGCCGATGGCCGCCCCGAGTATAACCACATGCAGACGCCCTTGGTGTTGACGTCGGTTACATCGGCCTTGAACAGTTCGATGGCAGATTTCATGCAAGCAAACACTAAGCAAGAAAAAAAGGTGCGACAACTGAGCAACTGTAAAAAAACATGTAATTCGTAATATATACATCTGGAAATACTATACCCCGCACCCCAGACCGCCCAATACCTTTGAAATAACTTCAAAACACTTTAATCATTCGCTTATTTACCTCTGCATTTTACATCCACTCGAGTAATCAGAGTCTTGGACAGGCCGACAACGCCGTATTTGCGGGGCACTGCTGCACTCAAAGGTGCGCAAGACCTCGACCTCGCTGAGCATCGATCGCCCGTCGCCACGCGTGCGTAGCTGAAACGACTGGGGCCGCTTTCGCGGCCCCAGTGGTGGTCTATCGGTCAGTGCTTCATGTGCGAGTGGTCGTGCCCGCCGCCCATCTCGGCAGTCAGGGGCTTGACCTGCGCTTGCACCTCGAGCGTCTGCTGCTGGCCCTTGGCATCTTCGATGGTCAGGGTCAGGGGCACTTGCTGCCCTTCCTTCACCTGCTGTTTCAGGCCCATCAGCATCACATGATACCCATTCGGGTCGAGGGTCACCGCCTTGCCCGCCGGCAGCTCGACCGCCTTGACCTCACGCATGCCCATCACCTCGCCGTTCATGGTCATCTCGTGCACCTGCACGGTCTTGGCCACGGGCGAAGCCACGCCCACCAGCTTGCTGTCGCTGCTGGCGGTCAGGGTCATGAAGGCGCCGGTGGCCTGCTGCTGCGGCACGCTGGCGCGCACCCAGGCATCGCTCACGGTGGTCTGGGCCAGGGCTGGCAAGGTCAGGCCCAGCAGGGCCAGGGCGGCCAGGCCGCGCTTGATCGGTTGCATCGACATTCAGCAGATCTCCATCAGGGTGACCAGGTCCTCGGCGCATTCCTTGGCGTTCAGGGAATGGCCCAGGCTCAGGCGCAGGGTGCTACGCGTATCGTAGACGTAGCTGGTGGACGAGTGAGAGATGGTGTAGGTGTCGCCGGCCGGGACCTTTTCGTAGAACACCTTGAACTCCCGGGCCACCGCGTCGATTTCCTCGGGCGTGCCGGTCAGGGCGACGATCGACGGGTCGAAGGCCTTGACGTAGGCGTCGAGCACCTCGGGGGTGTCGCGCTCCGGGTCCAGGGTGATGAATACCGGCTGGAACAGGTCGCGGTCGCGGCCACGGAGGATCTTGCGGATCTGCGCCACGCGCGCCATGGCGGTCGGGCAGACGGCCGGGCACTGGGTGAAGCCGAAGAAGATCATCGGCATCGAGCCATAGAAGCTCGACAGGGTCCGCTCGTTGCCTTGCGTATCCTTGAGCTTGAACTTGCGCCCGAGGATCTCGTTGCTCATGTTCTTGCCGTACTTGAAGTCCAGGCCCCGGGCCGGGCTGCAGCCCGCCAGCAGGCCAAGCCCCAGTACGCCCATCCCGGCGACAACCGCGCGCCGGGTCAACAGATCATTCATGGAACCATCCTTTACAGGGAAGGTGCCGACCCCTGGGATGGGCCGGCCAGAAAACCGGGGCATTCTGTCACGCCACCCCCACCCCATCTACCCGACACAAGGCTGATCGGCCTGCAGCCCTTTGAATACGGGGCGCGACCTGTTGTCGCAGGGGTTGAATTGGTAACAGTTTATTGCTACGTACCGATTCAGTTCTGCAACCTGTCCATGCGTCTGGCGATCGCCGGGCAGCCGTTGATGTCGACGGCCTTCTGCCAGAACTCATCACGCAGCGGGCCGCGGCGATTCGCGGCAAAGCCGAGCAGGCGGTAGAGTTCGGCCTGGTAGGACGGCGCGTCGCCCCATTGCAACTGGATGTCTTTCGGGTCCTGCTTGACACACTCCAGGGTCACCGCCGGCTGCGGGTAGTAGCCAGAGAACTGGGAAAAATCGTCAAGCGCCTTGCTCAACGCTGGCGCGTAGGCAGGCCCATCGACATAGCCGATGCATTGGTTGGCAATACGCAAAGCGGCTGGCGCGAAGCCTTGCTCCAGGCTCTTGACCAACAGCGTGCATTGGCCAGGATCGTCGAGCACAGGCGCATCCGGCTGATAGGCGAACCGGTAGAGCGCCATTCGATACTGGGCCACGGCATGGCCTGCATCGACTGCGCGCTGCAACTGTTGCAGCGCCGGGCTCCATTCACCGCGCAATTGGCTCAGGCGGGGCTCCAGGTCCTGGGCAGCGGTGCCTTCGGCCAACTGTTGGATCATCCGCATCAGCTGTGGCTCGACCGCATCGAGGCTGGCCACGGCCTGGCGGTAGTCGGCCTCGCTGTCGCCGGGGGGCTGGTAGGCCCCCAGGACCTGGGTCGAGAGCATCAGGGCAAACAGCGTGATACAGGAGCGGTTCATACCGAGCGTCCTTGTTCAGTCGAATGAAAGTAACCCAACGCATCGCGGGGCAAGCCCGCTCCCACATCTGGGCAGCAGCTGCATCCAGGCGTGGGAGCGGGCTTGCCCCGCGAGGGTGAAACACACCTTAGTAGTAGGCGTTTTCCTTGTTGCTGTGGTCGGTCACGTCACGCACGCCCTTGAGCTCGGGAATGCGCTCGAGCAAGGTGCGCTCGATGCCTTCCTTCAGGGTCACGTCGGCCTGGCCGCAACCTTGGCAACCACCGCCGAACTGCAGCACGGCAATGCCGTCGTCGACCACGTCCACCAGGCTCACGGCGCCGCCGTGGCTGGCCAGGCCCGGGTTGATCTCGGTCTGCAGGTAGTAGTTGATGCGCTCGTTGATCGGGCTGTCCTCGTTGACCATCGGCACCTTGGCGTTCGGCGCCTTGATGGTCAGTTGGCCGCCCATGCGATCGGTGGCGTAGTCGACCAGCGCGTCCTCCAGGAACGGCACGCTGACGGCGTCCAGGTAGGCGGTGAAGCTTTTCAGGCCCACCGGCTCGTCGTCGGGTTTCTCTTCGCCCGGCTTGCAGTAGGCGATGCAGGTCTCGGCGTACTGGGTGCCCGGCTGGGTGATGAAAATACGAATGCCGATGCCAGGCGTGTTCTGCTTGGAGAGCAGATCGGCCAGGTAATCATGGGCGGCGTCGGTAATGGTTATAGCGCTCATGGAAGTTCCTCACAGACTTGCCGGCAGTGTACGCCAACCCGGCCGGGTAACAAAGTCCTAGCATTTGACTCGGGATAGCGCCAACGCCGGTTCCCGCGCCGCACCGACGGCCAACCAGCCCTTGAGTCGCCAATACAGGCCACGTTCCAGCCATTGGAAACTGAGCCACGACATTAGTCCGATTGACGGCACGCACAAGGCAAACACCAGGTAAGGGTTCAGGCGCAACCGCTCGCTGATGAACAGGCCGGCGTACAGCACCAGCACATGCACCAGGTACACAGAATAGGAACAGTCACCGAGGGCCTTGAGCACCTGGTTGCCCTTGAAGTACGGCTCCAGGGCAATGAACGCCAGCACCACCAGCGCGCTCGGCAGGCCCCAGTGCAACAGGCGCTGTGATGCGTCGAGGTGATAGAGCGCGAACCCTGCCAGGCCGAGCAGCCCCAGCGGCAACCACAGGCCTTCGCGGATCAGCCCGCGGCGGTACAGTACGCCCAGGCCGATGCCGAGCAGGAACTCGTAGACGATGTCGTTGTTGTAGAAGCGGCTGAGCACGCCCAGGCGCCCCAGCACTTCGCAGACCAGCAGCAACGCCGCGGTGACCAGCAGCAGGTGGTGGCGCTGGCGCACCAGGAAGGCCAGGCCGAACAGCAGGTAGAAGAACATCTCGAAGTTCAGCGTCCAGCCGACGTTGAGAGTCGGGTACAGCCCGTAGCCGCCCGGGTTCTCGGCCGGAATGAACAGCAGCGACAGCAGCAGATGCTGCCATTCGAACACCTGGTGCGGCATCCAGCGGCTGGCGATCAGCATCAGCACGGCCATCAGCAAGGTGTAGAACCAGTAGGCGGGCACGATGCGCAGCGCGCGATTGAGCAGGAACTGCCCGGGGGCGATGGCTTTGTCGCGGGTCGACAGGTAGATCACCAGCCCGCTGATGACAAAGAAGATGTCCACCCCCACCGCACCGCGGTCGGCCAGCAATTGGCCGATGGGGCCGCTGGCGTGGAAGTCGAAGAAGATCTGCATGAAGTGGTGGCAGACCACCACCCAGGCGGCGAATGCGCGAAGAGCCTGAAGCGAATACAGCATGAAATACCCTGCGATCGGCGGTGCGTTGAGGCATCGGCGATCAGGCTATCGCCATCGCGGGGTAGGAGCGGCCTTGTGCCGCGAAAGGGCCGCTGCGCGGCCCCGGCAATCTTTGCAGCGTTGCCGAAGGCCCCTGGGGCTGCTTTGCAGCCCTTTCGCGGCACAAGGTCGCTCCTACCCCGGTGATGGCTGCAGAGCCATTTCAACCGAAACCATCCAGCAGTTCCGACCACGGCAGGTCAGGAAAGTCCCGGCTAACCGATCAGAGGTTCTCGTAGCGGTTCATGTCGAGCACGCCCGCTTCCACCGGGTCGGTTTCCTGGATGTAGCGGTTCAGGTCATGGAAGTACTGCCAGAACCGTGGATGGCTGCGGCGCACGCCCCAGCGCATGACGATGCGCTCGAACCTGGCGCTGTCGTCCCGCGCCGCCTCCATGTCCTCGACGAACTCGGGCACATCGGCCACCGGGATGTTGAAGATGAAGTTCGGGTAGCTGCTGAGCACACCCGGGTACAGGGTCAGGCTGTCCAACCCCGGCTGGTAGCGCGAGGCCTCGCCCAGCAGGAATGCCACGTTGCTGTGGGCGCGGTTGCGCAACAGGCTGTAGACCTGGCGCTGGCCACCCTGCCCTTCGATGCGCAACATGGTCGCCTCGGGCAACTGGCCGATCACCTTCAGCCCCGCTGCCGGGCGCGACACCAGGCGGCTGAGGGTCTGCTCGGCGTCACGGAACTCGACCGGCATCTGCGCGCGCGAGCAGTGGGCGCCCTTGCAGCGGTTGATCGGATCGGGCGCGGCGTTGAGGCTGCCGGTGCGCTCCAGCAGTTTCAGGCCGAAGTCGCGCTTGGGATCGCGCGGGTCCAGCTTCAACGCGCTCGCGGTACTGGTGTCGATGTCCTCGTAGTCCATCCACATCTTCACCTTGCCGCTGTTCTGATACCAGTCGCTGAGGATATGCCCACGAGCGTCAGCCGGCATCAGGCGCAGGAAGTTGATCTCGGCGCCGTTGCGGATCAAGTCGAAGTACAGGCGGGTCTGCAACTGGTGCGAGACATTGCCGAACACATCGAAGTTGACCGCCAGTTGGTAGTAGGTGCGCTCGAACAACGGGTAGTCGAACAGCCACATGGTCAGCGGCACGTCACCGATCAGGCCCTTGGTCACCGAGGCGCTGTCGAAGTGGCGGAAGATGCTCAGCAGCGCATTGTCGTTGCCGGCCCACAGAGTCGACCAGCTCGGCGCCGGTTGCTCGGCGTAGGCTTCACGGCGCAGCGCCTCGTATTCGTTGCGTTTGTCGCGGTAGGCATGCCACAGGCTCAGCACGCTGCCGACATCGTCGATCTGCCCCGGCATGGCCAGCAGCGGCGTGGCCTGGCCACGGTACTGGGCATCGGTGATGTACAGGTCGTGGGCCGGCTCCTGGAACAACGCCCAGAAGTTGTCGCGGATCACATCGGTGGCAATCTGCCCACGGCACACCGGGCCACGGATGAAGGTGCGCACGAAGTACTCGGCGTTATCCAGCATGAACTGGTAGCGGGCCACCGCCGGGATCGCCTCGAAGGTCTCGAAGGGGTTGGCGCGGTGACGCGGGCCGTAGCCCGGCAGCGCGCTGGCATGCCAGTCGCCGCTGTAGAACAGCTGCTTGACTCGCTTGAGCTTCTGCGGGCCCATGGGGTAGGTGATGTGGGTCTTGTGCACGATCACGCCCTGCACCGGGATCAGCCGATAGTAGAAATCGGTGCCCGGTGGGTCGTTGGGCCGCCGCGTGGCGATCAAGTCGACCGGCTGGCCGCTTGGCGTGCGCGAGCGCACCCACTGGAAGAAGTGGCCGGGTTCGCCGCCAACAAAGTAGATGTGCGCCAGGAACAGGTGCTCGTACAACCAGCGGCCGACCAGCGCCTCGGTCGAGCCGGGACGGTTGAGCAACTCTTCCCAGTCGGCGATCTGCTTCGCCTCCGCCGCGCTGGGCTGGATCGGCGTCTTCTCCACCGGCGCGCCAGCGGCCAGCCAGCGCTGCAGGGTCTGGTACTCCTGGTCGGTCAGCCCGGTGACCGCCAGCGGCATGCCCTCCTTGGGATGGGCGCCGGCGTAGGCGTCGAACTCGTGGGGCAGCGGGCACATGTTGTTGCGGGTCAGCCCCAGGACGATCTCCTCGGGCAACTTGGCATTGGGGGTGAGCGGCGTCTTGTGGCCGAGCTCGAGCATGCGCGCCATCAGCGCGGCCTGGCTGCCCTGCTTGTCGAGCACCGAGTAGAAGCCCTGCTTGCGCCAGCCGGCTTCATCGCGGGCGTCGTAGAACAGCCGCGTGGTGGGCACCGCCTGGCTGCGCTCGCCCTGGTAGACCGGCACCTTCGACGCGCCGCGCTCGGCGCCCTCGGCGCTGCCCAGGTTGAGCTGGCAGGCCGCGTCGTTGCAGGCGTGGCAGGCCACGCACTTCTCGGTGAAGATCGGTTGGATGTCCCGGGTATATGAAATCGTCGGGCTCGATTGGGGGGCCTGCGCGAACGCCACGCCGCTGATGAGCAAGGCGAAGGCGCTGGCAAGTATGCGATACAGCATGTGCCGATAGTCCTGGTAATTTGAAGCCATCACGATGAGCCTGGCGGGTCCTGAGGTGTTGGGGGCGCGGCACCAACATGAGGGAAATTCATGCAAATGGGCGATGCGCCTAAAATCCGTGCAGCTTTGTTATTATCGGCACCTTCTGATATTTGCCCGACCAGGTAGTCCTATGTCCGACCGCAGCGCTCGTTTACAAGCACTCCAGCACGCACTCAAAGAGCGCATTCTGATCCTCGACGGCGGCATGGGTACTATGATCCAGAGTTACCGTCTCGAGGAACACGACTATCGTGGCACGCGCTTCGCCGATTGGCCAAGCGATGTCAAAGGCAATAATGATTTGCTCCTGCTCAGCCGCCCCGATGTCATCGCCGCCATCGAGAAGGCCTACCTGGACGCCGGCGCCGATATCCTCGAGACCAACACCTTCAACGCCACGCAGATTTCCCAGGCCGACTACGGCATGGAAGCGCTGGTGTACGAGCTCAACGTGCAAGGCGCGCGCATCGCCCGCCAGGTCGCCGATGCCAAGACCCTGGAAACCCCCGACAAGCCACGCTTCGTCGCTGGCGTGCTCGGCCCGACCAGTCGCACCTGCTCGATCTCCCCGGACGTCAACGACCCTGGCTATCGCAACGTCACCTTCGACGAACTGGTAGTGAACTACATCGAGGCTACCCGCGGCCTGATCGAGGGCGGCGCCGACCTGATCCTGATCGAGACCATCTTCGACACCCTCAACGCCAAGGCGGCGATCTTCGCCGTGCAGCAGGTGTTCGAGGAGGACGATGTCGAACTGCCGATCATGATCTCCGGCACCATCACCGACGCCTCCGGCCGCACCCTGTCGGGTCAGACCACCGAAGCGTTCTGGAACTCGGTGCGCCACGCCAAGCCGATCTCGGTCGGCCTGAACTGCGCCCTCGGCGCCAAGGACCTGCGCCCCTACCTCGAAGAGCTGTCGACCAAGGCCGACACCCACGTGTCCGCCCACCCCAACGCCGGCCTGCCCAACGCCTTCGGCGAGTACGACGAGACCCCGGCCGAGATGGCCGCGGTAGTCGAGGAATTCGCCGCCAGCGGTTTTCTCAACATCATCGGCGGCTGCTGCGGCACCACCCCGCCGCATATCCAGGCCATCGCCGAGGCCGTGGCCAAGTACAAGCCACGGGCGATCCCGGACATCCCCAAGGCCTGCCGCCTGTCGGGTCTTGAGCCGTTCACCATCGATCGCCAGTCGCTGTTCGTCAACGTCGGCGAGCGCACCAACATCACAGGTTCCGCCAAGTTCGCCCGGCTGATCCGCGAGGAAAACTACACCGAGGCGCTGGAAGTCGCCCTGCAGCAGGTCGAGGCCGGCGCCCAGGTGATCGACATCAACATGGACGAAGGGATGCTCGACTCCCAGGCCGCCATGGTCCGCTTCCTCAACCTGATCGCCGGCGAGCCGGACATCTCCCGGGTGCCGATCATGATCGACTCCTCCAAGTGGGAGGTGATCGAGGCGGGCCTGAAGTGCATCCAGGGCAAGGGCATCGTCAACTCGATCTCGATGAAGGAAGGCGTCGAGCAGTTCAAGCACCACGCCCGCCTGTGCAAGCGCTATGGCGCCGCCGTGGTGGTGATGGCCTTCGACGAGGTCGGCCAGGCCGACACCGCCGCGCGCAAGCGCGAGATCTGCCAGCGCAGCTACGACATCCTGGTCAACGAAGTCGGCTTCCCGCCGGAAGACATCATCTTCGACCCGAATATCTTCGCCGTCGCCACCGGCATCGAAGAGCACAACAACTATGCCGTGGACTTCATCGAAGCCTGCGCCTATATCCGCGACCACTTGCCGTACGCGCTGAGCTCGGGCGGCGTATCCAACGTGTCGTTCTCGTTCCGCGGCAACAATCCGGTGCGCGAGGCGATCCACTCGGTGTTCCTCTACCACGCCATCCGCAACGGCCTGACCATGGGTATCGTCAACGCCGGCCAGCTGGAGATCTACGACGAGATCCCCGCCGCCCTGCGCGACAAGGTCGAGGACGTGGTGCTCAACCGCACCCCGCACGGCACCGATGCGCTGCTGGCCATCGCCGACGACTATAAAGGCGGCGGCGCGACCAAGGAAGTGGAAAACGAAGAGTGGCGCGCGCTGCCAGTGGCCAAGCGCCTGGAGCATGCGCTGGTCAAGGGCATCACCGCGTTCATCGTCGAAGACACCGAGGAGTGCCGCCAGCAATGCGCGCGCCCCATCGAAGTCATCGAAGGCCCGCTGATGAGCGGCATGAACGTGGTCGGCGACCTGTTCGGCGCCGGCAAGATGTTCCTGCCCCAGGTGGTGAAGTCCGCCCGCGTGATGAAGCAGGCCGTGGCCCACCTGATTCCATTCATCGAGGCCGAGAAAGGCGACAAGCCCGAAGCCAAGGGCAAGATCCTCATGGCCACGGTCAAGGGCGATGTGCACGACATCGGCAAGAACATCGTCGGCGTGGTGCTCGGCTGCAACGGCTACGACATCGTCGACATGGGCGTGATGGTGCCGGCCGAGAAGATCCTGCAGACCGCCCGCGAGCAGAAGTGCGACATCATTGGCCTGTCGGGCCTGATCACCCCGTCGCTGGACGAGATGGTGCACGTCGCCCGCGAAATGCAGCGCCAGGATTTCCACCTGCCGCTGATGATCGGTGGCGCCACCACCTCCAAGGCGCACACGGCGGTGAAGATCGAACCCAAGTACGCCAACGATGCCGTGGTCTACGTCACCGACGCCTCGCGCGCGGTGGGCGTGGCCACGCAACTGCTGTCCAAGGAGCTCAAGCCCGGCTTCGTCGACAAGACTCGCCAGGAGTACGTCGAGGTGCGCGAACGCACCGCCAACCGCAGCGCCCGCACCGAGCGCCTGAGCTACGCCCAGGCCATCGCCGCCAAGCCGCAGTACGACTGGGCCGCCTACCAGGCCGCGGTGCCCAGCTTCACCGGCGTCAAGGTGCTGGAGAACATCGACCTGCGCACCCTGGCCGAGTACATCGACTGGACGCCGTTCTTCATCTCCTGGGACCTGGCCGGCAAGTTCCCGCGCATCCTCACCGACGAAGTGGTCGGCGAAGCCGCCACGGCGCTGTACCAGGACGCCCGCGAAATGCTCGACAAGCTGATCGACGAAAAACTGATCAGCGCCCGTGCCGTGTTCGGCTTCTGGCCGGCCAACCAGGTCGCCGATGACGATATCGAAGTCTACGGCGATCAGGGTGAGACCCTGGCCACCCTGCACCACCTGCGCCAGCAGACCATCAAGCCCGACGGCAAGCCGAACTGGTCGCTGGCCGACTTCGTCGCGCCGAAGGCCAGCGGCGTGACCGACTACGTCGGCGGCTTCATCACCACCGCGGGGATCGGCGCCGAGGAAGTGGCCAAGGCCTACCAGGACAAGGGCGACGACTACAGCTCGATCATGGTCAAGGCCCTGGCCGACCGCCTGGCCGAGGCCTGCGCCGAGTGGCTGCACGAACAGGTGCGCAAGGAGCACTGGGGCTATGCCAAGGACGAGCACCTGGACAACGAGGCGCTGATCAAGGAGCAGTACAGCGGCATTCGCCCTGCCCCAGGCTACCCGGCCTGCCCGGACCACACCGAGAAGGCCACGCTGTTCCGCCTGCTCGACGGCAGCGCCATCGGCGAGACCGGCCCCAGTGGCGTGTTCCTCACCGAGCACTTCGCCATGTTCCCGGCGGCGGCGGTCAGCGGCTGGTACTTCGCCCACCCACAGGCGCAGTACTTCGCCGTGGGCAAGGTGGACAAGGACCAGGTCGAGCGGTACAGCGCGCGCAAAGGCCAGGACCTGAGCGTGAGCGAGCGCTGGCTGGCGCCGAACCTGGGCTACGAAGCCTGATATCGTCCCTGCGGGAGCCAGCCAGACTGGCTCCCACGCAGACTCGCCTACACTGTCCCTGATTGCCTCTGACCAAGGAGCCACTCATGGACGACCACACCCCGGGCAAACCGCCGACCTTCTGGCAGATGCTGCAAAGCATCCTGGCCGCCGCCTTCGGCGTGCAGAGCGGCAAGAATCGCGCCCGCGACTTCACCTACGGCAAGGCCAGCCATTTCATCGTCATGGGCACGCTGTTTACCCTGATCTTCATCTTCGTGCTGATCGGCCTGGTGCAACTGGCGATGCACCTGACCGCGCGCTAGCGGCGCGGACCTGGCTCACGCCCCGTAGGAGCCAGCCTTGCTGGCGAACCAGGCGTCTCGGTGGCTGGCACCGGCTTTGCCGGTGTTCGCCGGCAAGCCGGCTCCTACAGGGGGACGCCTGGTCGCGAAACGCAAGCCGCCCGCGGATATCCCTTCCGCGGGCGGTTCAGGCGGGTTTCACGGTCTGAAGGGGGCGTCGCTACTGATGGCTGACCCAATACACCGCAGTGACCACCACCAGCACGATCAAACACAGGATCGCCCAGGCGTCGACACTGCTGTCAGTTTTGCGCAGCTTGGTTGAGTTTCCCATTGCATTGCCTCTTGTAGTGGTTCTGGGAATGCACTTCAAGCAGCAGTTAAGTCCAGCAATGCCCATCGCTCAAGCAGGGGCTTTCAGTAGTCGACGGGTGACGTCAGGAACGGGTAGCGAAAATCCGCCGGGCGCCCTTCGGCGCTGTAGCGCTGGAAGTCGATGCCGTGGTTGTCCTGCTCCAGCAGCCGGAGCCAGCGCCGGGCCTTGGCCGGGTCGATCAACTGCAGCGCCGGCACGCTGTGCTCGCGCCGCCCGTCGCGGTCCAGGGCCAGGCCCAGGGCATCGTCGTGAAGCATGACCATGGCCCAGCCACCCAGGGTGAAGTGCCCGCCCATCAGCACCCCCAAACGCCCGTCGATGCGCGCGCGCAATGCCTCGGGCGAGCTGTTGACCGCGCTGAAGATCGCATCCCGGCCCGGCTGGCGGCCCGCTGCCTCGAACGCCTGCATGGCGCCAAAAGCCATCTGGTCGTTGGCCGACCACACCAGCCGGGTCTCGGGGTAGCGCTGCAACAATAGCTGCGCCTGCTCGAACGCCCGCTGGCGGCTCCAGCCGCCATACACCACCTGGCGCAGGCGCACCTGGGGGTAGTCCGCCAGCGCTCGGCGCATGCCCTGCTCGCGCAACTGCGAGGCCGGCGTGGTCTTGACCCCGGCGAACGCCAGCAGGTCGACCGCGCCCGCATTCGCCGGCAGCTGCGCCACCATTTCCTTGAGCATCTGGTAGCCGGCCGCTTCATCGTTGCTCACCAGGGTGCCGAGCACCTCGGGGTATTTGTCCGGCTGCGCCTGCACGCTGTGCGCCTGGCTGTCGGTCAGGCCGTTGTTGACCAGGAACAGCTTGACCCCGGTGCCCCGTGACAGGCGGATGATCTCCGGGGCCACGTACTGCTCGTTGACCAGCACCAGGTAGTCCGGGCGCCGTGCCCCATGCAACAGCGCCCGAGCCTGGGTCAGGGCCAGATCGGCGCGACGCTCGCTGTACTGCACGCGCAACTGCATGCCCAGGTCTGTCGCGGCGGCCTGCATGAAACGCGAATAATCGACCCAGAAGGTCTCGTTGGAATAGCCCGGGTTGAGAAATACCACCGAAGCGGCCTGTGCGCCCGCCATCAGCGGCAGGCTCAGGCACAGGCCCTGGCACAAGGCCTTGAGCATGCGTTACATCCCTGCAGAGCAAACCCAGGATTATACCGGCAGCAGGGCCCTGCGCGGATAAATGCCAGTCAGTCTCACTTAGTCCAATTAGTTCTTTTCATATGCAAAAACATCACTTTAGCGCATAAACCCACTCTGCTATCGTTCCTCGGCTCCGAACCGGAGTGCGCGGCCGTGCGCGCGATTAGCTGCATGCAGCCTGAGACAGGACTTTTATGTACGTATACGACGAGTACGATCAGCGGATCATCGAGGACCGCGTCAAGCAGTTCCGTGATCAGACCCGCCGCTACCTGGCCGGAGAGCTGAGCGAAGAAGAATTCCGCCCTCTGCGCCTGCAGAACGGCCTCTATATCCAACGTTTCGCCCCGATGCTGCGGGTCGCCGTGCCGTACGGCCAGTTGAACGCCCGCCAGGTGCGCATGCTGGCCAAGATCGCCCGCGACTACGACAAGGGCTACGCGCACATCAGTACCCGCCAGAACGTGCAATACAACTGGCCGGCACTGGAGGACATCCCGGAGATTCTCGCCGAGCTTGCCACCGTGCAGATGCACGCGATCCAGACCAGCGGCAACTGCCTGCGCAACGTCACCACCGATCAGTTCGCCGGTGTCGCCGCCGACGAGCTGGTAGACCCGCGCCCCTGGTGCGAGATCGTCCGCCAGTGGACCACCTTCCACCCGGAATTCGCCTACCTGCCGCGCAAGTTCAAGATCGCCGTCAACGGCTCGAGCGACGACCGCGCCGCCATCGAGGTGCACGACATCGGCCTGGAGCCGGTGCGCAACGCCGCTGGCGAGCTGGGCTTCCGCGTGCTGGTCGGTGGCGGCCTGGGCCGTACCCCGGTGATTGGCGCCTTCATCAACGAGTTCCTGCCCTGGCAGGACCTGCTCAGCTACCTGGACGCCATCCTGCGCGTGTACAACCGTTACGGCCGCCGTGACAACAAGTACAAGGCGCGGATCAAGATCCTGGTCAAGGCCCTCACCCCAGAAGTGTTCGCCGAGAAGGTCGAGGCCGAAATGGCCCACCTGCGCGGCGGCAGCACCACCCTGACCGAGGCCGAAGTGCAGCGCGTTGCCCGCCACTTCGTCGACCCCGAGTACCTGGCCCTGGACAACCTCGACTACAGCGCCCTGGACGCCGAGCAACCAGGCTTCGCCCGCTGGCGTTCGCGCAACACCCGCGCGCACAAGAAGCCGGGCTACGTCGCCGTGACCCTGTCGCTCAAGCCCACCGGCGTTGCCCCAGGCGATTTGACCGACAAGCAGCTCGATGCCGTCGCCGAACTGGCCGAGCGTTACAGCTTCGGCTACCTGCGCACCTCACACGAGCAGAACATCATCCTTGCCGACGTCGAGCAGCGCCAACTGCACGCACTGTGGCTGGAGCTGCGCGAGCAAGGCTTCGCCACGCCGAACATCGGCCTGCTGACCGACATCATCTGCTGCCCAGGTGGCGACTTCTGCTCGCTGGCCAACGCCAAGTCGATCCCGATCGCCGAGTCCATCCAGCGCCGTTTCGACGACCTGGACTACCTGTTCGACATCGGCGAGCTCGACCTGAACATCTCGGGTTGCATGAACGCCTGCGGCCACCACCACGTCGGCCATATCGGCATCCTCGGCGTGGACAAGAAAGGCGAGGAGTTCTACCAGGTATCGCTGGGCGGCAATGCCGCGCGTGACGCCAGCCTGGGCAAGATCCTCGGCCCGTCGTTCGCCCAGGACGACATGGCCGATGTGATCGAGAAGCTGATCAGCGTATACGTCGAACGACGCACCGAAGACGAGCGTTTCATCGACACTTACCAGCGTATCGGCATCGACCCCTTCAAGGAGCGCGTCTATGCAGCGAATCATTAAGAACAACCAGATCGTCGACGAAACCTGGCACCTGCTGCCCAAGGACGTGTCGATCGACGAACTGACCAACTGCGACGACTACATCGTGCCGCTGCAGCTGTGGCGCGACCATCCGAGCCTGCTCAAGGCCCGCGACGGCGGCCTGGGCATCTGGCTGGACAGCGACGAAGAGGCCGAGGAAATCGGCGAGCACGTAGAGCACTTCCAGGTCATCGCCCTGAACTTCCCGGCCTTCACCGACGGGCGCAGCTACTCCAACGCGCGCCTGCTACGTGACCGCTACAAGTTCAAGGGCGAGCTGCGCGCCATTGGCGACGTGCTGCGCGACCAGCTGTTCTACATGGCCCGCTGCGGTTTCGACGCGTTCGCCATCCGTGCCGACAAGGACCCGGAAGACGCGCTGCAGAGCCTGAAGGACTTCTCGGTAACCTACCAGGGCGCCACCGACGAGCCACTGCCGCTGTTCCGCCGCCGCTGAACGCACCTGCTGCAACCAAGCGGCCCGCCCCATGGCGGGCCGCTTTACCGCGCAACTTGTAGGAGCCAGCCTTGCTGGCGAAGCAGGCGCCGCGACACCTGACACCGGCTGCGCCGGTACTCACGCCCCCGCCCCCACAGCAATCGCACCAGCTTGACAGGCTGCGGTAAGCCAACCGCCCCCACCAAGCCCGCCTGCGCTCAGCGCAACGGCACATAGATGTCCGTCTGCCACTGCTCCAACGGCGTCTGCGGATAGACGCTCAGGTAGTGAAAGAACAACGGCTGGTCCCGCAGCTCCTCGCCACTGCCGGGCAACCAGTCACGGTAGATCGGGTAGATTGTCTCGCCGATGTGATCCGGCGACCCCACATGCCGCACCACCGCGCAACGCCCGGCCGGCAGGCTCAGTTCATGCACGCCCTGGGCATTGGCGGCCAGGGCCTGGTCGATCTCGCCACACACGGCAAAGCGAAAATCCTCGGGGGCGGTGGTATCGGGGTTGTTGAATGGAATCCCGAACGTGCGGCTGCTGGCCACGGGCGACTGGCCGCTGCTGGCGCGCCAGTCAATGAAGCGACGCACGGTCTCGCTGACCTGGTTGGGCGGCCCGCGGTGCTCCAGCGCGGCGAGACGGACGGCGGCGAACTCGACGATTCGTACCTGCATGGTGATGCTCCTGGAAAAATAGGGAATGGCGAACACCGTATTCCACACCTGCCAGTCGGGCTGGCGGCGAAACCTGCCCGGCGCCTGGCCAAAGGCCCGGCGAAACGCCCGGCTGAACGCCTCGGGGCTTTCGAAGCCGGCAGCCAGGGCGGCCTCCAGCACCGAATGCCGAGGCTCGCCAAGCAGTCGATGGGCCGCCCGGCGCAGACGCATCAGTTGCACGTAGCGCGCCACCGGCACACCTACATAGGCGCTGAACTGTCGATGGAAATGAAACGCCGAAAAATGCGCCACGGCGCTCAAGGTATCCACCGACAGGTCGCCCTCAAGGTTGCCCTCGATATAGGCGAGCACAGCGTCGAAGCGCTGTTGATAGCGGGCGTTGACTGACAAGGCACATGCTCCTGGAAATACGGTCGACCACAGCTTCGTCGATTCCCTCCTATACCCGCCTAGCCGCGTTTGCTCAACGCTTGCATGGCAACGGGCCTCTGCGCCGATTCCTCCGTATTGATCACAACCCACGAATACATTCATGACTCCAGGACAAATGACCTTGGCCCGCCGAGGCCTTAATCAAACCCCGCGAACCCCGCACACTTCGCTCACTGGCTCGAACCCGTGGCACATTGTTTCGGGTTCGCTCACCTCATCCCCCAGGAGTAGATCCATGAGCATTCCATCCTTCGGCCTCGGCACCTTCCGCCTCACCGGTCAGGCCGTCATCGATTCGGTCAAGTCGGCACTGGAGCTGGGCTACCGTGTCATCGACACCGCGCAGATCTACCAGAACGAAGCCGACGTCGGCCAGGCCATCGCCGAGAGCGGCGTGGCGCGCAGCGAGCTGTTCATCACCACCAAGATCTGGGTTGAAAACTACGCCGCCGACAAGCTGATCCGCAGCCTGCGTGACAGCCTGCAAAAACTGCGCACCGACCATGTCGACCTGCTGCTGATCCACTGGCCAGCCCCGGGCAACGGCGTTGAACTGGTCGAGTACATGGGGGCCCTGGCTGAAGCCAAGAAGCAGGGCCTGACCCGTCAGATCGGCGTGTCCAATTTCAATATCGACCTGACCCGCCAGGCCATCGCCGTGGTCGGCAAAGGTGAGATCGCCACCAACCAGATCGAGCTCAGCCCGTACCTGCAGAACAGCAAGCTGACCGCGTTCCTCAAGGAACAAGGCATCACCACCACCTCCTACATGACCCTGGCCTACGGCAAGGTGCTGAAGGACCCGCTACTGGCCCAGATCGCCGCCAAGCACAAAGCCACCGTCGCCCAGGTTGCCCTGGCCTGGGCCATGCAACTGGGCTACGCGGTGATCCCATCCTCGACCAAGCGCGAGAACCTGGCCAGCAACCTGCTTGCCCGCGACCTGCGCCTGGATGCCGCCGACATGGCAGGCATCGCCAGCCTGGAGCGCAACGGCCGCGAAGTCAGCCCTGACGGGCTGGCGCCAATCTGGGATTGATGCCATGACCATACCCTTCGAACGCTTGCCTGCCGGCGGCTTCAGCATCGGCCTGGGAGCACCACTGGAGAGCGCGCTGGACAACCAGGAGCGCACGCCATGAAGCCCGGACGCGTCCTGTTTGCCCTGGCCATCGGCGCCTTCGCTATTGGCACTACCGAGTTCACCCCCATGGGGTTGTTGCCGGTGATCGCCGAAGGCGTCAATGCCAGCATCCCCAGCGCGGGCATGCTGATCACCGCCTACGCCATCGGTGTGATGGTCGGCGCCCCGATCATGACCCTGCTGTTCAGCCGTTTCGGTAAACGCGCGGCGCTGATGATGCTGATGGGCATCTTCACCATCGGCAACCTGCTTTCGGCGCTGGCACCGGACTACTACACCCTGCTTGCCTCCCGCCTGATCACCAGCCTCAACCACGGCGCGTTCTTCGGCCTGGGCGCGGTAGTGGCCGCCAGCGTGGTGCCCAAGGAGAAACAGGCCAGCGCCGTGGCCACCATGTTCATGGGCCTGACCATCGCCAATATCGGCGGCGTGCCGGCAGCCACCTGGCTCGGCCAGCAGGTCGGTTGGCGCATGGCGTTTGCCGGCACCTCGGTGCTTGGCCTGTTGGCCATCGCCGCGCTGTGGTATGCCCTGCCCCAGGGTGAGCGCGGCCAGGTGCCGCATGTGCGCCGGGAACTGGCGGTCATCGCCCGCCCCAGCGTGCTGTTGGCCATGGCCACCACGGTGCTCGGCGCCGGCGCCATGTTCACCTTGTATACCTATGTCGCCCCGGTGCTCGCCGAGCTGAGCGGCGCTTCGGATGCCTTCGTCACCCTCGGCCTGGTGCTGATCGGGGTCGGTTTCACCCTCGGCAACAGCCTGGGTGGCAAGCTGGCGGACTGGTCGCTGGATGGCGCGGCGCGGATCTTCCTGGCGGTGCTGGCAGTGATCATGCTGGCGATGCCGCTGGTGCTCGGCAGCCAGGTCGGCGCGGCGATCGCCCTGCTGCTATGGGGCGTGTTCACCTTCGCCGTGGTACCTCCGCTGCAGATGCGAGTGATGATCGCTGCCATCGAAGCGCCAGGCCTGGCCTCGTCGATCAACGTCGGCGCGTTCAACCTGGGCAACGCCGTGGGCGCCGCGCTGGGTGGCGCGGTGATCAGCTTGAACCTGGGCTACGCTGCCGTGCCAATGGCCGGTGGCCTGCTGGCGGCGGCAGGGTTGCTGCTGGTCTGGCTGGGAGGGCGCGGCAAGGCCAGCGACAAGGCCTTGGCCAAGGTAGCGGGATGAGCGCCAGCGTCTGCTAGCCGTCAGGGGCTGCCATGCAGCCCATCGCCGGCCAGCCGGCGCCCATGGGTACGGGGGTGATACCCTGCCTCGCTCACACTACAAGGCCGTCACATGGACATACCGCCGCGCTTCATCATTCATGAGTCAACGCACTGGCTCTTGAACCACCGTATCGACTGTGGGTTGCCGGGCTACCTGATCCTCAGCGCAAAGCAGATGACCCACTCGCTGGCCACGCTGGCTGCACCAGCGCTCACAGAGCTAGGCTTGTGGCAGGCGTGCATCCAGCAGGCCATCGAAACGCATCTGCAGCCACGGCGCCTGTACATCAGTCGGTTCGGTCACGATGCAGGGCACTCCATCCATTTCCACTTCATCCCGATCTACCCCTGGGTCGAAACCCTGTTCTGGCAAGACGAGCGATACCGGTCGCTCCAGGCTTTTGGCTCACTCGAGACTAGCGAGCCGCAAACCGATGGCGCAGAACTGACCTTGTATGTGTGGCGAGAGTTTTGCGAGCGTCCTGAGCCACCAGCGAGACAGGGGCCCTCCATCGACCAGGCCATCGACGTATTACGCACGGCTCTGACGAGGTCGGTGCCTGCCCGAGCATCCGCACCCTAGCCCGCAGGGCTTTGTCGGCGCC
This sequence comes from Pseudomonas sp. FG47, assembly GCF_057809115.1. NCBI lineage: Bacteria > Pseudomonadati > Pseudomonadota > Gammaproteobacteria > Pseudomonadales > Pseudomonadaceae > Pseudomonas > Pseudomonas sp. FG47. The sequence goes on from NZ_JBMDJI010000008.1 coordinate 83,498, forward strand.
GAGGGTGCTTACAGGCTGAAAACGACGCAAAACAAAAAGGGCGATCCTTGCGGATCGCCCTTCTCGATGTTTGGTAGGCACAATTGGACTCGAACCAACGACCCCCACCATGTCAAGGTGGTGCTCTAACCAACTGAGCTATGTGCCTGTCGTGTGGGGCGCATATTAGAGATCGAACACACACCTGTAAAGCGTTTTTTTCAAAAAAATCAAAAACTTTGCGCAAAAGCTTCACTCGAGCTCTGCTCAAGCGGTCCGCGGAATATCGCCGCCTTGTAGGTGCGGCCTCGTGTCGCGATGGGGCGCGCAGCGGCCCCGGCCATCTACGCGGCGCAGCTGAAATCTGGGGGCGCTGCGCACCCCATCGCGACGCAAGGACGCTCCTACAGGGAAGTGCGCAGCGCCAGAATGCAAAAAGGGCGACCCTCGCGGCCGCCCTTCTCGATGTTTGGTAGGCACAATTTGACCCGAACCAACGCCCCCCACCCTATCAAGGTGGTGGCTGTATACGACACAAGGTATTGACTTATTTAAAGTTAATCCCACACCCAATGACCTGAAAAAAGTCGGAATCAATCTAAAAGAATTAATAAGTTAGCGTGTGGTTTTGCAAATAGGCCTGCCCGCCCCCAGCGCTCGCTGATCTGATCCATGCAATTTGACAGTGGCCATTTACCAACCTTTACTAGCTGAGCGTATGCAAGTGCTGGATTCATACAACAGGGAGAAACTCTTATCTATTAGAGTTTCTAGTTTAATAAAAAAGGGAAATTAAAATGTCTGAAGCACTCAAGAAAGCAACAGTATCGAATGACAGCCTGGGGACGCTTAAAAAATTCACCCTCTACAAGCAGAATGGCATCGAGATTAGCTTGACGCTGCCAACCCCAGTGTCGCTCAATCTGAACAGCCAGGAGTTTTACCCTCCAGAAACGGACCAAACCACAATATTGGCTCCCGTTTTGGAGAACACCTCGGGCATTGCCCTCAAATCGGCGTCGTTCAGTATCAAGCTCAATAATGTCAAAGAGAACGACAATACGGTCGCGAATGTGCGGTGGTGGAGCGTCGGTGAGGCCGATGGCTTACAATCCATGGAGTTCACGTGTGGCCGGATTGATGACAAGGGCAATGGCTCAGGTACCGCCAAGACTTCTGGATACTCTCGAATCCGCTGGGCCACCATGGCGAACAACGCACGCCAACATCAAACCTTTACCGTGAGCAATGTCTTGCTCACCTTTAATCAGTCGGAAGATACAACTACCGGCGCAAATGACGGGCCAATTATCAGAGTTGGTTAACTGATCTGCTACCGCGGGGCCCAGCGTTCTGGTCCCTGCGGTATCCCCCGCCTACTTCATTCAATTCGACACCACCACGACTGCGCGTACAGCGCCGCATCAACCTCTTCCAACCCGCTGATGTTCAGGTCAAGGCAACCCATGCCATTCCCTTGGCATCCAACAGGCGCGGGATGATGTCTGCTCCGAGAGCAGGATCGAACACCCAGACGTCAATGCACGGGTGCCCGAACACCTCGCTGTGCCCGTACTCGATGTACCGGGCGGACATAGGGAACCTGCTGGTGGGCCAGTTCGACGTTCTTGCCGCCGCCGAGCACCTCGACCACCTGGCCATCTGACGAGCGGTAAACGCCAGCCAAGACCAGATAGAGGGGAGTGGTTTTGCAAGAGTTTTGCAAAAACAAAAAGGGCGACCCTCTCGGATCGCCCTTCAAGTGCCCGGAAACCGGGGCTTTTGTTTGGTAGGCACAATTGGACTCGAACCAACGACCCCCACCATGTCAAGGTGGTGCTCTAACCAACTGAGCTATGTGCCTGTCGTGTGGGGCGCATTCTACCTGATCACGACCAGGTGTCAACTGTTTTTTTCACGCTAACCCACTGAATATTAAAAACATTTGTCGAAGCCTCAAGCCACCCTGGCAGTAAAGGATTTTTACCGGATGACTAGCGGGTGTTTATTATTATTGATAGCATCGGTACATTCGTTAAAAATATAAAACACGAGGTTCCTCGACCATGGCCAACACCCCCTACCCCCAGTCCTACTACGCCGCCTCGGCCAACCCGGTGCCGCCACGTCCGGCGCTGCAGGGTGAGGTGGAAACCGATGTGTGCATCATCGGCGCCGGCTACACCGGCCTGTCCAGCGCCCTGTTCCTGCTGGAGAACGGCTTCAAGGTAAGCATCGTCGAAGCAGCCAAGGTTGGCTTCGGCGCCTCGGGCCGCAACGGCGGCCAGATCGTCAACAGCTACAGCCGCGACATCGACGTCATCGAACGCACCGTCGGCCCCAAGCAGGCGCAACTGCTGGGCCAGATGGCCTTCGAGGGCGGCCGCATCATCCGTGAGCGGGTGGCCAAGTACAACATCCAGTGCGACCTGAAGGACGGCGGCGTGTTCGCCGCGTTGACCAGCAAGCAGATGGGCCATCTGGAATCGCAGAAGCGCCTGTGGGAACGCTTCGGCCACAACCAGCTGGAGCTGATGGACCAGAAGCGCATCCGCGAAGTGGTGGCCTGCGACAGCTATATCGGCGGCATGCTCGACATGAGCGGCGGCCATATCCACCCACTGAACCTGGCCCTCGGCGAAGCCGCCGCGGTCGAGTCGCTGGGCGGCATCATCTATGAACAGACCCCGGCCGTGCGCATCGAGCGTGGCGCCAATCCGGTGGTGCACACCCCGCAAGGCAAGGTGCGGGCCAAGTTCATCATCGTCGCCGGCAACGCCTACCTGGGCAACCTGGTGCCGGAGCTGGCCGCCAAGTCCATGCCGTGCGGCACCCAGGTGATCACCACCGAGCCGCTGGGCGAGGAACTGGCGCGCACCCTGCTGCCGCAGGACTACTGCGTCGAGGACTGCAACTACCTGCTCGACTACTACCGCTTGACCAGCGACAAGCGCCTGATCTTCGGCGGCGGCGTGGTCTACGGCGCACGCGATCCGGCGAACATCGAGGCGATCATCCGGCCGAAGATGCTCAAGGCCTTCCCGCAATTGAAGAACGTCAAGATCGACTACGCCTGGACCGGCAACTTCCTGCTGACCCTGTCGCGCCTGCCGCAGGTCGGCCGTATCGGCGACAACATCTACTACTCCCAGGGCTGCTCTGGCCATGGCGTGACCTATACCCACCTGGCGGGCAAGGTGCTGGCCGAGGCCCTGCGCGGCCAGGCCGAACGCTTCGACGCCTTCGCCGGCCTGCCGCACTACCCGTTCCCGGGTGGGCAGATGCTGCGCGTGCCGTTCAGCGCCATCGGCGCCTGGTACTACAGCCTGCGCGATCGCCTGGGCTTCTGAGGTAAAGCCATCGCGGGGCAAGCCCGCTCCCACAAGGCCAATCTTGTGGGAGCGGGCTTGCCCCGCGATCACTTCGGCCTCAACGTCCCAGGCTGGTGACAGCCTGCTTCGCCGCGATCTCCTGACCCGAACGGGCCAGTTCATCCGCCGCCTGCAGCCAGCGCTGGCGATCCACCTGGGCCGGAAGTTGCCGTGGCGATTGCAGCAACACCGCCCAGTTCCCCTCCTTGGCCCACGCCGACTCGAAATCATCGAAGGCCATCAACTGGCGCCTATGCATGCCCGAGCGCAGCAATACCCGCTGCTTGTAGCGGTCATAGCCGATCAGCACCGCATAGCGCGGCTCGCTCCACCAGGCCGAACCTTCCTGAAAACGCAGCAGCACCGGATAACCGGCCGCCACCTGGGCGAGCAAGGCATCCAGGTGTTTGTCCAATGGATAGACAACCCTGCCGTATTCACGGGCAACCCGAGGGATGCCGGTTTCCAGCGACTCTGCGGCGGCAGGCAGGCCCAGCGACTTGTCGAGCAGGCCCGGCGTGATCGGCGCGCCCTGCTGCGACAGCACGGCGGCCAGGGCCATCGAGCCACTGTGGTTGGCGTTGCCGCCGTAGAAGGGAACGCTGCTGATCTCGACCCGCTGCGGCTGGCCCTTGAGCGCAGCCGGCGGCGCGCTGGCGCAACCCGACAACGTGGCCACCACCAGGCAGGCGGCCAACAGGCGACGTGGGCCAAGGGCCCGGGAGGTGATGAGTTTTTGCAACATGGACACTCGCATGATCCAGCGCCAGGCAGGCGGTGCCCGGCCATGAGTGCCGATCATAGGGCGCGGGCGGCTTCGGGTATAGCCCGGCACGGGCTTGGAACAAAACGGCCCAAGTACTAGACCTTCGGTCAATGGAACGTCACAGGTGACAGGCTAGACTAAAGCAGTGTCTGGATGGCGGGCCTGGCTCGCCAGAGAGAAGGAGGCACACATGAGCCTGACAATGGCGATTCTAATGCTGGTAGGCATGTGGCTGAGCGTCGCAGCCGCCATGCTCTGGGGCGTACTGCGCATCGTGCGCCGGCATGCACACCCACATCACCTGCCCCCTCAAGCCCTGGTCAAACCACAACCTGTGCGCCGCGCCCGTCGGCATGCCGGGGCGCATTGAGCTGAAGCTTTCCTGAAACGCATCGCGGGGCCAGCCCGCCGCCACAAGCTACATGTCTTGTGGCGGCGGGCTGGCCCCGCGATGGTTAACGCCAGGTCAGCCCTCGGCAGCCTCGCGCTTCAAGCGCGCCCGGCGGGCCATAATGTTGAGGATCTCGATGGCGGTCGAGAACGCCATGGCGGCATACACGTAGCCTTTTGGCACATGGGCGCCGAAGCCTTCGGCGATCAGGGTCATGCCGATCATGATCAGGAAGCCCAGGGCCAGCATCACCACGGTCGGGTTGTCGTTGATGAACTTGGCCAGCGGGTCGGCGGCCACCAGCATCACGATCACCGCGCTGATCACGGCGATGATCATGATCGGCAGGTGCTCGGTCATGCCCACGGCGGTGATGATGCTGTCGATCGAGAACACGATGTCCAGCAGCAGGATCTGGAAGATCGCCGCGGTGAAGCCGATGGTCACGGTGCTGCCGAGCTTGGACTCTTCCTTGGCGCCATGGGGGTCGACGCTTTCGTGGATCTCCTTGGTCGCCTTCCACAGCAGGAACAAGCCACCGGCGATGAGGATCATGTCCTTCCACGAGAACGTGTGGCCGAAGACATCGAGCACCGGTTCGGTCAGCTGGACGATCCAGGCCACGGTGCTGAGCAGCGCCAGGCGCATGACCAGGGCCATGCTGATACCGATGCGTCGCGCCTTGGAGCGGTACGCCTCGGGCAGCTTGTTGGTGAGGATGGAGATGAAGATCAGGTTGTCGATGCCCAGCACGACTTCCATGGCTACCAGGGTGGCAAGGGCAACCCAGGCGGTGGGGCTTGCGGCGAGTTCCAGCAAATATTCCATTGGTCAGTCCTGCTCTCAGATGTCCTGGGTGTCTTGCTTGTCGTCTTCGGCCTTGGCTTTCGCGCCATCGCTGCCGATGGCGTCGCTCAAGGCCTGCTGGGCGGCGTCATTGGTCTTGTCGATGGCCTGCTTGGCCGTTTCAGCGGCCTGGTCAAGCATCTGCTGGGCGGATTTCTCGGCCTGGTCGCAGCCAGACATGGCGAACAGGGCCAGGGCCAGCACCAGCGGTGTGCCAATGGATTTGAGTTGTAGCATGAGGTCCTCGCTTGTCGAATGCCGGGCGGCGCGTCATGCGCCTGATGGGGTGGCATTCTAGAGGGGCTGAAACATCCGGAAAATTCGTATTTTACAGCGTGTATACTTCGGTTTTTCCGAATCGATGCGAACATGCTCAACTATCGCCAGCTCCACTATTTCTGGGCGGTGGCCAAGACCGGCAGCATTGCCCGCGCCAGCGAACAGCTCAACCTCACACCGCAGACCATCAGCGGCCAGATCAGCCTGTTCGAGCAGACCTGGAACCTGGAGCTGTTCCAGCGCGTCGGGCGTCAGCTGGAACTGACCGAGACCGGGCGCCAGGCCCTGGCCTACGCCGAGCAGATGTTCCAGATCGGCGGCGAACTGGAGGCCATGCTGCGCGCCGGCCCGCAGGAGCAGATCCTGTTTCGCGTGGGCGTGGCCGACGTGGTGCCCAAGTCCATTGTCTACCGCCTGCTGGCGCCGACCATGGAACTGGACGAGGTACTGCGCATCAATTGCCGCGAGGACAAGCTCGAACGCCTGCTGGCGGACCTGGCGATCCAGCGCCTGGACCTGGTGATTTCCGACAGCCCCATGCCCAGCCACCTGGACATCAAGGGTTACAGCCAGAAGCTCGGTGAGTGCGGCCTGAGCTTCTTCGCCACCCCTGCGCTGGCCGAGCGCCTGAAGCTGCCCTTCCCCGCCTGCCTGGACGACGCGCCGCTGTTGATTCCAGGCCAGGAAACCGTGCTGCGCAGCCGCCTGCTGCGCTGGCTGGCCGAGCAGCAGGTGCAACCGCGGATCGTCGGCGAATTCGACGACAGTGCGCTGATGCAGGCCTTCGGCCAGTCGGGCAGCGGCATCTTCGTCGCTCCCAGCGTGATTGCCGAAGAGGTCTGCCGCCAGTACGGCGTGCGCCTGATCGGCCAGACCGAGGCGGTGAACGAGTCGTTCTACGCCATTTCGGTGGAGCGCAAGGTCAAGCACCCGGGGATCCTGGCGATCACCGAGGGCGCGCGGCGGGAGTTGTTCCACTGGTAACCCTGCGCCTACAGGGGCCAGCAAGGACTGTGATAAAGTCGCGCGCTTTCACGTAACTGGATTGCGCTGCACATGACCCCCATCCTTCGCCTCATCAATCGCACCGGCCTGGTGACGCAGATCTGCATCGGCCTGGTGGCCGGCATCGCCCTGGCCTTGCTCGCCCCCTCCGTGGCCCGCGACCTGGGGTTCCTCGGCAAGGTCTTCGTCAGCGCCCTGAAGGCCGTGGCACCGATCCTGGTGTTTATCCTGGTGATGGCTTCGATCGCCAACCACCGCCATGGCCAGGAAACCCACATCCGCCCGATCCTCTGGCTGTACCTGCTGGGCACCTTCGCCGCGGCAGTGGTGGCTGTGGTGGCGAGCATGCTGTTCCCGTCCAACCTGGCACTGACCACGGGAGAGGCCGCACTCAGCGCTCCTGGCGGCATCGCCGAGGTGATGCAGAACCTGCTGCTCAGTGCCGTGGACAACCCGGTCAACGCGCTGCTCAACGCCAACTTCATCGGCGTGCTGACCTGGGCCATCGGCCTTGGCGTGGCCCTGCGCCATGCCGGTGACACCACCCGCACCGTGGTCGAGGACCTGTCCAACGGCGTGACCCTGATCGTGCGCGTGGTGATCCGCTTCGCCCCGCTGGGCATCTTCGGCCTGGTCAGCGCCACACTGGCCCAGTCTGGCCTGGACGCGCTGCTCGGCTACCTGCACCTGCTGGGTGTGCTGATTGGCTGCATGCTGTTCGTGGCGCTGGTGATGAACCCGCTGATCGTGTTCTGGAAGATCCGCCGCAACCCGTACCCGCTGACTCTGCTGTGCCTGCGCGAAAGCGGCATCACCGCGTTCTTCACCCGCAGCTCGGCGGCCAACATCCCGGTCAACCTGGCGCTGTCGGAGAAACTTGGCCTGCACGAGGACACCTATTCGGTGTCGATCCCGCTGGGCGCGACCATCAACATGGCGGGCGCTGCAATCACCATCACCGTGCTCACCCTGGCCGCCGTGCACACCCTCGGCATCCCGGTAGACCTGCCAACCGCCGTGCTGCTCAGCGTGGTGGCGGCGGTCTGCGCCTGCGGCGCCTCGGGTGTGGCCGGCGGTTCGCTGCTGCTGATCCCGCTGGCCTGCAGCCTGTTCGGCATCCCCAGCGAAATCGCCATGCAGGTGGTGGCGGTCGGCTTTATCATCGGTGTATTGCAGGACTCGGCGGAAACCGCGCTCAACTCCTCCACCGACGTGCTGTTCACCGCTGCCGCCTGCCAAGCCATGGAGCGGCGTAACGCCTGAGCCCAAGGCCGGCTCCTGCCCGCAGGAGCCGGCCACAGCCACGCACCGCCCGGCGATTGCTTAAGCCAGGCGCTTTACCTACGCTAGTGGCCTTTTCCTCGCAATGAGACAGGGCCATGTCAGACCACCAAACCACCGGCGAAGGCCGCTTCACCAGCACCGAGATCCGCGTGCTGGGCGCGCTGATCGAAAAGCAGGCCACCAGCCCGGAAACCTACCCCCTGACCCTCAATGCCCTGGTCCTGGCCTGCAACCAGAAGACCAGCCGCGAACCGGTCATGAACCTCTCCCCCGGCCAGGTCGGCCAGGCCCTGCGCGCCCTCGAAGGCCAGGACATGGCCCGCCTGCAGATGGGCAGCCGCGCCGACCGCTGGGAACACCGGGTGGACAAGGGCCTGGAGCTGGTGCCGGCGCAACTGGTGCTGATAGGCCTGATGTTCCTGCGCGGCCCGCAGACCCTCAACGAGCTGTTGACCCGCAGCAACCGCCTGCATGAGTTCGAGGACGTCGACCAGGTCCAGCACCAGCTCGAGCGCCTGGTCTCCCGTGGTCTGGCCCTGCACCTGCCGCGCCAGGCAGGCCAGCGCGAAGACCGCTACACCCATGCCCTGGGCGACCCGGCAGAAATCGAAGCCATCCTCGCCGCCCGCCAGCAAGAAGGCGGCGCCCGGGCCAGCACGGCGCAGGCGGCGGATGAGCGCATCGAGGCACTGGAGGCACGGGTGGCGGCCCTGGAAGCGCGCCTGGCCGCACTCGAGGGCTGAGTCAGGGCGTTTCGGCCTTGGGAAAGTTGCGGCAACTCTTGCGTTCGGCCAGCTCCCGCTCGCTCGGGCGCTGGTCGACGAACAGGGTGCGGCCGTCGCGATAGATTTCCAGGTAGCCCCAGTGCAGGTCCTGCTCGGTCTGCCCGGGCTTGGGTGGCACGAGCCACCAGGGTTCGCGGCTGATCAGGGTCATGGCTGAGCTCCTGCAGGTGTCTGCGCTAACTATAGACCCCAAGCGTTGCCGTCAGGCCGTCCTGGCCATCGGTGCAAGCTGACGGCCTGGCGGGACATTGTTCCCGCGTGCGCAATTGTGAAGTGCCAAAGGCAGTTATTCCCAGCGCCAGGGGGCCGGTCTACGCTCCCTCCTGTCGCTCATCCCTCCAGAGGAATTGCCAGCATGTCCCGTCCGCCATTGCCCCCGTTCACCCGTGAAACCGCCATCGAGAAGGTACGCCTGGCCGAGGATGGCTGGAACAGCCGCGATGCCGCCAAGGTCGCCCTGGCCTACACCACCGACACCCATTGGCGTAACCGTGCCGAGTTCTGCAACAACCGCAAGCAGGCGCAGGCCTTTCTCACCCGCAAATGGAACCGCGAGCTCGAATACCGCCTGATCAAGGAGCTGTGGGCCTTCACCGACAACCGCATCGCCGTGCGCTATGCCTACGAGTATCGCGACGACAGCGGCCAATGGTTCCGCGCCTATGGCAACGAGAATTGGGAGTTCGCCGAAGACGGCCTGATGCGCAACCGCCATGCCAGCATCAACGAGCAACCCATCAGCGAGGCAGAACGCAAGTTCCGCTGGCCGCTGGGGCGGCGGCCGGACGATCACCCGGGGCTGAGTGACTTTGGCTTCTGAGCGAGGTTAATGCGTGGACTCAGGTGGGGGCGACGGTGTTCGCCCCTGGCCTTGAGGTGCTCAGCCCTGCCACGCCTGCACCACCAGCCGGGTCGCCGCGGCGATCGGCTCGTGGCTCCATGGCGAGGACTGCTGCGGCCCACGGCTGAATACCACGAGGATCCACGGCGCCCGCCCCTGGGGCCAGACGATGCCGACATCGTTGGCCACGCCGTAGTCGCCCGAACCAGTCTTGTCTCCCACTATCCAGCCCTTTGGCACCCCGGCGCGGATCCGCGCATCGCCGGTGGTGTTGCCCTTGAGCCAGGCCTGCAATTGCTCGCGCCCGGCCGGCGCCAGGGCATCGCCGAGCAGTAGGCGTTGCAGGGTGACACCCATCGCCAGCGGCGTGGTGGTGTCGCGCGGGTCGTCGGGCAACGCGGTATTCAACGTCGGCTCGTTGCGGTCCAGGCGGAACGTCGGGTCACCGAGCTGGCGGGCGAAGGCAGTGAGGCCCGCCGGGCCGCCGACCTGCTCCAGCAGCAGGTTGCCAGCGGTGTTGTCGCTGTATTGCAGGGTGGCGGCGCACAGCTCGGCGACGGTCATGCCCGCGCCCACGTGCTTTTCGGTAATCGGCGAATAGACCACCAGCTGCTCGGCAGCGTAGGCGATACGGCGGTTCAGCAGGCCGCTGTCGGTCTCGCTGCGGTGCAGGATGGCGCCGGCCAGCACGGCCTTGAAGGTGCTGCAGAAAGCAAAGCGTTGTTCGGCGCGGTAGGCCAGTTGCTTGCCGCTGCCGGTGTCGAGGGCCCACAGGCCAAGGGTGATGCCGGCGCTGTGTTCGAGTTGCTGCAGTTGGTGTTGCACGGTGTCTGCGGCCCAAGCCGGCAGCGCCAGGGCGGCGGAACAGCCCAGGGCGCCCTGGAGCAGGTGGCGGCGGCGGATGGTCGATGGCATGTCGGGGCCCTGTGGCAATGAACGAGGGGCGCAGGCTAGAGGGTTTTGCCCGCTAAGCCAAGGCGTTCGCGCAGTTGTTGCCGGCCAGATGCAGTGCCAGCCGCCCCTGAAAGGTTACGTACTCCCATTCGGCCTCAGCATCACCGAAACACTGGCTACGCTGTGTAAACCTTCAGCAAGGAGCACGCCCCAATGGTCACCCGGATAGCATCCTTCAACCTTGAGAACCTGTTCACCCGCCCCAGTGCAATGATGATGGAGAACGAGGAAGGCCAGCGTGCCCTGGACGACCATGCCTTGGCCAACCTGATCGTGGCCAAGCCGACCTACAGCGAGGCCGACAAACAGCAGTTGCTGGCACTGGATGGCCGCTACCATTTTTCCGCGCTCAATCCCCCGGCAAACGCGTTGGTGCGCTTGAACAAGGTGCGCGGGCAGTTGTATCGCACAGCCGCCGGCACCGTCTCGGTCGCGGCCAATGGCCGGGGCGACTGGACCGGTTGGTTCGAGCTGCGCCGCGATGATGTCTCCTGGCAGGCCGTGCTCAATACCGGGCGGGTCATCCAGGAGGTCAAGCCCGATATCCTGATCTGCGTGGAAGTCGAGGACCGCCCCACCTTGCAGCGCTTCAACGACCAGGTGCTCGGGGCGGTGCTCGAAGAGCGCTTCCCTCATGTCATGGTCATCGATGGCAACGATGCGCGGGGTATCGACGTCGGCCTGCTGAGTCGCTACCCGATCGTGACCATTCGCTCGCACGTCGATGACCGCCATGACGGCAAACTGGTGTTTTCGCGAGATTGCCCCGAATACGTGGTGGCCTTGCCATCGGGCGAGCAACTGGTGATCTGCCCGAACCACTTCAAGTCCAAGCGCGGGGGCAACGATCAGGCCGCCCAGGCGCGTCGGCTGGCCCAATGCAAGCGAGCGGCGCAAATCGCCAGGGCCGCGGAAAAGACCATTCCCTGGGTGCTGGTCGGCGGCGACTTGAACGACACCCCGGACAGCCCGGCCGTCGCCCCGCTGCTGCTCGACGGTTGGTCGGACATACAAAGCCATCCAGGCTACCCGGCCGATCGCCCGGGTACCTTCGCCACGGGTACCGCCAGCAACAAGATCGACTACCTGATCATGTCCAAGGCCCTGCGCGAGCAACTGGTCGGCGTGGGCATCGAGCGCCGTGGCAGCTACCACCCGAAGCTCTGGCCCTCCTTCGCCGGGGTCACTGCGACCACCGAGGCGTCCGATCACCATTGCATCTGGGCGGACTTCGACATCGCCTAGGTATTGGGTACTGAGCCTGAGGGCCAGTCCTCTCAGGGTGTTGAGAATTGGCACTCGACTTGGACTTGTCGGGGCCGCTTTGCGACCCTTTCGCGACACAAGGCCGCGCCTACAAGAGCACGCCCCGGTACGGAGCGGTCGGAAAGGTCTGAGCCTGAGGCCCCCTTGCCGGCAGGCCGACGGTGCTACTAAGCTGCGGGGCTTTCGGGTATCCAATATTGGATTTCTCAGCCTGCGCGTAGGGCCCTGGTCAGGGTAGCCACGCCTGTGCCTGGTCAAGGACGACAACTACAATGAAAACCGCTTTGAGCACCCTGCTGTTCACCTGCCTGGCCGCCAGCGCATTCGCTACAGAAAACCCTGTCGGTTTCCACGCCGCCACCCTGCCAGACCCGCACCATGAGCGCACGCTGGAGATGGTCGTCTGGTACCCCGGCGCAGCAGCTACCAAGGCGCAATTGGTCGCCGATAACGCGGTATTTGTCGGTGTGCCTGCCGCTCGTGACACGCCGCCGGCCGCCGGCGAACATCCCATGGTGGTGCTGTCCCACGGTTTTGCCGGCAACTGGGGCAACCAGGCCTGGCTGGCCAGCGCCCTGGCCCAGAAAGGCTACATCGTCGCCGCGGTCAACCACCCTGGCAGCACCAGCCGGGACCGTAGCGCCGCGGCCGCCGCGCAGTTATGGCAGCGCCCCGTCGATCTGAGCCGAGCCATCGATGCGGTCACGGCCCAACCGGACAAATTTGGCGTGGTCGCCAAGCAGCGAATCGCCGTGGTGGGCCATTCGCTGGGTGGCTGGACCGCCATGGAAATCGCCGGCGCCCGTTTCGACCCTGAGCGCTTCGCGCGCGACTGCCAAGCCCACCCGCAGCTGGCCAGTTGCAGCGTCTACCAACAGATGAATCCGGCCAGCACTCCGGCCTTGAAGAACAGCTTGGCCGCCGACTGGCGTGACCAGCGAGTCAGCGCCGTGGTCTCCCTGGACCTGGGGCTATCTCGCGGGCTGACCGACGAAAGCCTGGCCGCGCTGCCGGTACCCGTGCTGGTGATCGCTGCCGGCGTCCCGTCCAAAGCGCTGCCCGCGCGGCTGGAGTCTGCCGATCTGGCCAAACGCCTGCCCTCGGCCTCGAGCCGCTACGTCGAAATCAACGACGCCAGCCACTTCACCTTCATGGCCGTGTGCAAGCCGGGCGCGGTGGCCGTGCTCGAAGAGGCAGTACCCGGCGATGGCATCATCTGCACCGATGCCGAGCACGGTCGCCCACGGGAAGTGATCCAGCAGCAGTTGGCCGGGCTGATCAGCGCGTTTCTGGCACAGCCCGCCGAGGGCAAAGACGGCCGCCTGTAAGCCATCGATCATGGGCCTTGACTCGCCGTTGACGGCATCGTCCATTACTACAATCGCGCCCCCAAAATCAGCCGGCGTGGCAATACGGAGCGGCAATGCAACGGGTGATGATAGTGGGTCAGCCTGGGTCCGGGAAAAGCACCCTGGCCCGACAGCTTGGCGAGCGCACGGGCTTGCCGGTCGTGCATATCGACACCATTCACTGGCAGCCAGGCTGGGTCGAACGCAGCCGCGACGAAAAGACCCGTCTTTGTCACGAGGTCGAGGCCGGTGAGCGCTGGATATTCGAAGGCGGCCATAGCGCGACGTGGCACAACCGGGTTGCCCGCGCCGACCTGTTGATCTGGATCGACCGCCCGACGCCGCTCCGATTCTGGCGCGTATTGCTCAGGGCGCTGCGACACCGCGGGCAGACCCGGCCGGACCTGCCAGACGGCTGCCCAGAGCTGCTGGGCAATCTACCGGCGTTTTTCCGCTTCATGTGGCGAACGAAAACCTCAGCACGGGCGAAGATGAAGCAACTGGTGGCGACGGCACCCTCGGGTTGCCGTGTGGTCTGCCTGCGTTGCAACCGGGAGGCCGAGGTTTTTCTCGCGAGCGTCGCAAACACGCCTGGTCAGGTTACCCGGGGGACTTAGAGGCGGCATGTCGACAGGCCCGCAACAGCGCAACAAACGCTTTTTCCAACCCAAGGACGGCCGGTCGAGGTTTACCCGCATCGCCATGTGCCTGCCCGCGACGCAACCGCGCACATTGCCCCTTTACCTGTCTATGACTTCATAGTTTATCGTCGTAGTCGACAACGTGAGGGACTGGCTATGTATCGCATTTCCGAGTTGGCGACTGAGGTGGGCTTGAGCCGCTCCACGCTGCTCTATTACGAAAAGATCGGGCTGATCTCATCAATACGCCAAGCCAACGGCTATCGCGGGTACTCGGATCAGGATCTCCAGCAACTGAGGTTGCTGCAGCAGCTTCAGGCAGGCGGCCTGACGTTGAAGGAGTGCCAGGCATGCCTGGAAACACGCATCGATCGCGGCTTGCTGCTGGAGCGCCTGCGCACCTTGGAGCAAGAAATCGCCGAAAAACAGCGCTCCCGGGATCTGCTGGCCTGCATGCTGGGGATGGCCCCCATGCGCGGCTGGCACCAGGCCCTGGAAAACCAGGCGCCAGGCGCGCACCTGGCGTGGCTGCTCAAGCAAGGTTTCAGTGAAAAGCAAGCGCTGCGCCTGAAGTGGCTGTCCAAGGACATGAATGCCCATGAGCAATACATGGCCGATTTCGAGCAGATTTTTACCGGTTTGGATCGTCTGGGGCCCGGCTGCGCCGAGGATAGCTTGCAAGCACTACAGGCGCTGCCTGCACTGCCCCGCACGGTGCTGGAGATTGGTTGCGGCAGAGGCGTCACCAGCGTGCTGTTGGCTGAACACACACTGGGCCTGATTACCGCCCTGGACAATGACGAGTACAACTTGGCCCGCCTGCAGGAAACCCTTCGGGAAAGCGCGTTGCAGGACAGGGTGCAGCTGCTGTGCGCAAGCATGACCGAACTGCCGTTTGCAACAGCGCAGTTCGATGCGATCTGGGCCGAAGGCAGTGCTTACATCATGGGTTTTGCCAAGGCCTTGGAACGCTGGAAGTCGTTTATCAAGCCGCAAGGCTTTCTGGTGGTCAGCGACCTGGTGTGGCTAACCGCTGAACCTCATCGGCAAGCCTTGGCATTCTGGCAGCAACGATACCCAGGCATGACCACAGTGGACGAGCGCTTGGCCAGCATTGCCAAGCTGGATTACCAGGTGCTGAGCAGCTTCCCTCTGAGCCGGCAAGCGTGGGCAAACTACCTGGCGCCACTGCGCGAGAAGGTCGCAAGCCTTGCGCCACATGCCTTTTCCTCAAGCGCACTGGCAGACATCGATCAAGAGCTGGGCATTCACCAGCAATACCTTGGCGAATATGGCTATCAACTGTTCGTCTTGCGCAAGCAAGGTGCATAGCAGCCCCAGTGCTAAGTGCCCTCAAGACCGGCCATCAGCTTATGACAGCCAAGGGCGCCTGCGGCTTTCAGGCAAGGCAGCATCACTCGGGACTGTACTCGGAATACGCGCAATATATCGCTCTAGAAAGGGAAACATCTGTGAACATAGAAATCCGCAACGAACACCTCGACGACATCGACACTATTACACGGCTGACCACGGCGGCATTCGAACACCAAGAGCACTCCAGCCACACCGAGCAATTTATCGTCAATGCGCTACGCCGCAGCCAGCAGCTCACCCTGTCCCTGGTGGCGCTGGAGAACGACCAGATCGTCGGCCATGTGGCCATTTCTCCCGTTCGGGTTTCGTCTGGCGCAAGGGGCTGGTTCGGGCTCGGGCCGATCTCCGTGCGGCCAGATCGGCAGGGCCGAGGCATCGGCTCGGCCTTGATGAAAGCCGCGTTGGCGCGGTTGCAACAGCTCGGTGGCGTTGGCTGCGTGGTACTGGGAGATCCTGGCTATTATGGGCGCTTCGGTTTCAACACCCTCCCAGGTTTGCAACTGCCGGGGGTTCCCCAGGAATACTTCCAGGCCCGGCTATTTGCCGGTGAATCGCCAGTAGGCACGGTGCAGTATCACGAGGCGTTTGAGGCTGTCGAGTAAGCGGCTTGTCAGCGCAGGTGTGACAATGTCCACGGAGCCGATAATGACAGCCACGACCGCCCCCAGCTCTATCATAGATTCTGCCGTCAACGCCTATTTAGCCGAAATCTCATCTGCGCACTCGAATAGCCATCTGCTAGCGGTCAAGTTGGCCATGGCTTCAATTGGTTGAGTGAAGGTCCGCATTGGGTCGATAGCCGCCCTCCGTGGGCAACCGCTTTCGACCTAAAGCTGCCCGTGGTGAAGGGTAGCTATCCACCCATCGCTGCCCCTCCAAGCTGGTACTACACGGCCAAAAGCTGCCAGTCGTGGGTGATCGCTTTCGCTCCCATATTCTTAGCATGGCCCATCAGCTCGACGAACCTGGTCAGGTCCTTCGAAACCTAATCACCCCAGGCACTGGTTGCTGGCGGCACCCTGGTGCTGCCTTAGCACTCAACGATTGGCAAAGTACATCGTCACTTCAAAGCCAATGCGCAAGTCGGTAAAGCTGGGTTTGGTCCACATAGTGCGTGCTCTCTCGGTTGTTTGATTGATAAAAGGCAGCGCACGTCCTTGTCCGCCGCACAAACCTCGTGTTCGGTCAGTGAGTGCCAGCCAGCGGCTCCTTACCCTCATGAGCGTCCCAAGCCTGGTTGATCAGGTAGGCAAAAACGGCCTTGAGTTGATCATCGGTAAAATCCGCAAACGCTGGCATGCCGCCGCCAGCCTTGGAAAGTAGGCCTTGGCGCACAACGGCTTCGAAGAAGTCGTAGCTCGGTGGTGGCGCGTAGATGAGGTTGGGCACACGGCCACCGGCAGCATTGCCACGCAAACCATGGCACTCGATGCAGCCACTGCCCTCGAACAGCTTGCGACCAAGTGCTGTCAGTGCTTCTGGCTGCCGGGGGGTGAGCGGCGCAGGCACCTTTTGCACTTGTGCGAACGGTGGGTAGTCCTTGACGCCGCCCAACTTGAACGCCAGTAACCGTGGCGTGGTCCTGGCCTTCGGCGCGGAAGCTGAGTCTGCGTTCAACGACCCAGTCGCGGCCGCGGTGCCGGTACCGGTCGCCAGCAAAACGTATTGTTCACCGTCAAGCATTACGGTCGACGGCGCGGCACGCACCGCGCCACCGATCTCGTGACTCCACAGTGTCTTGCCCGTCGCCGCGTCCAGCACCTGCATGCGCCCGTCGCCGGTGCCTTGGAACACCAGGCCTCCAGCCGTATGCAGCAGGCCGCCGTTGGTAGGCATCGGCAAGCGCGACCGCCACTTCACACTGTTGTGACGTACATCCCAGGCAACGGTTTCGCCGTAGGTCTCGTACTGGCCATCGGCAGAGCGCTGAACAGGCTCGAACGACTGGCCGCCGAGCGCGGAATCGGGATCATCCTTGACCAGCGTCGGCTGAGACATGGCGGGAATGAACACCGTCTCGTCGTCCGGGTTGAAGGCCAGCGCTTCCCAGCCATGGGCACCCAGGCCATTGGGCAGTTGCATGTACTGCTTGGCGTCATTGAGCCAATACTGTCCCTCCCGCTTCATGATCGGACGACCATTGGCGTCCAATCCTGAAGCCCACTCCATCGGCATGTAGGCACCGCCGGAAATGAACTTGCCGGTCTGCGCATCCAGGGCGTAGGCGAAGCCACTCTTCGGCACGCTCAGCACCGC
Source organism: Pseudomonas sp. FG47 (assembly GCF_057809115.1). Taxonomy (NCBI): domain Bacteria; kingdom Pseudomonadati; phylum Pseudomonadota; class Gammaproteobacteria; order Pseudomonadales; family Pseudomonadaceae; genus Pseudomonas; species Pseudomonas sp. FG47. The sequence goes on from NZ_JBMDJI010000008.1 coordinate 100,888, forward strand.
CCGTGTCGCCTGCCCGTTCACGGTGATATTGGCAACCATGATGCCGACGCTGGAGTCATAGTTCCAAGCATCCTGGGGGGTTTGCTTGAAATGCCATTTGTACTCGCCCGTGCTGGCATCCAGGGCCACGATGGAGTTGGTGAACAGCTCATCGCCTGCCTGTTCGCCACGCTTCGACGGATCGAACGGTGCCGGCCCCCCTACCCCTATGTAGAGCAGATTCAGCTGTGGGTCATAGGTCATGGCGTCCCAGGCGCTGCCACACCCGTGGGTCTTCGAGTACCAGTCTTTACCCCAGGTCTTGGCCGCATTCTCATACAGCGCCGATTGCGGCTTCGAGGGATCGTCAGGCACCGTGTAGAAACGCCAGCGATGAGCGCCGCTCTTGGCGTCGAAGGCATCGACATAGCCACGGGTCGTTCCGGTATCGAGGCAGGCATTGCCGGTGAATACCAAGCCGTTGCCCACCCGCGGCGCCGCGGTAATCGCGTACATGTCGGCGGAGTCGCACGATGTCGCTTCCCACACTTTCTTGCCCGTGCGCTGGTCGACCGCGATCAGACGGCAGTCACCCGAGGCGATGATGACATTGCTGCCACTCAGTGCCACTCCGCGATTGAATCGACGCCCCCAGTAGCCTGCAAACGATGAGCCCTGCTGCGCATTCTCATCTTTGAAATTCCAGATCAACTGACCTGTCTTTACATCGTTGGCAATGACCTGGCCGTTGGGTGCCCCTTGAAAAACAATACCGTCCTTGACCAGGGGGTTACCCACCAGACCGTCACTAACCGGGAGGTCCACCCACCAGGCCAGGCCCAGTGCACCGACGGTGTCCCTGTTGATGGCCTTCAGCGAAGAGGAATGCTGCATCTCGCTGGAGTTTCCAAGAAACTCCCAGTCCGTGTTGGATTTCTCAGCCGGCTGTTCATCCAGCCCGCAACCCGAAAGCGATGCTACCAGTGATGCAACGATTATTATTCTCATACCGACCCTCTACCAATTTTCAGCCCCAGGCCAGGGAGGTTGTTGGTTCATCCAACCCTCTCATCGGGGCGGCAGCCCCAGGATCATGGTCGCTAGACTAGATCAATTGACCAACTCTTGACGATACATTTGATCAGCAATGCCACTAGCACGCTACAAGAATTTTTTATCACTTATAAATCAATTAGATATGCATGCAGGGAGTGCAGGACGGATTCAGAGGATTGCGGCCAGCCCGGTAAACCTAGAGCCCGTCGGCGCCGTCGCAAGTGCCAACACTTAGCCCTATTCGGGCAGGCAATGGCAGGCCGAGATTGTGGACGTTGGTCAGGCTGCAATCGTAGAGCCCGCCTGCCCTGATACTTAGAGCTGCCGGTGACTGGCGTATCACCATGGGCCACGACTTTCGGAGGGGGGGCGGATACCAACAACACAGAGCTAATGACTGTCCCCTATGGGTCGGTTAGCGGCTCTGGGCCGATATGACCGTCGCCGTACGAACCATAGAGGACGGTGAGCAGCGGCCGCTATCGACGCAAGGACGTTTGCCGAAGGCGTTTTCATAACCTGGGGTGACTCAGTGATCGCTATAACATGCGAAATGAATTACTTCCTTGAAGCTCGCAAAGCGTTCTCGCTAGCTGAATCAGACTCCATGTGAAGACGGTTTTCGGCCCCCCGAATGGCTTTGGCGATTCGCCAGAAATAAATTAAGCCAATCAAAAGTTCGAACACCGAACCAATAACCCAGCAGGTTATTAGCGACGACGGGGCGTCACGATTGCTCATGGCGACGCAATAGATCAACGGAATGCTTATGCACCACATCAGCGTCAGGCGCACGACCAGTGAAAATCGGGCCATGCCAATACTCTCCAGGACGGCGGCCCCGGTCATCGAGAAGACAAAGGCGGCGGAGAATGTCCACAGCACGCGTTGTGTATCGATGGCCAGGGCCATGGTCTGCGCGTTTTGTCCCAGGTCACCAAACGCCCTGAGCAAGACTTGCGGCATAGTGATTTGAACGGTGGAAACCAGCAGGACGTAGAGCAGCTCGATGATCACCGTCACCCGCAGGATCATTGCCAACTCGGTGTAGCGCCCCTTGCCCACTGCAGTGGCACACAGAATGCTGCAACCAATGCCTAAACCGATGATCGGGATGATGCCCAGGTAATTGACCGTCAGGTTGACGTTGTTTGCCGCTAGTGCACTGGCGCCCAGTACCGCCACAATCCAGATGAACGCAGTGTTGCCAAGCTGATCCACTCCGGCGGATAGGCCACCGGGAACACCTCTACGCAACCGAAAAAACAGCTGCGGCACTAGGTGCTCGCTGCGGGCAATGAAGATGTTCAGCAACTCAAGCCAGATTTCTCGAGGCAGCATTACGGCATAGCATGCCAGCATGGATAGCGTGCCGATCAATGTACCGACAGCGGCCCCGGTCATGCCCATTTCGGGTAGCCCGAACTTGCCGAAGACCAGGCCGACAGTGAAGATCGAGTCGATTACTTGACCCATGATGCCCACTATAAGTGTTTCGCGGGTGCGACCGACACCGTTGAAAAACGAGGACAGCGCCGTGTCGATCGTCATTACGCCACCGAAGAGCGCCGCCCAGAGCATGTACCGCGACTCTAGGTTGACAATCTGCGCAGGTCGAGAGCTGAGCTGTGGGATCATCGCGATCAGCGGAGCGGCGATGAACAGCAGGACCCCACAGACCATACCAAGGAGCAACCCCAGTGCAGCTTCACGCGAAGCTGCACTGAGCCCTGATCGACCATGCGCCTGCGCAATAAAGGAACGTGACACCCCCACGGTGCTACAGAAAAGCGCGATAATCGCCATGCTTGTGAATACCGCAGGGCCAGACGCGGCCAGCGTATCTTGTGAGTAGTGCGCCAGGCATAGTCTGTCGACCAGCATCATCAGTAAATTGCCGACCATCGTTCCCATCAACGGAAACGAGACAGTGAAGATTCTTTTCGCCACTCCTGAGTCAAACCAGTGCCGCATATTCACATTCCTTTGTTTAGCAGCTACCGCGAGGGAACTTAGTCAGCGCTACGCCAGTGTTAAATAATACCTGACAGATATACCCCGCCTATGGCTGATTTCCCACTAGAGCGGACTCGCTTATGGTGAATCTGCCAACTGATCGCTTTTCGCCGTTAAGGCAACTCCGAACAAGCCCGTCAGATCGAAAAAGCGCACTAAGGTCAGAAGAGTGCGAAACGTGTCAATAGTAGTTGTTTGCTCACCTGGATTGATCCGGGCCGGACGTGGGCCTCTCGGCCAGAGAGGCGATCATCCCAATTCCTCTGATCGATGCTCAGCCTGTCTCAACCTGCACCGTCCATCCGTGCGTATCGCGATCGCTGGGACAAGATGCCGGGCGGAGCCCTAAAAACGGTACATATACGTGATGAGCTCGGTCAATCTCGAGATTGCCTATTGGCGCTTACGACCCGGCCAGCCGGGACCTTCGACGTTGCAGAGGAGCGCTTCGATTTCCTCAGAAGGCTCGAAAAAATACTCATCTGCGGTCAGGAAAAATTGCTGAAACCATGACCGGAAATATTCCAGCTGCTGAACCATCGCTACGATCTCACTACGTCCAGAACGCTTTTCATTGACGACGTACAGAAAATGTCGAGGCAGCAGCCGGCGGGATGCGTACCACTCACTTTACTAATCCAGTCCAGTTGTGCAAGGATTTGAGCAAGCTCAATCTTTTGATTGCGATGCTGGGAGAGTAAGCATGGAAGCAACATGGTTGAACCAGATCAAGAGACTCCAGGCTCTGTCTGCAACCGGTCTGGCTTATAGTCGTGACCAATACGACCAAGAGCGATTTGAGCAAATCAACCTCATCACTGCTCAGATGCTTGCCCAGTTGAGCTCTACCCCTCTTGAGCGAATTATCGAACTGAGCCCCGACAGCAAGAGCTACCCAACACCCAAAGTCGACGTGCGCGCGGCAGTGATCAGGGATGATCAGATTCTCCTGGTTCAAGAAAGGGATAACGAATTATGGACTATGCCCGGCGGATTCGCTGAAGTAGGTCTTTCCGCTGCCGAAAATGTGGCCAAAGAAGTCCTCGAAGAAGCGTGTATCGCCGTCACCGCGGAGGCTTTGTACAGCGTGAGGCACAAGGCTAAGGGGCCGTTCAAGCCTGATATCCGAGACTTCTACAAACTCTACTTTCTTTGCGATCGCATCGATGATGCTGCACCTCAACCTGGTGCCGAGACGCTGGCAGTGAAATTTTTCAGTATCGATGCGCTTCCGGCGCTATGCACCGATCGCGTCGTGCTTGAAGACATTGAGCGTGCCTTTGAATTTCGCACTGGCGCGCATCAGCAAACCTGGTTCGATTAGATTTGGACAACTCACAGCAATGTCCGCCATGGGTCGAAAGCTGCCGGCATTGAAGGGCTGCTACCGTCCCATGGAGGCCATCCGATGTGGGCCGTTAGCGGCCCAATGCCGCATTAGAGATAACTCAATCCCACAGGGGCTACTCGTTATCGGTGAATTTCAATCTGGAGCCCTTCATTCTCATGTGGCGCTCGAAAGTAGCTAGTGATCAGATCGAACTCCGCGTCAGTTGCCGCAAACTCATGCTCGCCATGGTGATTACGAATATGCAACCTGTCTCGACAGGTGTCATCGTCCACCTCGATATAGTGGACGCAATGTGAAACCTCGGCGGCGTCAGCCAGGCCGCGCAGCCATTGTCGATCTTGAGGAGTATTGGCAGGAAAATCCAAAACGACAGTCACTCCAGCCCGAAGAACATCAATGACGAGCGGGCCCAGCACCTCCCGAATCTGGTGCGCAAAACGCACATAGTCGGTGACTGACTTGATCTGTCCAGGGTATAGCCGTGAGAGCCAATGATCCTCAGTCAGCAGAACCGTCGATCCTTCAGTTGCCAAACTTTTGGCTAGCGTTGACTTACCGGATGCAATCTTTCCTGAGATGAGATGCAGCACTGGTTTGTGCATAGAGACGTCTCCTTGTCGAACCCCGATGATGCTCATTGAAAAGCGTCGAAGCAATCACCGAGCATTCAAACGTCCGCTTTGGATCGATTGTGGTCACTTGCGAGGACAGCTATCGACCCATAGCGGCATGGTTGACATTTCAGACCTTGCGTTCAGCGACTGCGTTAACTCCCTCTAATGTGGCAAACGATGTGTCCTTGGCGGTGAGCAAGAAGTCGCTCAGATAGGGCACTTCCAGCATGTCGGAGCGAATAGCTGCGAACAATGTGGCCTGTAGCCCTTTCTCTCCCAATCGTTTGGCCGTCACGTAGCCCCGGGAGCTGTACTCATGCACCGCCCAGTTGGGTAGGCAGCACACGCCACGCCCACTGGCCACAAGCTGCATCATCATCACCGTCAGTTCGCAGGTGCGTACTTGCGGCGGTTCAATGTCTGCCGGATCGAGGAATCGGGTGAAGATGTCCAGCCGATTTCGCTCGATCGGGTAGGTGATCAGTGTCTCGCCAGCGATGTCTGCAGGCTCAAGGTGCGGCTTTTCGCACAGCGCGTGGTGGTTATCGATGGCCAGTAATGCCTCGTAGCCGAAAAGCGGCACGTATGTGATTCCCGGTAGATCAACAGGATCGGAGGTCACGACCAGGTCCAGGTCTCCTCGCTCAAGCGCCGGTAGTGGTGCGAACGCAAACCCGGAGGCCAAGTCCAGTTCAACTTCCGGCCAGGCACCGCGGAATTCGTCCACAGAAGGCATCAACCATTGGTAGCAACTATGGCACTCAATGGCGATGTGCAGCCGGCCCGCGCTACCACTGGTGAGCTTACCCAAATCGCGTTCCGCCGAGCGAACCAGCGGCAGCACCTGCTCGGCCAGTTGAAGCAACTTGAGGCCGGCACTGGTGCGAAAGCGCCGACTGGGTCAGGCACAGTCGCTCGGCTGCTTCCTGCAGGCTTTCTGTTTCTCGCAGGGCATGGATAGTACGCAGGTGCCTTAAGTCGATCATGAGGAAAACTACATTTCAATGCAAAAAAAATGAGTTTGTCTCATGGCTCCTTGATCCCTGACAATCCCCCTCATTGAATTTTCTGTTTGAGGGCAGAGCACTTTGACACTGACACTCAACCTCGGCGTCACTCCGGTTTCGTCTCGCTGGGCGAGGTAAAGCCGTGAGCATTATCGATCGATCAAAACTCACCCTACCGGACGGCGCCAATCGCCTGCTTCTGCACTCTTGCTGCGCGCCGTGCTCCGGTGAGGTGATGGAGGCCATCACGGCTTCCGGCATTGACTACACGATTTTCTTTTACAACCCCAACATCCATCCTGAGCGTGAGTACCTGCTGCGCAAGGAAGAGAACATTCGCTTCGCGGAGCAGCACAATGTGCCGTTCGTCGATGCCGATTACGATACCGACAACTGGTTTGCGCGGGCCAAAGGCATGGAGCAAGCGCCAGAACGCGGGGAGCGCTGCACCATGTGCTTCGATATGCGTTTCGAGCGCACCGCCTTGTATGCCTACGAGCATGGGTTCTCGGTGATCAGCAGCTCACTGGGTATTTCACGCTGGAAGGACATGCAGCAAATCAACGGCTGCGGTCTTCGTTCGGCCGCCAAGTATCCTGGTATCACCTATTGGGACTACAACTGGCGCAAGGGTGGTGGAGCTGCGCGCATGGTGGAGATCAGCAAGCGCGAGCGCTTCTATCAGCAGGAGTACTGTGGTTGTATCTACTCGCTGCGAGACTCCAACCATCACCGCAAAGCGCAAGGCCGGGACATCATTCGCATTGGCGTGAAGTACTACGGCGATGAAGAGGATGAACAAGGTAACGCCTGAGCTTCGTTCAAAAAGTCAGGAAAAGCCTGATTGGTCGAGATGGATTTGCCACCTGAGCAGCTACCGGAAATCACTCAGCAGGTCAAAAGCTCCCGCTACAGTATTGCCCGCAGCTATGGGCGTGTGACCATCGAAGGGCAGATGAGCAGAACTAAAGTTTTTTTGAAATCAATTCATTAGCCACCCCTCAACAGCCCCCTCTAGAATGCCTCTTAATTAGAGACAGTGTCCAACCAATTAGCTGAGTAGCAAAGCTATACGGTGCACTGAAACCATTACGAGATTAGGGTGTCAGGTTAAAATGAGCAATGACTTTGCATTTGCCATTAAGAGCATTTGTTTCGATGAAAACTACCAGCCATCGAACAATACGCGCATAACCACCAACTTCGCCAACTTGGCGAGAGGGGCAAGTCGCCAGGAAAATCTGCGCAACACATTGAAGATGATTGATAATCGCTTCAATGCTCTGGCGCACTGGGACAACCCCAGCGCTGATCGGTACTCGGTAGGCCTTGAGATCATTTCTGTCGAAATGAACATTGCTGCCGAGCACAGCGATCATGCTCTACCCTTGATTGAAATCTTGAAAACCACGGTCGTTGACCGTCAAACCAACGAACGCATTGCCGGAATGGTGGGGAACAACTTCTCATCGTATGTGCGGGATTATGACTTCAGCGTGCTATTGCTGGGACATAACAAGGACAAAGCTGAGTTCAGTACGCCCGCTAACTTCGGCGACCTCCACGGCAAGCTGTTCAAGTCTTTCGTCAGCTCAGATGCTTACAAGGAACACTTCGACAAGCCGCCTGTAATCTGCCTGAGTGTCTCCAGTGCCAAGACCTACCAGCGGATGGAGAACCAGCATCCGGTACTCGGTGTTGAATACCAGCAAAATGAATACTCCCTGACGGATGAGTATTTCAAGAAGATGGGCCTGAAGGTTCGTTACTTCATGCCGCCGAACAGTGTTGCCCCCCTGGCCTTCTACTTTGCCGGTGACTTGCTGGGTGACTACACCAATCTGGAACTGATCAGTACCATCAGCACGATGGACACTTTCCAGAAAATTTACCGCCCTGAAATCTACAATGCGAACTCCGCAGCTGGAAAGTCCTATCAGCCTAGCTTGCAACATCAGGATTATTCGCTGACGCGTATCATTTATGATCGAGAAGAACGTGGCCGCCTCGCTATTGAGCAGGGAAAGTTTGCCGAAGAGCACTTCATCAAACCCTACCACGCCATTCTTGAGCAGTGGTCTGCCAGTTACGCCGCTTGAATCGCCCCTGTACAAGGTCTTTTATTGTGAAAAAATTGCTCCCTACGTCGACTGCCGGCAGCTTGCCTAAACCTTCCTGGCTCGCAGAACCTGAAAAACTTTGGTCACCGTGGAAATTGGAAGGTGATGAACTGATCGAAGGCAAGCACGACGCGCTGCGCTTGTCTTTGCAAGAGCAGCAGCACGCCGGTATCGACATCGTCAGCGATGGCGAGCAAACACGTCAGCATTTCGTCACGACCTTCATCGAACATCTCGATGGCGTGGATTTTGAAAAACGTGAAACCGTCAGGATTCGTGATCGCTACGATGCCAGCGTACCAACGGTGGTAGGCGCCGTTGCGCGTCGCAAGCCCGTCTTCGTCGAAGACGCCAAGTTCCTGCGTCAGCAAACCTCGCAACCGATCAAATGGGCGCTGCCAGGCCCCATGACCATGATCGACACGTTGTATGACGCGCATTACAAGAGCCGCGAAAAGCTGGCTTGGGAATTCGCCAAGATCCTCAACCAGGAAGCTCACGAACTCGAAGCGGCCGGTGTCGACATCATCCAGTTCGACGAACCCGCCTTCAACGTCTTCTTCGACGAGGTTAACGAGTGGGGCGTCGCTACGCTGGAGCGAGCCATCGAAGGCCTCAAGTGCGAAACCGCCGTGCACATCTGCTACGGCTACGGCATCAAGGCTAATACCGATTGGAAAAAAACCTTGGGCTCGGAGTGGCGGCAATACGAAGAAGCCTTCCCTAAGCTGCAAAAATCGAGCATCGATATCGTCTCGTTGGAGTGCCACAACTCCCACGTGCCGATGGACCTGATCGAGCTGATCCGTGGCAAGAAAGTGATGGTAGGCGCCATCGATGTGGCTAACCACGCTATCGAAACCCCTGAAGAAGTGGCCAATACCCTGCGCAACGCACTGCAGTTCGTGGACGCCGACAAGCTCTATCCATGCACCAACTGCGGTATGGCGCCCCTGCCGCGTCACGTGGCAAGAGGCAAGCTCAATGCGCTGAGTGCCGGCGCGGAAATTGTCCGTCAAGAGCTACTAAACAAGCGCTGAGCCTATGTCGAAGGTGGTCAGCGAATGCTCAGATGAAGTTCAGCCCAAATACTTGGGCTGATTCGGCCTTTCCCTGCACCTTCGAGCGGTAATCAATAGCCAGGACCCAATATGTCACTCCCCAGTACTGCTATCGAGCCGTTGAGCTTCCGCGAAGCGCTTGGGCACTACGCCTCCGGCATCACGGTGATTACAACGCACATTGATGACGAACCGATTGGTTTTACTTGCCAGTCGTTCTACAGCGTGTCAATGAGCCCGCCGCTGGTGTCATTCAGCGTAATGCGCAGCTCGGCAAGCTACCCTAGAATTCGCCAGGCTGGTCGGTTCGCGGTCAACATTCTGTCTGCTGAACAGGCCAAGATCTCCAACCAGTTCGCTCGGCGAGGCACGGACAAGTGGCACGGCGTGGAGTGGCAGCAATCACCTTTGGGTAATCCAGCCATTGCTGGCAGCTTGTACTGGCTCGATTGCGAAATTCACGCAGAGCACGAAGCGGGCGACCACCTGATCGTGATTGGTGAGGTGAAGGCGTTCAACCTGCAGAAGGCTGCAGATTCGCAGCCATTGCTGTACTTCAAGGGACAATACCGCAACCTCGCCGAGCTCATGGCAGTCTGAGCGTACCCCTTCGGTTGTCCTCATGCTTCGCCAGCCACGGCTGTTGCAATACCGGCTTTGACTGGGTAGGTCCTGAATAAAAAAGACGCCTGATGATGTGCTCGGCTCTGCGGCTAAGCCCTTAATTAGTAGAGAAAGGTACGGTCCCAGGCACCCGACAAGCAAAAAACCCAGCCCTCGGTTTATGGATGCCTGCCGTTGTCGTACCCTCGGCCCATCGACAGCACGGAGGTTGATATGGCAACAGGTCAAGGCAAGCGGGTCGTTGTCATTGGTGCCGGCATCATCGGCGCATCACTGGCCTACCACCTGGCGCGCAAAGGCGCCAATGTCACAGTGCTCGAGGCTGACGGTATCGCGTCAGGCGTGACGAGCCGCTCGTTCGCCTGGATCAATACCGCTGCCCCCGAAACCGACCCCATCGCCCCGCTGCGCGGCGCGGCAATCGAGGCGTACCGGCAACTCGAGGCCGAGTTGCCGGGCTTGACGGTGCGATGGACTGGCGCCTTGTCCTACAGCACGATGTCCAGCGCGGCACCGACGCCTGCCAGTGATTCGTCCGCGGCTGACAGGGTCTGTCGAACGCAGATTGTCGGTCTTGAACCCAATCTCAAACACCCGCCCGAGTCTGCTTGCCATGCGCCAGCAGAAGGCGCGCTGGACCCCGTGGCCGCAGCGCATGCGCTGATCGCCGCGGCCCAGGCCCATGGGGCGAAAGTGTTCACGCAAACCCGCGTGCTCGGCCTTGTCATCGAGCAAGCACAGCTGAGCGCCGTTGCGACAGCCATGAGCATCATCGATGCCGATAGTGTCGTGATTGCAGCCGGGACCGGCATCACCCAACTGACCGACAGCCTGGCCATAACACTGCCAATCGCGGCGTCACCTGCCATTCTCATTCGCTACAAGACTCAACCCGACCTGGTGCGCAGCCTCATCTCCAGCCCTGTCATGGAAGTGCGGCACACCGCGGATGGGGCATTGCTGGCGGCAGAAGACTATCTGGACGACGCAGCGGACAACCAGCCGGCAGCGATTGCGCTACGAACGGCCAAGGCGATTCAACACGAGCTTCATGGGGTGGTTTCGATAGAACCAGAATGGGCGCGTGTCGGGCTCAGGCCCATGCCAGCGGATGGCGTGCCCATCATCGGTCATCTGCCCAACGTCGGCGGCGTCTATGTGTGCGCCGTGCACCCTGGCGTTACCTTGGCGGCGATCGTGGGGCGGCTTGCCAGCGAGGAGATCATCGATGGCAAGGCCTCCCCTGCCCTCGCGCCCTGTCGGCCAGATAGGTTCTGGAAACGCTAGTGGCACAGCGCAATCGAGCGAGCAGCCGTTGTTGCAGCGCCACTGGCCTCGACGGCATTCAGGTAAGCTCAGCCCTTTGCGACACCTCCAAGGACGGCCCCATGCATGCACTTACCGATGCGCACTTACTGCAGATCATTGCCCGCAACCCAATCAACCGAGCACTGTTGCAGATCCTGCCGACACTGGGTATCCCGCACGCCATGCTGACAGCAGGCGCGTTGTTCCAGGCGTTCTGGAATCACCGCTCGGGCCGAGCCGTCGACTGGGGCGTCAAGGACTATGACATCGCCTACTTCGACGCTGACCTGTCCTGGGCGGCGGAGAACCAGGTCATATCCCGGGTGCAGCAGGCATGCGCGCATTTAGCCGTCAACGTGGAAGTCCGCAACCAGGCACGCGTGCATCTGTGGTACGCAGAAAAATTCGGCGGTGCCTATTCACCGCTGAAAAAGGTCACGGACGGCATTGACCGCTATCTGATTCGATCGACCTGCCTAGGCGTTGATATTGATACAGGCAAGCTCTACAGCACCCATGGTCTGGACGACCTGCAGAACGACGTGCTGAGGATGAACGCGTTGAATCCAAGACCCGATTTGTTCAGGGCAAAAGCGGCCAGTTACCAGGCGCGTTGGCCATGGCTTCAAGTGCTTGAATGACCGACCACGCCGGGCCATCTGGCGCTGCTGATCCCAGCGTTCGCCCCGCCACTGCGGGGCCCATTATTTTCCCTCGCAACTGCAAACTAGCCTTCGAGGCGCAAGCCTCTGGACAGGCCCCTACCGTGGCCGGTATTCCAACACAAGGATGTGATCGCCATGAACATCCGCAACCTGTTGCTCGACGTACTGATCTTTCCTGCGAGCCCGAGGCATTCGCCAGCTTGCCCGCGAAGCCCTGTGATAGCATCACCTGTGCCCCCGCAGGGATGGAGGCCGCGCAGAAGGCCTGGCTGCAATACCGCGAGGCCTGGTGCGACAGCCAGGGCCTGGCCATCGGCACGCCGATGTACAGCACCTGCCGCATGGAGCTGAACGCAGCCCGGGGCGGCGAGCTGAATGACTTCTATCGGCAGATCCAGCCCAACTGAAGTGCCCGCCACCCGGCCTACCAGGCCTGGGCATGAGGTGCCGGGCCGGGCAGCGCGGGAAACAGCGGCAGCACCTCCTCGGCCAGCTCCTGGATGATTTCCAGCGCCGGGCGCTGCGCCATCTGCATGCCCAGTGCCGCATGATTGACCCCGGCATCACGCCACTCATGCAGCAGATCGATCAAACCGTTGCGACCGGTGCGTAACACATAGCCACCCTGTTGCGCGGTACGCGGGAAGTTTGGGTCTTCGTCCAGATCGATCCACTCATTGGTGACATGCGGGCGAAAGCCCCCGCCTGGAATGAGCGCGCGCCAGGCACTTATTTTCTCGGCCAGACGGCGAGGCCCCAGGATGTTGTGGGTGGCTTGCGGGTAGGTGATCCAGCCATCGGCATGTTCGCCGAGCCACTGCAAGGACTGGCGCGACGAGCCGGTTACCAGCAACGGTATGCGCCCCGTGGCGGGCTTGGGGAGGAGCCGCGCGCCATCGATCTGCCCCAGCGCTGAATGGATCGGCGCAGGATGGCCGTCCAGCAGCCGGCGGAAATAGTCCACGCTCTGCGCGAAGCGCTCCCCGCGACTGTCATGGGCCAGGCCGTAGGCCGGGAACTCCACCGGGCGGTCGCCCGAGGCGATGCCCAGCACCAGGCGTCCGCCCGACAGGCAATCCAGGCTGGCAGCGGACTTGGCCAGGTCGATGGGGTGGCGCAGGGTGAAGATCGTGCTCCCGGTCGCGAGGCTGATGTGGCGAGTGTGGGCCGCCAGATAGCCCAGGTAGGTGAACGGATCGAACACCTGGCCGGCATCGCCGAATGCCGGGTCGTACAACGGCACGTCGCGTACCCAGGTGGCAGCGAAACCCAGGCGGTCGATCTCGCCGACCAACTGCGCCTGGCCGCGGAGCACGCCCATGTCGCCGGCATAGAAACGCAGCGGCAGGAAAATGCCAAGGGTCAGCTGACCAGGGGCGAACATGCGACGGTAACCGGGATGCAGGGCGAACGCATCGGCGCTGGCGCCTTTGTTGCTGATGAGGTTCATGGGCATTCCTTGCTCAGGTTCAGGGGCCGGTGGCTGGGGCGGGAAGGCGGATGCCGCGTTGCACGGCAGGGCGCATTTGGACTTGTCGATACCAGCGAGTCAGGTGGCGGTGAGCAGTGAAATCGAAGCCCACGAGCTCGGCGATGTGCAGCCAGGCAAAGTGGGCGATGTCGGCAATCGAATAGGCTTCGCCTGCCAGCCACAAATGGCTGGCCAGGTGCTGGTCGAGCACGGCGAAGGCGTCTTCGCTGAGGCTGCGGTAGCGCTTTTGCGCCGCCGGGTTGGCGATGGCCTCGAAGCACTCGAAGTGCACGCGCTGCCCGAGCACCGGCCCCACGCTGGCGCTGTGGTACATGAGCCAGGTGATCGTCGCCCAGCGCGGTTGAGCCGCCTGCTCCAGCAGTTGGCCATTGCGCTGCGCCAGGTACAAGAGGATCGCGGCTGACTCGAACAGCACCACTCCGGCACTGTGGTCCACCAGCACCGGGATGCGGCCTGCGGGGTTGAGTGCCAGGAAATTGGCCTGGCGATGTTCGCCCCGGTCGATGTTCACGTGAACCAGCCGATAACGCAGGCCGAGCTCTTCGAGGGCAATGGTGATCTTGAAACCGTTGGGGGAACTGTCGCTGTAAAGCACAAGCGCAGGTTCTTGCATGCTGTTCACCTCAGTAAAACTGATTTGATTTCTGTGGTTCATCGCTATGCTATGCACACTGTATCGTGCTTACTAACGATCATTGCTTTTCTTCAAATTAGTTTTTCTAAGGTTGGAATTTCATGGGTGCAGTCTTGCCGTTACTCGCGTTGCGTGCCTTCTGCGAAACCACTCGCCTGGGCAGCCTGAAGGCTGCCGCCGAACGCATGGGGGTCAGCCCAGGTGCCATCAGTCAACAGATCCGCCTGCTGGAGCAGCGCCTGGGGGTCGTTCTGCTGAGCCGAAGCCGTTATGGCGTGCAGCTCACCGAGGCTGGCGCGAGCCTCTATCCGGGGCTGTCACGCGGCTTCGGCCAGATCGAAAGCGCCCTGCTCGACCTGGAACGGCTAACCCGAACTTCTACCTTGACGATCAGCACCCAGCCATCGTTCGCCTCCAGCTGGCTGGTGCCACGCCTGGCCGATTTCAATGCGCGGCATCCGCAGATCGACATCCACGTGCAGTCCACGGCCGCGCTGGCCGACCTGCACCGTGACCCTGTCGATATCGCGCTGCGCCACGGCCTGGGCGATTACCCGGGGCTGGCGTCGATACCCCTGTTGGCGCCCGTGCTGCTACCGGTAGCCAGCCCTGGCCTGCTTGCCGGCGGGCCGGCGCTGGACGAACCACAGGACTGCCTGCGTTATCCCCTGCTGCAGGAGGCCGAGCGTGCCGACTGGACACTGTGGCTGCAGGCCCATGGTGTCGAACCCGACAGCCGTAGCCGCCGAGGGCCGAGTTTTGACGAAGACCTGCTATTGCTGCGCGCGGCCGCCAGTGGCCAGGGTATCGCCCTGGTGCAGGCACAGCTCGCCGCCGAGGACCTGCGCAGTGGCCGGTTGGTCGTCGCGCTGGAGCGCCCCTGGCCATCACACTTCGCTTATTACCTGGTGACCCGCGAGGAGCACCTGCAACGTGCGCCGGTGCGAGCGTTCATTGAGTGGATTCAAGCGCAGCTTGCGCTCGAGCCGTCCTCATGTGTACCTGCTTTGGAAACGTCTGTTTGACAAGGCGTCCGCCACGACAGATACGGCGTCCAAGGTTGATTTGCCGGGGCTGCTTTGCGAGCCTTTCGCGGCACGCGGCCGCTTCTGCAAAAACGGCTATTCCACGGCCTCCTCCACACCTCGGTCCTCGCCCAGGAAACCACCGCTCTGGTGCTGCCACAACCGCGCATAGGCGCCATTTCGGGCCAGCAACTGGGCATGGGTGCCCTGCTCTATGATGCGCCCTTCGTCCATCACTATCAGACGGTCCATGGCGGCGATGGTCGACAGCCGGTGGGCGATGGCGATCACCGTCTTGCCCCTCATCATTTCATCCAGGCTTTCCTGGATCGCCACCTCGACTTCCGAGTCCAGCGCGCTGGTGGCTTCGTCGAGCAGCAGGATCGGCGCGTTCTTGAGCATCACCCGGGCAATGGCGATGCGCTGGCGCTGGCCGCCGGACAGCTTGATGCCGCGTTCGCCCACCAGGGTGTCGTAGCCGCTGTGCCCCTGGCGGTCGCTCAGTTGCCCGATGAACCCATCGGCCTGGGCGCTGGCGGCGGCGCGGCGGATCTGCGCCTCGCTCGCATCGGGGCGACCATAGGCGATATTGTCGCGGATCGAGCGATGCAGCAACGAGGTGTCCTGGGTGACCATGCCGATGGCGCCGCGCAGGCTGTCCTGGGTGACGTGGGCAATGTCCTGGCCGTCGATGCGAATCTGGCCGCTGTCGACATCATAGAAGCGCAGCAGCAGGTTGATCAGCGTCGACTTGCCGGCACCGGAGCGGCCCACCAGGCCAATCTTCTCGCCCGGGCGGATCGTCAGGCTCAGGCCGTCGAGCACCTGGCGCTCGCCGTTGTAGTTGAAGCGCACGTTGTCGAAGGTCACCGCCCCGCCCCGTGGCTCCAGCGCCTTGGCATCCGCTGCGTCCAGTACCTTGGGCGTGCGGGTCAGGGTCGCCATGCCGTCCTGCACGGTGCCGATGCTCTCGAACAACGACGTCATCTGCCACATGATCCAATGCGACATGCCATTGATGCGCAGGGCCATGGCGGTGATCGCCGCCACCGCGCCGGCGCCGACCTCGCCCTGGTGCCACAGCCACAGCGCATAACCACCGGCGCCGAGGATCAGGCCGACCACCAGCGCCTGGTTGACGATCTCGAACTGGCTGACCAGGCGCATCTGGCGAAAACCGGTGAGCTTGAAGTCTTCCATGGCTGCGCGGGCGAAGTGCGCCTCGCGCTTGCCGTGGCTGAACAGCTTGACCGTGGTGATGTTGGTGTAGGCATCCGAGACCCGCCCGGTCATCGACGAGCGCGCGTGGGCCTGCTCCTGGCCGACCTGCCCCAGGCGCGGCACGAAATACAGCATGGCCAGGCCAAACAGGCCGATCCAGGCCAGGAACGGCAGCATCAACTTGAGGGCGAAGCCGCCGGCCAGGGCGATGATCGCCACGAAATACACACCGATGCCCGGCAGGATCTCGATCAGGGTGAACAGCACCTCGCGCACCGCCAGCGCGGTCTGCATCACCTTGGTGGTGACCCGCCCGGAAAACTCGTCGGAGAAGAACGACAGGCTCTGGCGCAGCATCAGGCGGTGGAAGTCCCAGCGCAGGCGCAATGGCAGGTTGATCGCCAACACCTGGTGCTGCACCGCCGTGCGCGCCGCCACCAGGCCGACACTGGCCACCAGCACCACCCCGGCGCCCCACAACACGCGGGTTTCCTCGGCGCTCACGGCGCTGCCGGCCTGCCAGCTGGCAAGCAGGTCCACTACCTGGCCGAGGAAGGCGAACAGCCAGGCCTCGTAAAGCGACACCGCGGCGCTGAGCACGGCGAAGGCGAGGATATAACCGCGCGCCCCGCGGGTGCAGGCCCACATGAACCGAGCCAGGCCCATGGGCGGTGGCGGAGCCTCGTCGGGGGGGAAAGGGTCGAGCCAGCGTTCGAATACACGCAGCATGGGGGTCTCCGGATCAGTCAGATCGCGCAATTGTGCCAGTTAACGGATAGTTTGAACGCACGTATATAAGTACCTGTAGTGCCATCGACTTCCCACTTAGCATGGACGTCATGCCCCTTGAGCACTTGAGGTTGCGGCGCTAAGTACAAGTTCTGAGCCAGATTACCGCCGCTGCGCCACCTGCCCTTGCTCATCGACCTGCCATGGCGCCTGCCCAGCCACGATACGCACCCCGCCAACCCAACGCTCGGCAGGTTGCTGGTCGAGCCAGTTGACCTGCCCAGCCAGCACCCGCTCACCCAGCGTGGTAAGCCTCAACGAACGCTGCGCCCAGCCGTCCCCCGGCCCTTCGCGCAGCAACGGCCGCGCCGTCTCGATCAATGGCCGCAGCAGTGCAGTGAACATCTGGTCACCCAGGTACGGCAGCGGCTCGTAGCGTGCCATCAGTTCAGCGAATACCCGCCCTGCCGGCTGCTCGCCCCGATGGGCCAAAATGCGCAGGCTCAGGCGCTCGGTCAGGCTCAAACCATCCTCGACACCGGGCAACTCCTGCAATTGTCGGGCTAACGCCTTGCCCAGCAATGGCAGCAACGGATGCTGACGCCCCGCCAGCGCGGCCCAGGCCCGTGGATCGGGCGCGGTATACGCCGACCAGGCCTGGCGCCCCAGCGCCAGCGCCTGCTCGCCCAGCGCCCGCCGTTGCGGCCACAACCAGGCGAGCAGGTCCGGCGCCAACTGGCCGATACCGATGAAGCGTTCGACCCCTGGCACCCGCTCGATCTCGATCAGCTCGAGACGGCGCGGCAGCGTGGGCAGGCTGGCAAGCAGGCGAACCAGGAACAGCTGGTCATAGGCGTCGGCCTCGCACCACAGCACCACTTCACTGTCGCCGTCGAGCTGCGCGAGTGCCGCCCGTTGCCGAGCCTGGCGCAGGGCCAGGTCGCGCGGGTCGACGGCGAACACCCGTTGCATATAGTCGCTGCGCAACCGCCAGTACTCGTCCTCAGGCAGGGCCGGCACAGGCCCCATCACCATGGGGTCGTCGAACATGTGGAAAGCACCGCGCACCCCAGCAATACGCAGGCTGTGCTCGATATCGTTGCCGCAGCGCCAATGCTGCACCCGTGCCTCGCTCTGGGCGGCAAAACCGGGATGCCGCGCGGCGAAGGCCACCGCGTCGGCATGCGCCTTGAGCCGCGGCCAGCTGGCAAAGCCGGCTTCACGGGCCACCAGCCACTGGGTGTCGGCCAGTCGATAGTCCGGTCCGGGCAAGCCCAGGCCGAGTAGTTGCGTTCGGGTGTCGTCATCCAGGGATTTGAGCAGGCGCTTGGCGCGCTTGCGCAGGGCGGGCAAGTCGAGAAGACCGTGGTGACGGGATGCGTCGATGACAGGCATGCCAACTCCTCATGGGCTCGGTCCGCCGACAAGCCGGGAGCTGGTAGGGAATGAAGTCTGCCTGGCCTGGGCTACCCCTTCGCGCGGACCGCAGGCGCAGCCAACGCCTCGGCGCGACTTTAGCGTCCCAAGTCGCCTCACGCAACCGCCCCGCCTTACTGTGCCGTCAACGCGGCAGCCGCCGTCTGAGCCACAAGCGCTTCGCAATCCACGCATTCCCAGGTCCCCATGCACGCCTTACTGCAAGAGATCCTCGACCACGTCCGCCCCCTGCTCGACCAGGGCCAGGTGGCGCAATACATTCCCGCCCTGGCCCAGGTCGACCCCAACCAGCTGGGCATTGCCGTGCAAAGCCTGGATGGCCAGATGCACTGCGCCGGTGACGCACGCACGCCGTTCTCGATCCAGAGTATTTCCAAGGTGTTCAGCCTGGTGCAGGCGATCAATCATAGCGGCGAGGCCATTTGGTCGCGCCTGGGCTACGAGCCGTCCGGCCAGGCGTTCAACTCGCTGGTGCAGCTGGAGGTGGAGAAAGGCCGACCGCGCAACCCGTTCATCAACGCTGGCGCCCTGGTGATCTGCGACATCAACCAGTCGCGCTATGCCACGCCGTCGCTGTCGATGCGCGACTTCGTCCGCCGCCTGGCCGCCAACCCGCGCATCGTCAGCGATGCGCTGGTGGCCGAGTCGGAGTACCAGCACCGCGCGCGCAACGCGGCCATGGCCTACCTGATGCAGGCGTTCGGCAATTTCGACAACGATGTCGACACGGTACTGCGCAGCTACTTCCACCACTGCGCGCTGTCGATGAGCTGCGTCGACGTGGCCCGCGGCTTTGCCTTCCTGGCCAACAGCGGCTATTGCCCGCACAGCGGCGAGCAGGTATTGAGCCCGCGCCAGGCGCAGCAGGTGAACGCGATCATGGCCACCAGCGGGCTGTACGACGAGGCGGGGAATTTTGCCTACCGGGTAGGCCTGCCGGGCAAGAGCGGCGTGGGCGGCGGGATCGTCGCGGTGGTGCCGGGGCGCTACAGCATCTGCGTGTGGTCGCCGGCGTTGAATGCCTCGGGCAATTCGTTGGCGGGGTTGCGCGCCCTGGAGCTGCTGAGCGAACGGCTGACCGGGTCGGTGTTTTCGGCGGTGCCTTGAGTCACGACGCAGGCGTGCCCCGCGCTCAGGCCGCCCTTGCAATCGCGGGGCAAGCCCGCTCCCACAGAGGCTGCGGGAGGGACTTGTCCGCGATCAGGCGTCAACTGTCGATATGCCCTTCAACGGTCAACGGCCCGACCTTCAGCTTGCCCTGCTCCAGCGACACACTCGGCAGCGCCAGCTCCGACACCTTCGGCTGGTCGAGGGTGGCCTTGACCTCGTAGTTGACCGGCTTGACGCTGGCTCCGGTAACCAGGGCGCCCTGCCCGTCAACCACGCCCGAAGCCTCCTTCACGCTGGCCTTGCGCAGGAACTCGCCCTGGGCGTCGAAGGCCGGCTTGTAGTCGAGCCCGCTGGGTTGCTCGCCGTCCTTGGCCTCACCCGGCTTGCCGGTCAGGCCCAGGCCCAGGTCGAGACGGGCCGAGGTGATGGTGTCCTGGCGCTCCGCGACACTGACGCCGCCCTGGCGCTGGCCACCGAGCTGGCCTTCGACCCGCGCGCCGCTGAGCTGCGTGGTTCCGGCGCTGTTCAGCACCACCTGCCCAGCACTGACCCGGCTGTTCTGCTGGGTGCTGGCCTGCAGGTAATCGAGCTGCCCCTTGGCCCCCAGCTCGAAGCCGTACACCGGCTTGCCCGGCTGCTCGGCGCCGGCAGGCGTCTCGCGGCTGAGGTTGCCGCCGGCATTGAGCTCGACACCCCAGTTGCCACGGCCCTGGGTGGATTGCGCCGACTCCAGCAGCACGCCGCCCGCGCCGGCGCTCAGCTTGACCTGCGGTCCGGTAACCTGGGTACCCTGGGCATGCAGCGAACCACCCTCGAGGCTGACCGAGTCGCGTGACGCCAGCTGGCCGCCGCTGAGGGTGTTGGCCGACTCGCGCGTCTGCCCGGCCTTGATGTGGCCACCCAGGTTGCCGCTCAGGGTGCTGCCCTGCTCGCCGCTGACCGACTTGCCGCCCAGGTTCAAGCCAAGGTCAACCTGGTGACCGGTCACGCTGCGGCTGTCGCTGGCGGCCTGCAGGTCGAGCTTGCCGCCGGCCTTGAGTTCGACCGGGCCACTCACCTCGACGCGGGCGCCTTGCACGGTCTGGTTGCCGCCACTGTTCAGGCGCACCGGGCCATTGCCGCTGATGCTCGCCACCTGGGCCTTGCTCTCATCGCTGTGGCTGGCGCCGTGCTCGAACTGGACGCTGCCGCCCAGGTCGGTAGTGCCGGTCGGCAGGCTGCTGACCGTCAGCGAGGCGCCACCGCCCACGCGGGTGCTGTCGCTGCGCACCTGGTTGCTGGCCTGGTTCAGCGCCAGGTCGCCGCCGCTGCCCACGGTCACGCCAGCCTGGCCGCCGTCGAGGCGACTGCCTTCGAAGCTGGCGTTGCCCGCGGCCTGGATGTCCACACCCTGGCTGGCGCCGTAGCTCGCCACCACTGCGGTGGAACTGTCGCGGCTGGAGTGTTCGTTGCTGCCGGAGCCGGCGGCGGTCACGTTCACATCCGAGCCGGTCTTGGTGTAGACCCGGCCGCTGACATTGGCCGTGACCTGCTGGCTGCTGCTGGCATGGCTATCGCGGGCCGCCTCGGCCTGCACGCTGTCGGCCTTGATCGTGAGTGCGCCATTGCTGGCCTGGTACTGGGTGCCCTGGTCGCGCAGCTTGCCGGCGACGTTCAACTCGACGCTCTGCCCTGCGAAGGTGCCGACCACCGCCTTGCTCGACTGCTCGCTGCTGGCCTGGCTGGCGTGGCCCAGCGCCACGTCGACGCCGACGTTCGCCGAGCCGATCTGCGACAGCGCCGCGGTTACCGAAGTCTTGCCTTGCAGCACGTCGCCCACTTCCTTGAGCGGCAGCTTGCCGTCGAGCGCGTCCTTGACCGAGACCTTGCCATTCACCACATCGCTGACCACGCCGGCGATGGGCCGGGCGATCTCCTTGTACTCGGCGTTGACGCCGACATCCGCCGTCCAGCTGCTCTGCTGGTGGCTGCTGGTCTTGCTGTCGCTGGCGGCACGGTTGTCGACGCTGTCGGCGGTCAGGCTCAGGCCCTTGCCACTGGCGACCTGCGCGCCTTCGCTCAGCAGGTTGCCGGCGTTGACGGTGAGCGTGCCGCTGCTGTGCACGCTGCTGGTCTTGGCCGTGCTGGCACTGCTGCTGTCCTGGCTGCTGGCGTGGGAGAAATCGACACCGCCACCGGCGCGATCAAGGCCACCGGTGAGGTAGACACCGCCCGCGGTACGGCTGCTGTCGGCGCTGTCGCTGCGCTGATCCTGCCCGGCCAGCAGCGACACTTGCTTGCCGCTCAGGGTGGTGTCGCCCGCGCTGGACTGGACCGTCGAGCCCTTGACCGCCAGCTCGTTGCCGGCACTGACCTGCACCGCGCTGCCGCTAAGGTGGGCGCCGTGCTGGTTGACCTCGGTGCCACTGCTGCTGTGTTTCTCGCTGACATAGGCGATACCGGCACGGTACTGCCCGGCCCCCGGCGCGGTTTCCTTGGCCGAGGCGACGAAGCCACGACTGTTGCCGCTGGCGCTGTGCTCGCGGGTGTCTTCGGCGGCGCTGAGTTTCACGTCACCGCCGGCCTCGGCGTTCAACGCGCCAGCGGCCTTGACCGTGGCGCCGACCACATCGATGTTCTCGCCGCTGCTCAGGCCCAGGGTGCCGCCAGCCACCAGCTCGCTGCGCACCGCGGTGCTCTCGCGGTTGCCTTGGCTGGCCTCGTTGTGGCTGATGCCAAAGAACTTGCTCTGCTGGTCATGGCTGTTGCGCGCGTTGGTGCGCGAAGCGGTCCCGAGCTGCACCTGCTTGGCGGCGATGCGGATGTCCTGGCCGCTGCTCAACTGGGCGCCTTCGGTGGCCACGGTGCCCTTGGCCTTGAGGGCGATGTCGCCGCCCTTGAGCTGGCTGGTGACGCTGCGCTGCTCTTCGCTGCGCTTGTCCCAGTCGGCCTTCCAGAAGCCCTTGGTGTGCTTGCCCTGGTCGGTCTCGACATGCTGCTCGGTGGCGGCCGCCAGGCGCAGGTCGGCGCCGCTGTCGATGCCGAGGTGGCCGGCGGCCTCGACGTGGGCACCGGTCAGTTGGGCGTCCTGCCCCGCGCTGAGCCGCGCATCGCGCTGGGCCAGCACCTGGCTGCCGTGCTCGCGGGTATCGCTGTCGGTGGAGGTGCGCTGGTAGGTTTCCCAGTCGATGCCCAGCGCGCCGCTGCGCCAGTTCTCGCGTTTTTCCTGGAGCTTGCGGCTCTGTACCGTGTTCAGGGTGAGGTTACGCCCAGCGTCGAGCTTGACGTCGCGGCCGTGCACGTCGGCCGCTGCCAGGGTCAGGTCGTGGGCGCTGCGCAGCCCGACATCGCCCTGGCTGCTGTGGATACCGGCGCGGTTGGCTTGCAGGCTGTCGGCCACGGCCTCGCCGCGGACATCGAGGTCACCGGCGGACTGGATGCTCACCCCGTCACGCCCGCTGAGCTGTGCCGGGCCTACCCGCACGCCCGCACCCTCGGCGGTGCTGACGATATTGATGCGCCCGGCCTGCATGGCGCCGAACAGGCTGGCGTCGATGCGCCGCTCGCCGCTGGCCGCGGCCGGATCCACCGCGGTGACCTGGCCGCTGGCGTAGTCGACCTGCTGGCGGCCGACGGTCAGGTTGAGCTGGTCACGGGCATCGAGACGGCCCTGGCTGTCGATGCGCGGGGCGATCAGGTTGACCGAGCCGCCGTCATTGCGCAGGCCGGCGCCCTGCACCTGCAACTGCCCACTGGCATCCGTGGTGCCCAGGGCCCGCAGCTTGCCGTCGTTCACCTCGGGGCGGCCCACCACCAGGCTGGCGTTGGGCGTGTTGATGAAGCTGGCGCCGTTGACCGAGATGCCGTTGGGGTTGGCCAGCACATAATCGGCCGTGCGGCCGAAGATTTCCTGGGCACCGTTGATGGCCGACGGGTTGCGGCTGACCACCTCGTTGAGGATCACGCTGGCCGCCTGGCCGTTGAACTGCGGGTTGGCCGCCAGTTGCCCGGCCAGTTGCGAATTGCCGGCCTGCAAGGCGTTGTTCAGCACCAGGCCCTGGCGGTCGACGTTGTAGTCGAGGAACTGGTTGTGCGACAGCCCCGCGCCGTTGGGCGCGACGATGTTGACGATCGGCACGCCACCCTGGGTTTGCAGTTGCGCGCTGCCACCGGGGCCAGGCGCCACCACCACCCCGGCGGCCAGGGCCTGTGGCAGGCTGGCCGTGAGGAACAGGCTGGCAATCGCCCAACGCAGCCGGCCCTGGGGGGACAGCTTGAAGGCAAAGGGTTTCATCGTCATAGGTCACTCTCCATAGTTGTTGCCCATGTAGCCATTGCACATAGGTTTGCCCCGCTCAGATCTGCAGGCCGGCCCTGAACAGCCAGACTTCCGGCTCGCGGTGGTTGCCACTGGGGGTGCTCAGGCTGCGCTGGTAGTCGAAGTCCAGTTGCAGGCCTTTCCAGCCCAGGTTGACGCCGAGGCTGGCAGCGCTGAGGTGCTGCATCGGGGCGCCGTGGTCGGCCTTGATCCAACCGTGGTCCAGCCCCAGTCGCGGGGTGATGCTCAAGGGCCCGGCGGGGCGTTGCCCCAAGCGCAGGGTGTTACGCCAGACCGCTCCGCTGGCCCCGGAAATACTGCTGACCCGGTAGCCGCGCACGGCGGAATCGTCGGTTCCGAGCAACTGCTCGATGGCCGGCAAAGGATCGGGGCTGTACTGCACGTTGAGCTGGCTCTGCCACTGCCAGGCCTGGTCGCCGAATTGGCCGTTGCGCCACTGGCTGAGGCCCGCGCGGTACTTGTGGAACTGCGCCTTGGGCAAGTTGGCGACCACCCGCTGGGCGTCGTCGTCAGCGCCGAACCAACGTAGGCCCTGGGCATAGTTGAGGTCGAAGTTCCATACCGCGCGGTCGAGCCAGAACAGGTTGAGCCCGGCTTCCGCCACGCTGAGGGTCGGGCTTTGCACGTCCAGGCGCACCTTGGCGAACTCGCTGTCGACATCCTTGTGCGCCAGTTGCAGGTTGGCGCTCAGCTGATGGCGCTGGTCGCGCCAGAGCACACGCTCACCGCGCAGGCTGAGCTGGTCGGTGATGCCGCGGCTGTGCAGGGTCAGGCTGCTGAGCTTGACCGGCGCGCTGTATTCGGCGTGGCTGGCGAACAGGCTGAAGGTCCAGTAGCCGTAGGGAATGGCGTAGTACAGGCTGGCATTGCGGCTATAGCGCTCACCCTGGTTGAGGGTGTCGCTGGCACTGAGGCTGAGCAGGTCGTTGAGCGCCAGCGGGTTGTCCAGGCTCAGGCTCAGTACCCGCCGATCACGCCCGGTACTGGCGCTGCCGAGGTTGTCCAGGCCCAGGCCCAAGGCCACCCGCGGCTGCCCGGCGCTGCGCGGGCGCAGGATGATCCGCGAGGCGCCCGGCTGGCTGCCGGGGGCAATATCCGCGCCGAGGTCGACCGAGCGCAGGCGGTTCAGCTGGTCCAGGCCCTGCTCCAGGTCACGCAGGTTCAACGGCTCGCCGAGCATGCCGGGGAAGGCGCCGGCCAACGACACCGGCAGTTGCTGATCGGCCAGCTCGATGGCCTCGACGTAGCCTTCGTCAACCAGGATATCCAGCGACTGGCCGGCGGCCGGGGCGCGGTTCAGGTACGGCCGGCTGGCGACATAACCCTGCTCCAGGTACACCGCGGTGATGGTCGCCAGCAGGTGGTTGATCTGGCCGACGCCCATGCAGGGCGCCAGCAGCGGCTGGATACGGGCCTCGAGACGGGCGCGATCGATCAGCGTGACGCCACCGAGGCGAACCCCGGCCAACGGCCAGCATTGGCTGTCCGGGGCGACGCTTGGCGCGGGCGCCGGGGGCGTGCCTGGGGTGGAGAAGGCACCCCGCTCCAGTTGCCGGCGACGCTGTTCGAGTTGCAGTTGTTGCAGGTCCTGTTGCTGCTGTTGCTGTTGGCGCAGCACTTCCTGGCCTGGGGTATCCGCCTGGGTGACGCCGACGCACAAGCACGACAGCGCGACGGACAACGAAAAGCGACGAGCAGGAGCAAACCGGTACCACATACAACACCTATAGCCAAATAAAGGCACGGCGAAAGTTGAACTTTGCAGTGCAGTTACTGGTGATTATCGGCTTGCGCCTAGTGAAACTTTAGTGCCTTCGCAGCGCGGCTCCCGGTGAACTGTAATGTGTGAAAAGGCCAACCACTTCAATCGGTTGGAATCGATGCTCAACTAGACAATATTCCGATTGTCGAACAATCCAAGCCGACTTTAGTCGCACTGCCGAGGGCCTGTTGTTAAACACGAAGTGCCCAGGTGGATATTTAGGAATGATTCGCTAATCCAACTTTCCGACGCAGCGCAGGGCCACCAGCGCCGCCCCGTAGGAGCCAGCTTGCTGGCGAAGCAGGCAACGCAAAATCATCTAGCACGGAATTATTTAGCGCACCCTTGCATCTGATCCCTTAGAAGCGCTGGCCAAACCATGGCCAGGCCGCCCGCCACCTAAGGACAATGGCCCATGAAATCACGCAAGAAACCCGTCAAGCCCATCGGCCTGAAGGACATCACCATCGTCGACGACGCCAAGATGCGCAAGGCCATCACCGCCGCCGCCCTGGGCAATGCCATGGAGTGGTTCGACTTCGGCGTCTACGGCTTCGTCGCCTATGCCCTGGGCAAGGTGTTCTTCCCCAACGCCAGCCCCGGGGTGCAGATGATCGCCGCCCTGGCCACCTTCTCCGTGCCCTTCCTGATCCGCCCGCTGGGTGGGCTGTTCTTCGGCGCCCTGGGCGATCGCTACGGGCGCCAGAAGGTGCTGGCCGCAACCATCGTGATCATGTCCCTGAGCACCTTCGCCATCGGCCTGATCCCCTCCTACGCCAGCATCGGCATCTGGGCGCCGATCCTGCTGTTGCTGGCCAAGATGGCCCAGGGCTTCTCGGTGGGCGGCGAATACACCGGCGCCTCGATCTTCGTCGCCGAGTACGCCCCGGACCGCAAGCGCGGATTCCTCGGCAGCTGGCTGGACTTCGGCTCGATCGCCGGTTTCGTCCTCGGCGCCGGGGTGGTGGTACTGATCTCGACGATCCTCGGCGAGGAACAGTTCCTCGAGTGGGGCTGGCGCCTGCCGTTCTTCCTGGCCCTGCCGCTGGGCCTGATCGGCCTGTACCTGCGTCACGCGCTGGAAGAAACCCCGGCCTTCCAGCAGCACGTCGAAAAACTCGAGCAAGGTGACCGCGAGGGCCTGGCCAGCGGCCCGAAAGTGTCGTTCAAGGAGGTGGCGACCAAACACTGGCGCAGCCTGCTGACCTGCATCGGCGTGGTGATCGCCACCAACGTCACCTACTACATGTTGCTCACCTACATGCCCAGCTACCTCTCGCACAACCTGCACTACAGCGAGGACCACGGCGTGCTGATCATCATCGCGATCATGGTCGGCATGCTCTTCGTGCAGCCGATGATCGGCCTGCTCAGCGACAAGTGGGGGCGCAAGCCGTTCATCATCATCGGTAGCGTCGGCCTGTTCGCCCTGGCCATTCCGGCGTTCATGCTGATCACCAGCGGCAAGCTGGCAGTGATCTTCGCAGGCCTGCTGATGCTCGCCGTGCTGCTGAACTTCTTCATCGGCGTGATGGCCTCGACGCTGCCGGCGATGTTCCCCACCCATATCCGCTACAGCGCCCTGGCCAGCGCCTTCAACATCTCGGTACTGATCGCCGGCCTCACCCCGACCATCGCCGCCTGGCTGGTGGAGACCACCGACAACCTGTATATGCCAGCCTACTACCTGATGGTCATCGCGGTGATCGGCCTGCTCACCGGCCTGACCATGAAGGAAACCGCCAACCAGCCACTGCGCGGCGCCGCCCCGGCCGCCTCGGACATCGAGGAGGCCCGCGAACTGCTGCAGGAGCACCACGACAACATCGAACAGAAAATCGAGGACATCGACGCGCAGATCGCCGAGCTCGAGGCCAAGCGCAAGACCTTGGCCCAGCAGCATCCGCGCATCGATTGAGCAACGATTTGCGCATTCCGCCGGATTGCTTGCCTGATCCTCTGAACCTGCGCAGTGCACCGATTCCGCACGGACAAGCCTGTGCTAGCGTTTCTGGATTGGGGAACAGTGTATTCCCCGCCTCCAGACCGTGATCAGCAGGTGACCCCCATGGAACTACGCATCAACCAGAAGACCTACCAGGTCGAGGCCGACGCCGACACACCCTTGCTCTGGGTGATCCGTGACGACCTCGGCCTGACCGGGACCAAGTACGGCTGTGGCCTGGCCCAGTGCGGCGCCTGCTCGGTGCTGGTGGACGGCAACGTGGTGCGCGCCTGCGTCACCCCGGTGGCCGGGGTGGTCGGCCGCGAGGTGACCACCATCGAAGCCATCGAGGACGACGCGGTGGGCAAGCGCGTGGTCGCCGCCTGGGTCGAGCACCAGGTGGCGCAGTGCGGCTACTGCCAGTCCGGCCAGGTGATGGCCGCCACCGCGCTGCTCAAGCACACCGCCAAGCCCAGCACCGAGCAGATCGACGCGGCGATGGTCAACCTGTGCCGCTGCGGCACCTACAACGCCATCCATGCCGCCCTGCACGACCTCGCCGAAGGGGGAAAAGCCTGATGAGCCTGCGCATCGAGACCCCCGAAGACCTGCTGAAACTGCCGGCGGGCGAAACCGTCAACCTGTCGCGCCGGCGCTTCCTGGTCGGCACCACCGTGGGCGCGCTGGTGCTCGGCTTCGGCCTGCCCGTGGGCGCACCACGAGTGCAGGCTGCCAGCGCCACCGAGCGCGGCACCCAGGTGCCGGCCTTCCTGGAGCTCCGCCCGGACGGCAGCGTGCGCCTGCTCAGCCCATTCATGGAGGGCGGGCAAGGGGTCAACACCGCCATGGCGCAGATCGTCGGCGAGGAGCTGGACCTCGACCCTGCCCACTTCCTGGTCGAAAGCGCGCCCGCCGGCGAAGCCTACGTGGTGATGGAAAACGGCCTGCGCATCACCGGCGGCAGCATGTCGGTGCGCATGAGCTACCCAACCATGCGCCGCCTCGGTGCCCTGGCCCGGGCCATGCTGCTGCAGGCCGGTGCCCAGCACCTGGGCGTGGCGGTGAGCGAACTGAGCACCGAGCCGGGCAAGGTAGTGCATGCCGCCTCGGGCCGCGCGGTCGGCTACGGCGAGCTGGCTGGCACGGCCATGGACCTGCCGGTGCCGGACCCGGCCAGCGTCACCTTGCGCGACCCCGGCCAGTTCCGCTGGATCGGCAAGCCGGTGCCGCGCCTCGACGCCTACGACAAGTCCACCGGCAAGGCCGTGTACAGCATCGACGTCAAGGTCGACGGCATGCTTCACGCTGCCGTGCAGCATGCGCCGCGCCTGGGCATGACGGTCGGTCAACTGCGCAACGAGGAGCAGGTCAAGGCCATGAAGGGCGTGCATTCGGTACACCAGCTACCCGGCGCGGTGGCGGTGGTCGCCGAGCGTTGGTTCAACGCCAAGCGCGCGGCGGAGGCCTTGCAGGTGGACTGGAAGGAACCCGGGGCCGACAGCAAGGTGCGGCCAATGCCGGCGGATTTTTCCAGCGATGGCTGGCGCGAGCACCTGGCCAGCCAGACCGGCCCGGCCCGTGACGAAGAAAACCACGGCGACGTCGCCGCCGCGCTGGCCAGTGCCAAGACCACCGTCGAGGCCACCTACCACAACCAGTTCCTCAACCACGCCCAGCTGGAACCACCTTCGGCCACCGCGCGCTTCAACCCCGACGGCAGCCTCGAGGTGTGGCTGCCCAACCAGGCCCAGGACATGTTCCGCGACGACATTGCCAAGCGCACCGGCCTTGCGCCTGAGCGTATCACCCTGCACTCGCCGTTGCTGGGCGGTTTCTTTGGCCGGCACTTCCTCTACGACGCGGCCAGCCCCTACCCCCAGGCCATCGCCCTGGCCAAGGCCGTGGGCCGACCGGTGAAGCTGATCTGGAGCCGCGAGGAAGAGTTCCTGCGCGACGCCATGCGGCCCATGGCGGTGGCCAAGTTCCGCGCCGGGCTGGATGACAAAGGCCTGCCGGTGGCCATCGAGGCCATCAGCGCCACCGAAGGCCCGACCGAGTCCATCGCCGGCCAGCAAGGCGACAAGGTCGACCCGACCGCCCTCGAAGGGCTGTCGGGCAAGGCCTACGCCATCGCCAACAAGCGCATCGCGCAGATCTACGTGAAGACCCCGGCCATGCAAGGCTACTGGCGTTCGGTGGGCAACTCGCTGAACGATTTCTTCTACGAGTCGTTCCTCGACGAACTGGCCGACAAGGGCGGCCATGACCCCTTCGAACTGCGCCTGCACCTGTTGCAGGGCAACCCACGCCTGACCACCCTGCTGCAGGCGGTGGCTGAGTTGTCCGGCGGCTGGAAACGCGGGCCGTTCACCGCCGAGGACGGCAGCCAACGCGCCCGCGGCGTGGCCATGGCCTCGCCGTTCGGCTCGGAGGCGGCGGTGATCGCCGAGGTGTCGCTGGAGGGCGGCCAGGTCAAGGTGCACGACATCTGGCAGGCCATCGATCCGGGCAGCATCGTCAACCCGGCGATCATCGAGGCCCAGGTCAATGGCGCAGTGTCCCTGGGCCTGTCCCAGGTACTGCTGGAAGAGGCGGTGTGGCACAACGGCGTGCCGCGGGCGCGCAACTACGACCTGTACCCGATCCTGCCGCCATCGCGCATGGCCCGGGTGCATGTGCGCATCGTCCAGAGCGGCGCGAAGATGGGCGGCATCGGCGAACCGCCGCTGCCTGCCGTGGCCCCCGCGGTGGCCAACGCCGTGGCGCGCTTGACCGGCCAGCGCGTGCGCAGCATGCCCTTGAGCCGCCATACCTTCAGCTGAGCCGACAAGGACTGCCCATGAACAACAGCCGATTCGCACGAACCGCTGGCTGGTTGGCCGTGCCGTGCCTGGTGGCGGCAGGCCTGCTGGCCTGGTACGTCACCCGCGAACCCGCCTCGCCCTTCAGCGCCCAGGACAGCGCCGATGCCGCCCTGGTCAGCCGTGGCGAGTACGTCGCCCGGCTCAGCGACTGCGTGGCCTGCCACAGCCTGCCCGGCAAAACGCCCTTCGCCGGCGGCCTGGAGATGGCCACGCCGCTGGGGGCGATCCATGCCACCAACATCACCCCGGACCGCGAGCACGGCATCGGCGCCTACAGCCTGGCCGACTTCGACCGCGCCGTGCGCCAGGGCGTGGCCCCGGGCGGGCGCCGGTTGTACCCGGCCATGCCCTACCCCTCGTACGCCAAGCTCAGCGACGACGATGTGCGCGCGCTCTATGCGTTCTTCATGAAGGGCGTGCAACCGGCCGCCGAGGCCAATATCCCCAGTGATATTCCCTGGCCGCTGAACCTGCGCTGGCCCATCGCCTTGTGGAACGGCCTGTTCTCGCCGACCACGCCCTATGCGCAGCAGCCCGGGCAGGATGCGTTGTGGAATCGCGGCGCCTATATCGTCCAGGGCCCCGGCCATTGCGGCAGTTGCCATACTCCGCGCGGCCTGGCGTTCAACGAAAAGGCCCTGGACGACAGCGGTGCGCCGTTCCTCGCCGGCGCCCTGCTCGACGGCTGGTACGCGCCGAGCCTGCGCCAGGACCACAACACCGGGCTCGGACGCTGGAGCGAGCCGGAGATGGTGCAGTTCCTCAAGACCGGGCGGAACAAGCACGCGGTGGTCTACGGCTCGATGACCGAGGCGTTCAACAACTCCACGCAGTTCATGAGTGACGACGATCTGGCAGCCATCGCCCGCTACCTGAAGTCACTGCCTGGCGATCCTCAGCGCGATGGCCCGCCCTGGCAATACCAGGCACAGGTCGCTGCCAGCGAGGCGCCGGGGGCGCACACCTACGCGACCCGCTGCGCCAGCTGCCATGGCCTGGATGGCAAGGGCCAGGCCGAATGGATGCCGCCCTTGGCGGGCGCCACCTCGATGCTGGCCAGGGAGGATGCCTCGGCGATCAACATCACCCTCAACGGCTCGCAGCGCGTGGTTGCCGCCGGGGTGCCGGATGCCTATCGCATGCCAGCGTTCCGCGCACAGTTGTCGGACCGGGAAATCGCCGAGGTGTTGAGCTTTGCCCGCGCGGCCTGGGGCAATCATGGCGGCGCGGTGCAGGCCAAGGCAGTCGGCAAGTTGCGCGAGCATACCGACCCGGCCAGCAGCAGCCCGATCATCTTGCATATGCGCTGAAGGCGCCAGTGCCGGGCAAGCCCGCTCCCACGGAGGGGGCTTGCCCGGCACTGGCCACACACACCGAAATACCGAGGCCACCATGGAAAGCATCGACCTGCTGGTGCTGCGCACCGCCCACGCCTGGCGCCAGGCCGGCCAC
Source organism: Pseudomonas sp. FG47 (assembly GCF_057809115.1). Taxonomy (NCBI): domain Bacteria; kingdom Pseudomonadati; phylum Pseudomonadota; class Gammaproteobacteria; order Pseudomonadales; family Pseudomonadaceae; genus Pseudomonas; species Pseudomonas sp. FG47. The sequence goes on from NZ_JBMDJI010000008.1 coordinate 132,678, forward strand.
CCCGTGCTGCTGGCCACCGTCGCCCGCACCTGGGGCTCCTCGCCGCGCCCGGTGGGTTCGATGATGGCCCTGCGCAGCGATGGCCGGGTGGTCGGCAGCGTCTCCGGTGGCTGCATCGAGGACGACCTGGTCCAGCGCTATACCACCGCCTACGGCGGCCCCGGCCTGCCGCAGCGAGCACCCGAGGTGATCCGCTACGGGGTCAGCGCCGACGAGGCGCACCGCTTCGGCTTGCCTTGCGGCGGCACGCTGGAGCTGATCCTCGAATTCAACCCCGCCGTCGAGCCGCTGCAACAACTGCTCACCCAGCTCGACGGCGGCCAACTGGTACGTCGCCAACTGGCCCTGGCCAGCGGCACGGTCAGCCTGGCGGTCACCGCCACCCCGGCGCAGTTCGCCTTCGATGACCAATACATGGTCAATACCCTCGGCCCCGGCTACCGCATGCTGCTGATCGGCGCTGGCGCACTGGCCGAGTACCTGGCGACCATGGCCCTGTTCAACGGCTTCAAGGTGGCGGTCTGCGACCCACGCCCCGAACACATGGCCACCTGGTCGGTGGCCGGCGTCGAGCACCTCAGGGGCATGCCCGATGACGTGGTCCGCGCCTGCAACGCCGACCTGCGCACCTGCATCATCGCCGTCAGCCACGACCCCAAGCTCGACGACCTGGCCCTGCTCGAAGCCCTGCACAGCCCGGCGTTCTAGATCGGCGCCATTGGTTCGCGGCGCAACAGCCAACTGCGCCGCGAGCGGCTGATCGAGCATTTCGGCGAAACCGAACAGTCGCTGCAACGCCTACATGGTCCCATCGGTATCTACATAGGCAGCAAGACCCCGGCGGAGATCGCGGTGAGCGTGATGGCCGAGGTGCTGGCGGCGAAGAATGCCGTGCGCTTGCCGGGAGCGCTGAGTGTGTCCAAGGCCAAGCGCGAGCGTGATCATCAGCCTTTGTAATGTCTGAACCGGCCTCACCGCGGGGCAAGCACATTGGCCACACACCTGCCAACCAGTGTCTATGCTTCTTCTCGCATCCCCCTCGACCACAAGGAAGACAGGCCAATGAAACCGACCCGCGCCCTCGCTCTCGCCGCGCTCATCTCTACCGCAAGCCTCACCGCCCATGCCGCCGAACTGCCCATCGCCAGCGAGGCGCTGCAAAGCCATGTCACCACCGAAGTGACCAGGATCGACCTGGCCAACCGCCAGGTCACGGTCAAGGGCCCTAACGACAAGGACGTGACCTTCCAGCTCACCGAGCAGGCCAAGGCCCTGCCCAACCTGAAGGTTGGCGACCAGGTCGACATCAAGGTTACCCGCGCGGTCGCCTACGTGCTCAACACCCATGAGGGTGGCGCGCCCAAGGCGTCGGTGGAGTCCGGCACCATCCGCGCCACTGCGGCCAATCCCAACCCTGGCGGTGAGGCCTTCCGCCAGGTCAAGGTCACTTCGCAGATCAAGAAGATCGACCTCAAGGCCCACGAAGTGACCCTGCTGCCACCAGAAGGCAAAGTGCAGGTGGTCAAGGTCGAGGACCCCGAGCTGCAGGCGCGCATGAAGAACCTCAAGATCGACCAGACCGTCGATGCCATCTACACCGAAGTACTGAGCGTGGAGACCTCGCGCCCAGCTCAGTAAAACCTTTGCCCGGCCCGCGCATCGAACACCTGTGAGCCCTTGTCCTTTCTGGAGGTTCCTTATGGCGATGCGCCTGGCCGTGCCGTTCTACTGCTGCCTCACCCTGGCGCGGGGCGCCGGCTGCTCCAGCGCCCGCGACGAGCGCCCACCACCCACCACGCAACAAGTCGAACTGCAGCGCTACCAGGGCACCTGGTACGAACTGGCGCGCCTGCCGATGTTCTTCCAGCGCAACTGCGTGCAGTCCGAGGCCCGCTACGAGCGACGCAAGGATGGCCGGATCGACGTGACCAACAGCTGCCTGGAGCAGGACGGCCAGCGCAACGAGGCCCGCGGCATCGCCGAGCCGCAAGTGGCCGGGCGCACCGACAAGCTCTGGGTGCGATTCGACAACTGGTTCAGCCGCCTGGCGCCAAGCCTGACCCAGGGCGAGTACTGGGTGCTGTACCACGACCCGGACTATCGCGTGGCGTTGGTCGGCCATCCGAACCGCGAATACCTGTGGCTGCTGTCACGCTCACCGACAGTCAACGCCCAGACCCGCCAACAGTTGCTGGAGCTGGCACGCCAGCAGGGCTATCCCACCGACCAACTGATCTGGCGCCAACCCGCCACCCAGTGACGGCCAGCAACAGCCCCTGTAAGGTGAGCCACCCGGCTCACCCAAAGGATTGCGTGCAATGATCACCTGCCACCTCAAGTACATCATCGACCCCTACCAGGTTCCGGCGTTCGAAGCCTACGCCAAGCTGTGGATCGGCCTGGTCAATCGCATGGGCGGTACCCACCACGGCTACTTCCTGCCCAGCGAAGGTGCCAACAATGTCGCCTATGCCTTGTTCAGCTTCCCAAGCCTGGCGACCTACGAGCAATACCGCAGCGCGTCCGAGACCGACCCCGAGTGCATCGCCGCCTTTGCCCTGGCGACCGAGCAGCGCTTCATCCTCAGCTATGAGCGCAGCTTCCTGCGGCCTCTGCTGGCCTGAACTCCCGGGGCATGGACTGAGTCGATTGCACTGAACTAATGCGCCTTGCTCACGATCCTCCCCTATGCGCCCTGCGCGCGCCCCCTGGATCGCCGAACGACAAGGAGCCTCCGTGACCACGACCACCCTGCCCCGTACCACCCCCGGCCCACTGCATGCGACCCTGCTCGCCGGCAGCGTGCCATTGTTCCTCGGCGCCCTGCTGAGCGACCTCGCCTACTACCAGAGCTACCAGATCCAGTGGAGCAACTTCGCCGCCTGGCTGGTCGCCGGCGCACTGCTGTTCAGCGGCTTGGCGCTGCTGTTCGCCCTGGCCAACCTGATCCGCGCGCCGCGCAAGGCCGGCCGCCCGACCTGGTATTTCATGGTGCTGCTGGCGACCTGGCTGCTGGGCCTGGTCAACGCCTTCGAGCACGCCAAGGACGCCTGGGCGGTGATGCCCGCCGGGCTGGTGCTGTCGGCGATCGTCAGCGTGCTGGCGCTGATCGCCACCGCCATCGGCATGACCAACCTGCGCCATGGAGGTGAAGCATGAAGCTGGCACTGAGCGCCCTGAGCATGGCCCTGCTGCTCACCGCCTGCGGCGGTGACGGCGAACAGACCCAGGCCCACGGCCCGGACCCGAAATTGCCGACGCCCGAGCGCGGCCTGCTGCCGAGCATGAAGATCGCCCAACCGGCCGCCTGGGGCGAGCAGAAACCCACAGTGCCGGCCGGCTACAGCATCAGCGCCATAGCCACCGACCTGAAGATCCCGCGCCAGAGCCTGGTGCTGCCCAACGGCGACATTCTCGTGGCCGAAGGCCGCGGCGGCAGCGCCGCCAAGCTCAAGCCCAAGGACGTGATCGCCAGCCAGATCAAGGCCAAGGGCAACACCCAGGTCAAGGGCGGCAACCGCCTGACCCTGCTGCGCGATGCCGACGGCGATGGCCAGTACGAACTGCGGACGGTGTTCGCCGACAACCTCAACGCCCCCTATGGCTTGGCCTACGCCGACGGCAAGCTGTACGTGGCCAACCAGGACGCGCTGGTACGCTTCGACTACCGGGATGGCCAGACGAAGGCCGACGCCCCGCCGACCAAGGTCAGCGACCTGCCCGCCGCGATCAACCACCACTGGACCAAGTCGCTGGCCATCAGCCCCGATGGCCGCTACCTGTACGTCGGCATCGGCTCCAACAGCAACATCACCGAACGCGGCCTGGAGGTGGAGACCGACCGCGCCATGGTCTGGCAGATCGACGCCGTGAGCGGCGCCCACCGCCCCTACGCCACCGGCCTGCGCAACCCCACCGCGCTGGCCATCCAGCCCGACAGCGGACAGTTGTGGGCCGTGGTCAACGAGCGTGACGAACTGGGGCCGGACCTGGTGCCGGACTACCTGACGTCCGTCAAGGAAGGCGCGTTCTACGGCTGGCCCTACAGCTACTGGGGGCAGAACGTCGACGACCGCGTGCGGCCGCAGAACCCGCAGAAGGTACAGGCCGCGATCAAGCCCGACTACAGCCTGGGCTCGCACGTGGCGGCGCTGGGGCTGGACTTCTCCAGCGCGGCCATGGGCGAACGCTTCGCCGAAGGTGTCTTCGTCGGCGAGCATGGCAGTTGGAACCGCCCCAACCCGGTGGGCTACAAGGTGATCTTCGTGCCGTTTCGCGCAGGCAAGCCGGCGGGCGAGCCGGTGGACTTCGCCAGCGGTTTTCGCGGCAAGGACGGCAAGACCCGCGGGCGGCCGGTGGGGGTGACGGTCGATCCCAAGGGGGCGTTGATCATTGCCGATGACCTGGCCAATACCCTGTGGCGGGTGACCCGCACGCCGTGATTGCGCTCGCTCGCACCAGCAACCCGTAGGAGCCAGCCTTGCTGGCTCCTACGGGTTGCTGGCATCCGTCTGCAAGGCCGCGATGAACGCCTGCAAAGGCAGGCGCACGGCGGGCCAATCCTCCACATAGTGGTGCTCGATCACCACCTCATCCTCTTCGAAGGCCACGTAGTAGGCATTGCCACTGTAAGCTTCCACCACCCGGTTCTGCCGCGCGGCCAGGGCCTTCTCCAGCAGGTGCTCGCGAGCAACACCCGTCACCTCGTCGTCGAGGAACTGTTGAAAACCAGACGTATTAGGGTTGGACATGCGCAGGCTCCTTTGCCGGGAAAACGAAAAGAGCCGGGCATTGCGCCCGGCCCTGCCGAGGATGACGCAGAATCAGTAGTCAGGATAGGCCGTGGTCACCACCGTGCCAGTGGCATCCATGTAGCCGACGATGTTGAACGACGCCGCCGGGGTGCCGGCCTGGCAGCTCGCGCCCGACGGGCCGCGGAATTCATTGCCATTCAATGCCGTGCGGTTGTTGTAGGCGTTCTGGATGGCCGCCACCACATTGGCCTGCGAGCAGCTGTCCGGGAACATCGTGGAGATGCTCTTGGTGGCGGTGACACCGTGCTGGGTGATGTTGAAACTACGCAACACATAGATCCCGGCAGGCCCCTGCGGGGTATTGGTGGTGGCCGCCGTGAAGGCCACGGTGGCTGGCAGCTGGCCCGCCGGTCGGCTATGGAAGCCCTTGGCCCGGTTGTTGGCCACCTCGCCGCAGAACACATGCTGCTGGTTGACCACCGGGGCGCCGCCCGAGTTGGGCTGCGGACATTGCACGGCAGCCTGGGCGGATGCCATCGGCACCAGGGTGAAGGCCAGGCTACCGATTACCGCCAGGCCCGCCAGTGCGGTACGTGCTGGGTTAAGTGCGAAAGTCTTTTTCATCTTGAAGCTCCTTTTTGCAGTGACAGGACGTTGTTGTCCTCTGGCTCCGCCGCTGCCGGCGGAAAACGCGAATGGGGTCAACCGAGCAGCAGCCACTTGGCCCGGACGAGGTAGGCGGCGCGATCGTCAAGGCCGTTGAAGCCGCCATTGACGCGCCGGGTGACCTCGCGCAGGTCGTCCTTGTCGGCCCAGTCGTTGAGTTTGCGGTTGGCCCAGAACCAGCCGGCGACATCCACCGCCAGGGCCGGATCGCTGCTCACCAGGGCGGGGTCGTCCTTGTTCTCGAAGTCGCGCTTGCAGTACTGGCCGTACTGGCGGTAGTTGGCGCGGCCGGTGAGCTGGATCAGCCCGCGGCCCTTGAAGCGCGGGCCATCGCCCGGCTGCAGGTTGCCCAGGTCCTTGCGCCCCTCGTAGGCGCTGCCGCTGGCCAGCTCCTCGGTGTAACGCAGGCAACCGCTCTCATGGGCGATCTGCGCGAGGAAGTGGGCGATGCGCAGCGGCGTGTCGATGCGGTAGCGGGTCAGCACATCGAGCACGGGTTGATGGAACGCGGCGATGCGTGCGCTGCTGGCGTTGATCAGCGCCAACCAGAGCTTGGCCTGGGTGAGCCCGCCGGACAGGCCGCCGCGCAACGCGGCCAGGGTCGCATCGCCCGCCACCACTGGCTTGCCCACCGGGCTGGCGATGATCTGCTGGAAGTTCTCCAGGGCGCTGCGAGTGCCCGCGCCCCACAGGCCATCGGTACCGAGCGCGCAACTGAAACCGCGTTGGCCGCTGTTGAGGTTGAGCAGCAACTGCAGGCTGCGCACATCGGCGGCCGCGTTGTTGCCACCGGTTCCTACGCTGTTGGTGATGCACATGGTCTGCTCCTTTTTCCGGGCAAGCCGCTCCCCGTGGGGCAGCGGGCAAGCCGTGCCTTGTTGGCGGAACGAAAGGTGTCGGGTGGCGGCGTTACTTGCCGGACGGCAAGACGGTCAGGCTGTAGGCCAGCTTGTTGCGTTGGGTGAACAGTTGCAGCTGCAAGCCGCCGCCACCTTGGCTGCTCTGCAGGTAGCCCTGCGTCAGTGGTCCGCAGCGGCCGGGGCCCGCGCCCTCGAGGCTATAGCTGTCGACCTGGCCGTTGACCCCGCTGTATTCCAGGTCGAAGCCGCATTTCCAATCGCCACTGAAGCGCACATTGCCTGCCCGATCCCCCAGCCCGGCACTGGGCTCGATATCCACGACCACGGGAATGTTGCGCCCCTCGTCCTTGAGCGTGCCGCGGTACTCGACGGCCCAGGCCGAGGCCAGGCTGGTGAGGGCCAAGGCCCCCACCAGTACGGTTGCCAGTTGCTGTTTCATGGTGACTCTCCTTGTTGGTTGATCGCAGGGTTCAGAACGCCAGCACCAGCCCCGCCCATTTGGCGATGGCCAAGGCCAGGTCGGGTTGGATAGCACCGAGGGCCACCAGCGCCGACAACAGCGCCGCGCCGATGGCGCACAGCACACGCCTGGCGGTGGACATCCGCGCCGGTTCGCCGGGCTTCTTCTTCAAGAGGGTGCGCATGGTTCGGGTCTCCTGGGTTGACAGCAGTAGCCGCATCGAGCGGTCAGTTGGCCTGGCCATCGCCGGGCCTCCGGTAGTGCCCGAACAGCTCGCCATCGAGGCGCACGACAATCGCCTCCTGGGCATCGCCGGGCACGGCGATGCTCAACTCATGCACGGTTTGCTTGCCGCGTGGCGCGCGGCCGACCCGTATGGCCAGGCAGCCTGGGGCGTCGCCTGGCTCGACGGTCGCCGCCAGCACCACTTGCATCTGGGCGATGCGGATACCCGGCCAGCGGTACCCGGTGGCCTGCTGCGCGCAGGCCATGGCGCCACCCAAGGCCTGGACGAATTCTTCGAGGTGGTTCATCACGAGGCCTCCTGCTCGTCGGGCAGCCAGAACGGCCGACGGGCGAAGCCCACGTGGTAGATGAGCGACTGCAGCACCACCTGGTGCTCGCCGATGTTGAGCAAGTTGAAGCTCTTCTCGATGCCGACGATGCGCCCCTTGGGCGGCTCGTTCAGGCAGCGGTTGAGCAGCGCGGTCTGCGCCTGGATCACATCCTGCGACGTCAGCTTCTCCGGATCGGTGCTGCCGACGACGATGCGTTTCACATATCCCACGTCCGTTAGATCGAACATCACGGAACTCCTTTCCGGAAAAGACTGACGGCCAACCCCTGGTCACAGCTCAGACGCACCTGGGGCTGACGCTGAGCCGCTCACCCTTACTGCTGGGTGATGGCTTTTGGCGCAACCGACTGCGAGATCATGTCCAGCACCCGGGCCAGCCCTTCCGGCATACCGTCGTCGGCGGCGTGCACCTCGACGTGGTACTTGGCCGACTGGTCGGTCGAGCGGGTGTTCTCCTTGTGCGAGGACACCGAGCCGGAGATGTTGACCTTGGCGCTGAACGGCCCCCAGCCCACGCTGGCCTCGGCCGACATCGCCGCCTGGGCGTCGGTGGCTTCGCGTGATTGCTCGGAGTTCTTCACCTCCATGTCGAAGGTGATGTCGACCTTGTTGATCGACAGGTTCGGCACCTTGACCACCGCCAGCAGCGGTACTTCCAGCTCGACGCGCTCCATGGGGATGGTGCCGTCGTCGGGCTTGCTGGTGGAGGGGCGGTCGAAGCGGAAACTGACCGTGCGCACATCACCTACCCGGTTGGGGTCGGTGTTGTTCGGGTCGGGCGCCGGGGGCAGGAAACCGATCACCTTGATGAAGTCGGCGGTAGCGTTGGCCAGGCGGACCTGGGCGTCGCAAGCGGCGGTCAGCGGACCACCGATCAGGTCGCCCATGGGCAGGCCGCGGAACTGGTCACCCATCGAGAAGTTAGCCATCTGTGTCTCTCCTAGATCAATTTATCGAGGTTTTGCAGCAGCCGAGCCATCCCCTCCGAAGGGGGCTGGGTTTCGACTTTGAGGGTGACGCGCGCCAGTGGCCCGCCTTCACCATTGCGGCGAACGCCCAGGTCGACGTTCAGAGCCTTGTGGTTCTCGCTCGGCCAGCCCGAGTCATCGGCGCCGGGTTTTGCCGGCCCGACGTTCGCGGCCGAGCCGTCATCGGCGTTCAGCCCTACCTCGAACGAGATTTCCATGTCCTTGACGGCCATCAGCCGTGCCCCCACCAGTGACAGCAGTGGCACCCGCACCACGCGCTCCTCGCCTTCGCGCGCCTCGGGCGAATGGGATGGCAGGCGCACATCGATGCTGACCGGGCGGTTGTCTTCGTCGAAGTACTGGCGCACGGTCGAGACCTGGAAGCGCTGGATCTTGTCCTGCGCCTCGGCGACCGCGCCGGCGATGCTCTGGATGAGGTGATGGAGGGATTGATTCGCCACGTCCGACGCTCCTTGTCTGTTGCGGTGCCGATGCCGTCCGGGTGGCTTCGGGGGATCGCGCGTTGCAGGTTCAGGCCCTGACGACGGCACCGGGTTGATGGGTGGTTGGGTTAGCAGGTGAGGCCAGCGTACGGCGAGCGGCGCCAGGCGTCCGGGGCCATGCGTCCCGGAAACCTGGCCAGCGGTCCCAATGTCATTGGTCGGCGAGTGCGTGCAGCCAGCGCGCCAGCGAAGGTGGCTCGCTGGCTGACAGGCGCAGGCCGGTCAGTTCACCGCGTTGCAGTGCGCGGCGCGCGGCCCGGGGCGATAATCCGAACGCCTTGCGAAACACCTTGCTGAAATGCCCCTCGTCGACGAATCCATGGGCATAGGCCAGGTCGCCAATGCGCCGCCCGGCATTGCCAGGCTCGCCCAGGGCCAGCAGGCAGCGTCGCAGACGGCGCTGCAGCAGGTAGTGCCCGACCCCGCCAAAGGGCGCGAAGGCGCGGTACAGCTGACTGCGCGAGGTGCCCACGGCCTTGGCCAGGTGTGCCGGGGTCAAATCGTCGCGGTGCAGGTTGAGCTCGATGTACTGACGCGCCCGGCGCCCGAGCGCCCCTTGGCTGGACGGCACCAGGGCCTGCTGCTGCGTGCCTTCGCTGAGCAGGCAGGCAGCGACCACCCTCAGTAACGGCGAGCCCAGCTGCACCGCCTGCGCCTGGCTCAACTGTGTCGCGGCGACGGCGAGTGAAGTCAGCAGGCCGGCCAGCAAGTGTCCCACCGCGCTGTCCCGGCGCAGGCGCAAGCCATGCAGGAGCGGGGGCTCCTGCCCAAACGCCGTGCGCGGCACCACCAGGCTCAGGCCCTCGCCGGCCGTCATGCCGAAGGTCGCGGGCTGGCTCAGGTCGAGTGCCACTACATCCCCAGGGCGAACGCGCAGGCCATTGGCGCAGGCCAGGCCATGCTGCAACGGCAGGTGCAGCAGGTAGTGGTCGAGGTCGCACCAGCCCAATCGAGAACGGTCGCGCTCATACCGGGCAGCGGCCAGGCGTCCGCTGCACAGCAAAAAGCGCTGGAAATGAAAGACCTTGAGCGAGGCGACGAAAGCCGAGCCTGCGCCGGCAACGGGGTTGAACAACAGGTCGGCAGTTTGCCGCCAGTTGGCAAAGTCGTCGGTCACGATATGCAGGTGCGGTAGGCAGGTGTCGAGGGAGTTGGGGGTACGAGGGTGGGTGGGCGAGGCGTGGTTTTCCATGATGAAGGCTCATCTCTCCTTGAGTTGAGCCGGAAAAGTGGTTCACTTCCGAGCGTTCCGTAGCCAATTGCCACTACTGCTGCAAGGCCGCCGGATGCAACGGCTGCCATGGGCTTTCACAAAACAACAGCAATTGCCCGAATAACCCGTATTTTTTCCCTAACGAAAATGTAAAATTCGATTTCGCATACCTATAACAAGTTGGGAGCTTCACCATGTTTGCCTTCTTCCGCCCTGCCGCGCACCAGGCGCCGCTGCCCGACGAGCGCGTCGACAGCACCTACCGGCGCCTGCGTTGGCAGATTTTCGCCGGGATCTTCTTCGGCTACGCCGGCTACTATCTGCTGCGCAAGAACTTCTCCCTGGCCATGCCCTACCTGATCGAAGAAGAGGGCTACACCCGTGGCCAGCTGGGCTTGGCGATCTCGGCCATCGCCATTGCCTACGGCCTGTCCAAGTTCCTCATGGGCCTGGTCTCGGACCGCTCCAACCCGCGCTACTTCCTGCCCTTCGGCCTGCTGATCTCGGCCGGGGTGATGTTCATTTTCGGTTTCGCGCATTGGGCCACCTCCAGCGTGGCGATCATGTTCGTGCTGCTGTTCATCAATGGGTGGGCCCAGGGCATGGGCTGGCCACCGAGTGGGCGGACCATGGTGCACTGGTGGTCGCAGAAGGAGCGCGGCGGCGTGGTGTCGGTATGGAACGTCGCCCATAACGTCGGCGGCGGCCTGATCGGCCCGCTGTTCCTGCTCGGCCTTGGCTGGACCAACGACTGGCACGCGGCCTTCTATGTACCCGCCGCGGTGGCGGTGCTGGTGGCGGTGTTCGCCTTCGCGATGATGCGCGACACTCCGCAGTCGGTCGGCCTGCCGCCGGTCGAGCAGTACAAGAACGACTACCCCGAGGGCTACGACGAGAGCCATGAGCAGGAGTTCAGCGCCAAGCAAATCTTCGTCGAGTACGTGCTGCGCAACAAACTGCTGTGGTACATCGCCCTGGCCAACGTGTTCGTCTACCTGCTGCGCTACGGCGTGCTGGACTGGGCGCCGACCTACCTGAAGGAAGCCAAGCACTTCAGCGTCGACACCACTTCGTGGGCGTACTTCTTCTACGAATGGGCCGGCATTCCCGGCACCCTGCTGTGCGGCTGGATGTCCGACAAGATCTTCCGCGGCAACCGCGGCCTGACCGGCATCGTGTTCATGGCCCTGGTGACCGTGGCCACCCTGGTGTACTGGCTCAATCCGCCAGGCAACCCGACCATCGACATGATCGCCCTGTTCTCCATCGGTTTCCTGATCTACGGGCCGGTGATGCTGGTCGGCCTGCAGGCCCTGGAGCTGGCGCCGAAGAAAGCCGCCGGTACCGCCGCCGGGTTCACCGGGCTGTTCGGCTACCTCGGTGGCTCGGTCGCGGCCAGCGCGGCGATGGGATACACCGTCGACCACTTCGGCTGGGACGGTGGCTTCGTGATGCTGGTGAGCGCGTGTGTGCTGGCGATTGCGTTCCTGATCCCGACACTGCGCCATACCAAGGCGGCAAGCGCCGGGCGTGAAGCTACGGCTTGATGCATCTGACGGCATGAAAAAAACCCGGGGCATGTGCCCTGGGTTTTTTTTGCCTGCCAGGCCTGTAACTGCGCGCCCAGCCCACCGTCACCCTGGCGCGCAGTGAGCTTGCCCACGACGGATCGCTTCACGCCGCCTGGAACAACCGGGTAATAACCGGCTGCTGGCGTTGACGGGCCTGCCAGATGTCGTAATCCACCTGGATCGTCAACCATAGCCGTGCCGTACTGATACCTGCCATTTCCAGCCGCACCGCCAAGTCCGGCGAGACCGCCGCGCGAGCGTGCAGTACACGGGATAGTGCCTCGCGCGAAAAACCCAGGTGCGCGGCAAACGCCTTCACCGTCAGCCCAAGGGCGGGCAGAACATCTTCACGCAGCGTTTCGCCGGGATGAGGCGGATTGTGCATAGGCATGATAGGGACTCCTGATCAGTGATAGTCGAGGTAATCGACCAACTCGACGTCGCAACCTGTGAAGCGGAACACCAGCCGCCAATTGCCGGACACGCTGACCGACCATGAGCCCGCACGCTCACCCTTGAGTGGATGCAGTTGCCAGCCGGGAATGCACAGGTCGGCGGGGACCGCGGCACTGTCAAGAAACTGCAGTTGCCGTGGCAAACGCTGCGCATGCGCAGGCTGGGTACCTAGCTGGTGCTGACAACGCGTGGCTGCAACAGGGTCACAGGTTGCATGTTCTCGCCCGATCCCGCACCGGACACTGCGCCCGGTGCAGGTTCAGCGCGGTATTGATGATGCCGATATGGCTGAACGCCTGCGGGAAATTCCCCAGCATCCGTTTGCCCACCGGGTCGTATTGCTCGGCCAGCAATCCCACGTCATTGCACAAGGCCGTGAGCCGCTCATAAAGCACCTGCGCCTCCTCCTGCCGCCCCAGCAGCACGTAGACATCCGCCAACCAGAACGAACACACCAGGAACGTCCCCTCCCCTGGCGTCAGACCGTCGCTGCAACTGTCGCTGTCGTAGCGCAGCAGCAGGCCGTTGCGCAGCAGGCGGGTTTCGATCTGTTCGAGGGTGCGCAGGAAGCGTGGATCATCGGCGGGCAAAAAGCCGGTCAGGGCGATCTGCAGCAGGCTCGCGTCCAGCTCGGTCGAGCCGTAGGCCTGGACGAAGTGACGCCCGTCGGCAGCCAGCCCGCGACGGCAGACCTCGTCACGGATCTGGTCCGCCACCTGGCGGTAATGTCGCCCCCGTTCACGCCCTTCCTCGGTGGTGTCGGCCAGGCTCGCCGAGCGGTCGAAGGCAACCCAGGCCATGACCTTGGAATGCACGAAGTGCTGGCGCCCCCCGCGCACCTCCCACAGCCCTTCGTCCGGCTCACGCCAGATGCTTTCGAGGTACGGCAGGATCGAGCGGGCGATGGCGGCGCTGCGCGGATGACGCGGCAGCCCGCCCTTGATGGCCTGGGTCATGGCGTCGGCCAGTTCACCGTAGATATCCAGCTGCAACTGCTCGGACGCGGCATTGCCGACCCGCACCGGCTGCGAATGCTCGTAACCGGGCAGCCAGGGCAGGCTGAACTCCGGCAGGTCGCGCTCGCCGGCCAGCCCGTACATGATCTGCATCTGCTCGGGGTTGCCCGCCACCGAGCGCAGCAGCCATTCGCGCCAGGCCTGGGCTTCGTCGAAGTAGCCGAGGTTCATCAGCGCCAGCAGGGTCATGGTCGCGTCGCGCAGCCAGCAGTAACGGTAATCCCAGTTGCGCTCGCCGCCGACGCGCTCGGGCAGCGAGGTGGTGACGGCGGCAACCATGCCGCCGGTTGGCGCATAGGTCATGGCCTTGAGCGTGAGCAGCGAACGGCGCACCAGCCCGGTGTAGGGGCCGACCTCGGGGCAGCGGGCGGCGAAGGCCTGCCATTGGTCGATGGTCTGCTCGAGGTCGTGGTCGACATCGCAACCGGGCTGCACGGGCAGATGCGAGGCCTGGTGGCACAGGCTGAACACTTGGCGTTCACCTGGGCCTACGCGAAAGCGGGCGACGCTGTGGTGGTCGCGGCCGTGGGTTTGGGTGGTGCTACGCAGGATCAGGCGGTCGGGGCCGGCGACGGCGCTGAGGGTCAGGGGGTCGAGTTTTTCGACCCAGGGCACGCTGCGGCCGTAGTCGAAGCGCAGCACCAGGTCCATCTCGAACGCGGTCTCGCCGGCCAGGCCTTCGACGATGCGCAACACGGCGTTGTGTTCGCCCAGGGGCATGCAGTCGAGCACCCGGGCGCGGCCGCTGGCGGTGGTCCAGATGGTTTCCAGCACCAGGGTGTCATCGAGGTAGCGGCGTGTGCTGTGCTCGACGGGGTCGCTGGGGGCGATGCGCCAGCGGCCGTTCTCTTCGTTGCCCAGCAGGGCGGCGAATACGGCCGGGGCGTCGAAGCGCGGCAGGCACAGCCAGTCGAGGGCGCCATCGCGGTTGACCAGGGCGGCGCTACGGCAGTTGCCGATGAGGGCATAGTCTTCGATCTGGGCGGGCATCGCGGGACCTCGAGTGGGGGGCTTGAGGTTGGATGCCAAGGCACGATGGCGGGTTCCATCGACGCACCCAATGCGGAGTGTGTCGTTGTCGTTGCCGTTGCCGTTGCCGTTGCCGTTGCCGTTGCCGTTGCCGTTGCCGTTGCCGTTGCC
>NZ_JBMDJI010000081.1:0-1380 GCF_057809115.1 Pseudomonas sp. FG47
TCAGGCTGCGCTCCGGGCGCAGGGCATCGACCAGTTGCTCGAACGGCAGGTCCTGATGCGCCTGGGCCTGCAGCGCGGTGCGTTTGACCTGTTGCAGCAAGTCGCTGAACGACTGGCCGGCGTCAAACCGTGCCTTGAGCACCTGGGTGTTGACGAAGAAACCGATCAGCCCTTCGGTTTCCAGGCGGTTGCGGTTGGCGATCGGCACGCCGACACGGATATCGTCCTGGCCGCTGTAGCGCTGCAGCAGGCCCTGGAACGAGGCCAGCAACCACATGAACAGCGTCACCCCCTGCTCACGCGCCTGCCGTTTGAGCGCCACGCTCAACGCGTGCGGCAACGGCAGCACGACACGCGCGCCACGGTAGCTCGGCTGCGCCGGCCGCGAACGGTCGGTGGGCAGCTCCAGCACCGGTTGCTCACCACCCAGCTCGCCAACCCAGAACGCCAACTGGCGCTCGCGCTCGCCAGCCTCCATCCAGTCGCGCTGCCAGGCGGCGTAATCGGCATACTGCACCGGCAGTGGCGCCAGGCTGGCGGCTCGCCCCTCGAGGCTAGCGGCGTACAGCTCGCTCAACTCGCGCGCCATCAGTTGCATCGACCAACCGTCCGAGACGATATGGTGCTGAGTCACCACCAACAAGTGCTGGTCCGCCGCCAGGCGTGCCAGGCGAACCCGCAGCAGCGGCCCCTCGCGCAGGTCGAACAGGCGTTGCACCTCGCGCTCCACATAACCACGCAGTTGTTCGTCCTGCTGTTGCGTGCTGCCCGACAGGGCCAGGGCATCCTGCTCAATCGCCAGGCGCAGGGTCGGCTCTACCCGTTGATAAGCCCGCCCCTGTTCCTCGATGAAGCGCGTGCGCAGGGTTTCATGCCGCACCAACAGCCCATCGAAGGCCTGTTGCAGGGCCGCCACGTCGAGCGGGCCGACAAGTCGCAGGGCCAACGGGATGTGGTAGGCGCTGCTGTCCGGCTGCAACTGCCAGAGGAACCACTGCCGCTCCTGGGCATAGGACAACGGCAAGGCCTGTTCTCGCGAACGTGGCAGCAAGGGCGGTTGCGGCTGCGCGGTGGCCTGGTCCAGCACCTGGCAGAACGTGTCCAGGGTCGCGTGCTCGAACAGGCTGCGCAGGTCCACCTCACGCTGCAGCACCTGACGCACCCGCGAAATCACCTGGGTCGCCAACAGCGAGTGACCACCGAGCGCGAAGAAGTTGTCGTGCAAGCCTACTTGCTCGACCTTGAGCACCTCTTGCCAGATCTGCGCAATGCGCTGCTCCAACTCACTGCGCGGTGCCACGTAGGCCTGCTGCTGCTGGCTCACATCCGGCGCCGGCAACGCCTTGCGCTCCAGCTTGCCGTTGGGGCTCACCGGCAACG
>NZ_JBMDJI010000082.1:0-1339 GCF_057809115.1 Pseudomonas sp. FG47
GCAGCAGCGGGCGGCCGGCGCTGTCATTCAAGGTGAGTACATGGCCAGCGTCGACGCTTTGACTGGCAATCACTGCGCCGGTAAATGCTGGATGCAGGATCAGGTTGGCTTTTACGCTCGGGTCTGTCTGTTGGCGCGCGGCAAGCCTGGGGTCGATGCTGTGTACCGGATGGCCGAGGGCGTTGAATTGCTGGCGGGTGATGCGCGTGCCCAGCCCTGGAGTCTCGGGGTGGCGGCAATAACGTATTTCACGGATGGCTTCGCCACGGTTGCCGCGCACGGTGATCGAAGGCGTGTACCGATCAAGTACGTATTCCATTATACCCATATCCTCACATCGTCTTCTAATAATAATAGCGGGAAAAGTGTTGTTCGAATTTCTGCTGTGCGAGCTCTAGATATTGCCGGCTAAACCGGGAGTGTCGAGCATAGTCACTTTTTGAAATATACCTTTTCCCTTCATATAAGCGCCCGGCACGAGAGTTCTTCTTAGATGCTGGAAGCTCTATTCCGATGTCTGCTTCCCCCTCCACAACAATGCTGACACCCCACTTGTTGAAAAGGTCGTACATTGTTGTGTCAAGTTTTCTGAGCGCGTCTTTCGTATCATAGACGTTAAGTAGTGCTTCCGAAATCAAGGCGGGCTTCGGTGTCTTGACGGCTTTGTAAACTTCTTTCCCGATATTTACCGCTCCGGAAAATGGCACCGGAACCAGCGGGGCATGTAATTGGGCAGCGGCCAGCTGGGTCGCTAGCGCCGTGTTCAAGGCTGTATCGGCCAGGTCATCTTTGAACTCGCCTGAGCTGGCGTAGTTGCGCGCTCTGTCCACTACGCGGTGGGACCAATTATTTTTTTTGATGGTCAATCGGCTGGCCATGTCCGTATCAGGCCGCGGCGGTTGCGGAGCAACAAATATTCCTGGGATTTTGCTGGTCAACGTGCTGCTCACGGCAGCCACTTGTGGGATACCAGAGAGTGCAGTGCCTGGCAGTGTTGCAAAACTTGCCACGACTTCTGCCGCCACCATGGAAATAACGGAACTGGCAATGGCAAGCTTTTTGTTTTTCATGAACTGATCCACGCGCTCTTTTATATCGAAGCTTGCCGCAGAAAACTGCTCCACCGCATTGTAAATGTTGAGTGCACTACGCTGGTTGTGTTCACGTTCGTCATCGTCTGGGTTCAAGCCAGTAGCATCGCCAAGTGTCGCCGGGTTGTTACGGACCATTCGGTACAAGTTGAGCCCGTCGACGACACCTGCCGGATCAGCGCTCAGCCAGCGGCCCAGCGGCTGGTAGTAGCGATAACCGTAGTAGTACAGGCCCGTGGCATCGCGCT
>NZ_JBMDJI010000083.1:0-1250 GCF_057809115.1 Pseudomonas sp. FG47
TGAACTGGCCTAATGATTTTGGACACCTTCTTCGGGCGCTATGATGGCGCCCAATTGGAGGCAAAATCAGTGCGCAAGTCTTATTCGAAAGAACACAAAATCCAAGCGGCCGAAATGGTGCTGGACGGTGGCCAGTCAGTTCCGGAGGTATGCGAAATCCTTGGGATTGGCCGTACAGCCCTGCGCCGTTGGGTTGAGCAGGTACGCCAGGAGAGAGAGGGTAAGGTTCCGGCTGGAGCCAAAGCCATCACTCCGGAGCAGCAACGTATCGAAGAGCTGGAAGCATTGGTTCGTCAAAAGGATCGGGATATCGAAATCCTAAAAAAGGCCAGTGCTCTCCTGCTTCGGGACTCCAAAGATCGTTCTCGCTGATCAACGAGCTGAGAGAGCAATACGGTGTTGTCGACTGCTGTCGTGTGCTTGGGGTCAAGCGCAGCAGTTTCTATGCATGGCGTAAACGCCAAGGCCGTGAGAATCCCGGCAGGGATGCTCTACGCTCGCGTGTAATCAATCACTTCATGGCGTCACGAAGCTCCGCAGGTTCACGCACGTTGATGCAGGAACTGCGGCGTGAAGGCCATGTGGTTGGGCGTTACAAAGTGCGTGCGCTTATGCGTGAAGCTGGCCTGAAATGCCGGCAGCGTAGGCCACACCGGTATCGGTCATCAGGTACGGAAGCACTGATTGCGGAAAACCAACTGAAGCGAAACTTCAAGGTTTCGACGATCAACGAGGTCTGGTGTGGCGATGTAACTTACATCCAGGTTGGCAGACGTTGGCTGTATTTGGCCGCTGTAATCGACTTGTACGCACGCCGAGTTGTGGGCTGGGCGTTTTCAATGACTGCCGATGCCAGGTTGGCCTGTGACGCGTTGCGCATGGCGTCTGAGTCCAGAGGCAAGCCTACGGGCGTGATGTTTCATTCAGATCAAGGTTGTCAGTACACCAGCCATAAATTCAGAGCTGTACTTGAAGAGTGCAGCTTGAAACAGAGCATGAGCCACCGTGGCCAATGCTGGGACAATGCGGCCATGGAGCGATTCTTCGGGGCATTAAAATCAGAATGGGTGCCAGCAGAAGGCTATGAATCCGAAGCTGAAGCTAAAGCCGACATCATGGCTTACTTGGTGCGCTACAACCTAAAGCGCCTCCACAGCTACAACGGTTACGAGACCCCGGTAGCTATGGAGGAAAAGCTCAGGGCAGCAGCATGAACCTTAACCGGTGTCCAAAATTACTTGACCAGATCA
>NZ_JBMDJI010000084.1:0-830 GCF_057809115.1 Pseudomonas sp. FG47
AGTGAAACTGGCATTCAGTCTATTTCTATCACATATCCGAATTTTTAAAGAACGATCTGACAAAAGTCAGAAATCAACATTCATCAACGAATGTTCATTTCTAAGTTCTGATCAAGTAGACACAACAGAAAGTGGTGGAGCCAAGCGGGATCGAACCGCTGACCTCCTGCGTGCAAGGCAGGCGCTCTCCCAGCTGAGCTATGGCCCCGCATATTGGTAGGTCTGGGCAGATTTGAACTGCCGACCTCACCCTTATCAGGGGTGCGCTCTAACCAACTGAGCTACAGACCTATATAGGGTCTTGATCGTCTTCACATTTGAATCAAGCAATTCGTGTGGGAGCTCATCAGCAGGCTGATGTCTTCGATTAAGGAGGTGATCCAGCCGCAGGTTCCCCTACGGCTACCTTGTTACGACTTCACCCCAGTCATGAATCACACCGTGGTAACCGTCCTCCCGAAGGTTAGACTAGCTACTTCTGGTGCAACCCACTCCCATGGTGTGACGGGCGGTGTGTACAAGGCCCGGGAACGTATTCACCGCGACATTCTGATTCGCGATTACTAGCGATTCCGACTTCACGCAGTCGAGTTGCAGACTGCGATCCGGACTACGATCGGTTTTGTGAGATTAGCTCCACCTCGCGGCTTGGCAACCCTCTGTACCGACCATTGTAGCACGTGTGTAGCCCAGGCCGTAAGGGCCATGATGACTTGACGTCATCCCCACCTTCCTCCGGTTTGTCACCGGCAGTCTCCTTAGAGTGCCCACCATGACGTGCTGGTAACTAAGGACAAGGGTTGCGCTCGTTACGGGACTTAACCCAACAT
>NZ_JBMDJI010000085.1:0-803 GCF_057809115.1 Pseudomonas sp. FG47
TTTGCCATTCGTTTGAGGATGGTACGGACGACTGAAACTTATCTGTATCCCCAGCCGAATCAACCAGATACTGAGTTCTGTAACCTCTCCAGGATTGCGCGGTGAGCCCCACGGAGCACCATTATCGACGTTGATTCGGACCGGTAGGCCGTAACGCTGGAAGACCTCTGTCATCTTCTCCTTGACCGTCGCTCCTCGCTCGTTATCGCAAGCGTGAATGGCCAAATTGAAGCGAGAGTGATCGTCAAGGATGGTCAGTGGATGACACCGGCCTTGCTGTAGGGCGAAGTGTCCTTTGAAGTCCATCTGCCAGAGATCGTTGGGCGCATCATGCTCAAACCTAAGCCGAGCCTCTCGTGCCTTCTCAGTACTCTGGATCAGTTCATGGCGGTGCAATACGTTGGTGACGGTGCTGGGGGCAATGCGCTTGCTCAGCAGGCTGCTGATTGTGCGTCCGCCCCAGGCCGGGTGCTCCTGTCGAAGTGCAACGACTTCCGCTTCCAACGCAGCTTCGGTCAAGCGAGGGCTACTAGCCGGCCTCCGAGATCGTTCTTGTAGAGCGGCCGAGCCACCTTGTTCAAAACGGCGCAGCCACTTGTATCCGGTTTGAGGACTGATGCTGAAGCGTCGGCATAACTCTCGAATATTGGCATCCGGTTGTCGCGCCAGGGATACGAATTCTTCTTTCAGGCTCATGGCGTTTCTCACGTTCCAAGGCATGGCGAAAATCCTGGCAAAGGGGGCTGCCGGGAAGTGTCAACCATGTCTCCGTACACGTGTCCACCATGTGTCCGGTCTCTACA
>NZ_JBMDJI010000086.1:0-712 GCF_057809115.1 Pseudomonas sp. FG47
GACGAAGCTGACTGGGCAGGCTTGCTCGCCCCAGAGGTGTTCACCAGCAGCTGCACCGTTGACGCAACCGGCGTGCCCCTGACCCAAGTCGATGCTCAGGGGCATGCACAGCGTCAACGCTATGACATCGCGGGACAGATGGCGGGCACCCTCCTCACCCCCAAAGGCATGAGCGAACAGCCAGTCCTCACATCGCTCACCTACTCCGTCGCCGGCCAGAAGCTGGGCGAAACTCACGCCAACGGCGTGATCACGCACTTTACCTATGAGCCACGCACCCAGCGGCTGCTAAGGCTCAAGACCGAGCACTCGGCAAAGACAACCGTGCTGCAGGACCTGCACTATGCGTTCGATCCGGTCGGCAACGTGCTGCGGGTCAGCAATGCCGCCGAGGCCAGGCGCTTCGCCCGCAACCGAGTCATCGAAGCGGTCAGCACCTATACCTATGACACCCTGTACCAGTTGACCGCGGCCACAGGCCGCGAAATGGCGGGCTCGACACGGCACAACCCCCAGCGCCCTGCTGCCCTGCCCGTGGCCGCCAACGACGGCAGCTACGCCAACTACAGCCGTCGCTATGCCTATGATCGGGGCGGCAACCTCTTGAGCACTGTCCACACCAGCGACGTGGCCGAGCACGACTTCACCCTGAACATGACCGTTTCCGGGCATAGCAACCGCGCGGTGCCTGACACACTCACCGCGGACCCGG
>NZ_JBMDJI010000087.1:0-702 GCF_057809115.1 Pseudomonas sp. FG47
AAGTAGGCTCCCACTGCTTGTACGCATACGGTTTCAGGTTCTATTTCACTCCCCTCTCCGGGGTTCTTTTCGCCTTTCCCTCACGGTACTGGTTCACTATCGGTCAGTCAGTAGTATTTAGCCTTGGAGGATGGTCCCCCCATGTTCAGACAAAGTTTCTCGTGCTCCGTCCTACTCGATTTCACTGGCAAGAGATTTTCGTGTACGGGGCTATCACCCACTATGGCCGCACTTTCCAGAGCGTTCCACTAATCTCAAACCAGCTTAAGGGCTGGTCCCCGTTCGCTCGCCACTACTAAGGGAATCTCGGTTGATTTCTTTTCCTCAGGGTACTTAGATGTTTCAGTTCCCCTGGTTCGCCTCTTGCACCTATGTATTCAGTACAAGATACTCAGCTTATGCTGAGTGGGTTCCCCCATTCAGAGATCTCTGGATCACAGTCTGTTTGCCGACTCCCCAAAGCTTATCGCAGGCTACCACGTCTTTCATCGCCTCTGACTGCCAAGGCATCCACCGTATGCGCTTCTTCACTTGACCATATAACCCCAAGCAATCTGGTTATACTGTGAAGACGACATTCGCCGAAAATTCGTACGTTGCGCTTTCGCGCAGAACTCACAAATTTTACCTTAGCCTGAATAACCAGCAGTGAAACTGGCATTCAGTCTATTTCTATCACATATCCGAATTTTTAAAGAACGA
>NZ_JBMDJI010000088.1:0-683 GCF_057809115.1 Pseudomonas sp. FG47
GGTGTGAGCCTGCCGACCGGACTGGCGGTGATCAAACGCCTCGCTTCAGTGCTTGAAGAGCACGACCTGCCTGTACGTCTCGTTGCACTGCTGCAGCGCCTGCATGAGCATTTCGTCTACCTGAGCGAGCAGATCAAGGTGTTGGACGAAGAGCTGGCGAGCCAGCTGGCTGACGATGATCTGGGTAGCCGTTTGCTGACTATCCCGTGTGTCGGGCCGATCACCGCCAGCCTGCTGGCTGTGGAAATGGGGGACGCGCAGCAATACGGCAGTAGCCGGGACTTTGCTGCCTCTGTAGGTCTGGTGCCCCGCCAGTACAGCACTGGTGGTAGGCCAGCTTTGCTGGGGATCAGCAAGCGCGGCGACAAGAACCTTCGACGCTTGTTGGTGCAGTGCGCACGGGTTTACCTGATGCGTTTGAAGTACCAGAAAGGCCCATTGGCCGATTGGGTGTGTTCACTGCTCGCGCGACGTCACTCCAATGTGGTGGCCTGCGCGTTGGCCAACAAACTGGCACGCATTGCGTGGGCCATTACCACTCGGCATACGCAATACAAAACGGAGCCAGACGCTATGAACGCCTGACCCCGTAGTGCTGCACCGTGTTTCACCATCAGGTTTTGCGATAGCTGAACAACAGATGAAATAAACGGCCGATCGGCCTGGCGATGATCCTGAACGAC
>NZ_JBMDJI010000089.1:0-625 GCF_057809115.1 Pseudomonas sp. FG47
AGCAGGTGTTCTTCGACACCGAGATCCCCGAACGCCATCACTGGAACCAGTCGGTGTTGCTCAAGCCGGCCCAGCCGCTGGATGCGCCGCTGCTGGATGCCGCGCTGCAGGCACTGGTGCGTCATCATGATGCGTTGCGCCTGCGCTTCCAGGCAGCCGAGGGCGGCTGGCAGGCGCATTTCGCCGACGCTCCCGCGCCTGCGCTGCTCTGGCAGCACGCGCTGGGCAGCCTGGATGAGCTGGAGGCGTTGGCCGAGCAAACGCAACGCAGTCTGGACCTGGAGAACGGTCCACTGCTGCGCGCTCTGTTGGTGACCGCCGCCGATGGCCAGCAGCGGCTGCTGCTGGTGATCCATCACCTGGCGGTGGACGGTGTGTCGTGGCGCATCCTCTTCGAAGATCTGCAGGCGCTCTATGCTGGTCTGCTGCGCGGCGAGCAGCCGCAGTTGCCGGCCCGGACCAGTTCGGTCCAGGCTTGGGCCGAGCGGCTGCACCGGCACGCCGACAGCGACGAACTGCGCCAGCAACAGGACTACTGGCGCGCGCAACTGCTCGATGCGCCACGGCAACTGCCGTGCCTCGATCCGCAGGCCAGCCTCAGCGCACGCCACGCCAGCGTGGTGGG
>NZ_JBMDJI010000009.1:0-140934 GCF_057809115.1 Pseudomonas sp. FG47
TCCCTTCGCAAGGCCTGCGTTCGGCCTCCTGAAGTCGCGAAGTTACGGGCGGCGCTTGCACTGGCGCAGCTGTCGCTCGCTGGGGTTGGCGCTAGCCTTTTGATCGGCAACGGCAACGGCAACGGCAACGGCAACGGCATCAGCCTCGCTCCCACATCGATCTGAAACCTTGCGCTTCCTCCACCAGCCAGTCATGCACCGCCCGTGCGCCTGGCTGGTTCAACCCACCCGGCGGGTACAGCAGCACATAGCGCTTGTGGTTGGCGATCGGCACGCCGAACGGCACGATCAAGGCGCCACGCTCGAGCTCGTCGTTGAGCAGCGTGCGCCGGGCGATGGCCACGCCGATGCCGGCAATGGCCGCCTCGATGGTCAGGTGGTTGCGGTTGAACGTATGTCCACGCCGCACGTCCAGCCCGGCGGCACCGATACCGTCGAGGTAAAACTCCCATTCCGCGTACTCCGAGCTGCCGCGCCAGGCAGTGATGTCGTGCAGCAGCGGATAGTGGGCCAGGTCGGCCGGGCCATGCAGCGGCGGGCGGCCACGCAATAGTGCCGGGGAGCAGACCGGGAAGATCTGCTCGTCCAGCAGCGGAGTGGAGAGCATGCCCGGGTAGCTGCCGTCGTTGAGGTCGATGGCCAGGTCGAAGTCCTGCGGATGCAGGGCCTGGTTGCTGTCCTCGGCCACCAGGCGCAGTTCGATGTCCGGGTAGCGCTGCTGGAAGCGCGGCAGGCGCGGCGTCAGCCATTTGGCCAGGAACGAGGGGATCGAGCGCAGGCGCAGGGTACCGCGGATTTCGCCAGCATCCAGGCGCAGCAGTTCGGCTTCGATGCTGCCGTAGGCCTCGGCCACGGTCTGGGCCAGACGCTGCCCCTCGGCCGACAGCTCGACCCCACGGGCACGACGCAGGAACAGGCGAAAGCCCAGGCGCTCCTCGAGCTGGCGCATCTGCTGGCTGACCGCGCCGGGAGTGATGTGCAGTTCCTCGGCGCAGCGGGTGAACGACAGGTGCCGCGCGGCGCAGGAAAACACATGCAGCCAGACGAACACCTGGCCATTGAGCGGCCCTTTCATCGTTTAGTCCTGCTAAAGGCTTGTGTAGGAAGTTTCGTTGGTCAAGCCGACCTGAGCGCGGCAGTATCGCGCAACTTTGTAATACCGTTCAATTTTTTCAGAGAGCCATGGCGTGTTTCTGTTGTGCGTCATGGTCAGGCATTAGCATGGCTATCAGTGTTTTCGACCTTTTCAAGATTGGCATCGGCCCGTCCAGCTCCCACACCGTCGGCCCGATGCGCGCCACCGCGACCTTCGCCCAGGCCCTGCGTGAACAAGGCCTGCTGGCCCAGGTGACGCGGGTCGAGGTGCGCCTGTATGGCTCGCTGTCGGCCACTGGCGTGGGGCATGCCACCGACCGCGCGTGCCTGCTGGGGTTGATGGGCCAGTGGCCCGACCGTATCGACCCGCAGAGCATCGAGCCACGCATCGACCAACTGATGCAGGAAAACTGCCTGCTGCTCGATGGCAGCCATCCAGTCGAATTCCAGTATGCCCGCGACATGCGCCTGCTCGACGAGAACCTGGCCTACCATCCCAATGCCATGACCGTCGAAAGCTTCGCCGGCCAGGCCAGCCTGTTCAGCCAGACCTATTATTCGGTCGGTGGCGGTTTCATTGTCGAGGCTAGCGAGATCGATGCGCCGCAGGGTGGGGGTGGGCAGGTCGAGCTGCCTTACGAGTTTTCCAGCGGTGCCGAACTGCTGGCCCTGTGCAAGGCCCACAACCTCAGCGTCAGCCAGCTGATGCTGGCCAACGAATGCGCCTGGCGGCCAGAAAGCGAAGTGCGCGAAGGGCTGCTGAAGATCTGGGCGGCGATGGGCGAGTGCGTCAGTAACGGCCTGCGCAACGAGGGCATCCTGCCCGGTGGGCTCAAGGTCAAGCGCCGTGCCGCGCGCCTGCACCGCAGCTTGCAGGAACTGGGCAAGCCCAACGTGATCGGCTCGACCCTCAGCGCCATGGAGTGGGTCAACTTGTTCGCCCTGGCGGTCAATGAAGAGAACGCCGCTGGCGGGCGCATGGTCACCGCGCCCACCAACGGTGCGGCAGGGATCATCCCGGCGGTGCTGCACTACTACATGAAGTTCAACCCCGGTGCCTGCGACGACGACGTGGTGGCGTTCCTGCTGGCCGCCGCCGCAGTGGGCATCCTGTGCAAGAAGAACGCCTCGATTTCCGGTGCCGAAGTCGGTTGCCAGGGCGAGGTCGGTTCGGCCTGCTCGATGGCCGCCGCCGGCTTGGCCGAGGTGCTGGGCGCCACCGCGCCGCAACTGGAGAACGCCGCCGAGATCGCCCTGGAGCACAACCTGGGGCTGACCTGCGACCCGGTCGGTGGCCTGGTGCAGATTCCCTGCATCGAGCGCAACGCGATCGCCGCGGTGAAGGCGATCAATGCCGTGCAGATGGCCCTGCGCGGCGATGGCGAGCACTTCATTTCCCTGGACCGGGTAATCCGCACCATGCGCGACACTGGTGCCGACATGCATGCCAACTACAAGGAAACCTCCCGCGGCGGCCTGGCTGTCGCTTTCGTCGAGTGCTGAAAAACAAGCGCTGACTGCATGGGAGCGGCGGTGCGCCGATGCGACTTGCCCGGCGATGGCAAACCCATCGCGGGGCTAGCCTGCTCCCTCGCAGTGCCCCGCAAACCTGAATGAACCTGCAATACCCGCTGTACCTGCGACAAAAACAACTACAAGGCGATACCCATGACTGATGTACAAAGCACCACGCGCATGCGTGCGGATTCGGCTGCCCCGGCTGCGGGCTCGACCACCTGGAACCGTCACGACACCACCTGGGCCCTGGGCCTGTATGGCACGGCCATCGGCGCCGGCACCCTGTTCCTGCCGATCAACGCCGGGGTTGGTGGCTTCTGGCCATTGCTGATCCTGGCACTGCTGGCCTTCCCGATGACCTTCTTCGCCCACCGCGCCCTGACCCGCTTCGTGCTGTCCGGGCGCAAGGGCGGCAACGAAGACATCACCGAGGTGGTCGAAGAGCACTTCGGCACGGGTGCCGGCAAGCTGATCACCTTGCTGTACTTCTTTGCCATCTTCCCGATCTTGCTGGTTTACAGCGTTGCGCTGACCAATACCCTGACCAGCTTCTTCGAGCATCAGTTGCACATCGAGCCGCCGCCCCGGGCCTTGCTCGCGTTGCTGCTGATCTGCGGGCTTATGATCGTGGTGCGCTGTGGCCAGCAGATCATCGTCAAGGCCATGAGCGTGCTGGTCTATCCCTTCGTCGCCTCGCTGCTGTTGCTGGCCCTGAGCCTGATCCCCAACTGGAATGGCGCCTTCTTCGCCCAGGCCAACGAGGGCTTGAGCGCCTCGAAACTGCTGCTGACCCTGTGGCTGGCGATTCCGGTGATGGTGTTCTCGTTCAACCACTCACCGATCATCTCGGCCTTCGCCGTCGACCAGAAGCACCGCTACGGTGGCGATGCCGACCGCAAGAGCGGCCGCACCCTGGCCACCGCCCACGTGATGATGGTGCTGACGGTGATGTTCTTCTGCTTCAGTTGCGTGCTGGCCCTGAGCCCGGCGGACCTGGCCGCGGCCAAGGCGCAGAACATCTCGATCCTGTCGTACCTGGCCAACCACTTCCAGACCCCGGTGATCGCTTTCGTCGCGCCGCTGATCGCCCTGGTGGCGATCACCAAGTCGTTCCTGGGCCACTACATCGGTGCCAGCGAAGGCTTCCAGGGCATGATCGTCAAGAGCCTGCGCGGGCGTGGCAAAGCCTGGCCGGCCAAGCGCCTGGAGCGCGTCACGGCGCTGTTCATGGTGCTGACCTGCTGGGCGGTGGCGACCCTGAACCCGAGCATCCTTGGGCTGATCGAGAGCCTGGGCGGCCCAGTGATCGCCTGCCTGTTGTTCCTGATGCCGATGTACGCCGTGCACCGGGTGCCGGCGCTGCGCCAGTATTCGGGGCGGCTGTCGAATGTGTTCGTGGTGCTGATCGGCCTGATCACGCTGTCGGCGATTTTCTACAGTTTCATCGCCTGAGGCGCTAAAGCATCGCGGGACAAACTCGCCCCCACGCCATGATGCGGACCTGGGGTGAGTTTGTCCCGCGCGGGTTTCACCGCTCAGGCGCTGTGCACCCTCACTTGGCTTTCTGTCGCAGGGCCACGAAGCTGCGGCGCATGTCGCTAGCCCAGCCATCGAGCACCGGTTTGACGTCGTTCAGGGTCAACTGGGTGGTCTTGTTCTCCAGTTCCTTGCCGCTGCCTTTGCGCACCACCTGGGCCACGACCTTCTGGCTGGCAGCGTCGAGGAAAGCCGCTTCCACGGCGATGTCGACTTGCTGGTCGCGGCCACCGGCGGCGGTGTTGACCGCGGCGGCGACCAGTGCGATGGGGATCACTTCATAAGGTTTGAGGCCTTCCGTGCTGGTGGACACGGCGGTGATCGCCGGGCGCACCACGATGGTATTCGGCCCGGGGGTCTTGACCAGGGTCAGCACGCTGCCCAGCTCCCGGCGCATCGCTTCGTTGAAGTAGCGGGTGATCTCTTGCAGGGTCTGCGCCGAGATCACGTCGGTGGGCTGGGGCTTGGGATAGAACTGGCTCGGTTCGATGAACACCTTGGTGTACTGGCTGGCCTTGATGTCTGGGTCGATCCAGCGCATCACCGGCGCGCCGGAGACGCTTTCGGCCGGCTTCAGGCGGCTGTAGTCCTTGAGAAACCCGGAATAGTCCTTGGGATCGACACGGTTGCTGGAGCAGGCAACCAGGGCCAACAAAGCAGCGCACAGCAGGGTGGTGCGAGGCAGGTGCTTCATGATGACGAGGTCCATGAGGGAAGGGGCCAGAACAACGCTAGCAGGTGGTGGGCCGAAGGCCAGCGTTCGGGCTGTCGACAGTTGCCGTTTCCCACCAATCAACCTGATTGGGCTGACTATCCATTCATCACTGAAAGTGGAAAAGTATGCCCTTTACGGGTATGTTTAGAGTGCCGATCATGGATGTCTACAAGCGTAGGGAGTTTGCCCGCTGGCAAGCCAGGGAGTGCTTGCCGGACCACCTGCTCTGTCGGGCAGTTGCAGAAATGCAGAGTGGGTTGGTTGACGCGAGTCTTGGCGGTTTATTGTTCAAGAAGCGCATTGCTGGCCTTTGCAGTGGCAAGCGGGGTGGTTACCGCACGCTACTGTCGGCTCGTATAGGCGATCGATATGTGTTCCTGCATGGATTCGCCAAAAGCGACCTGGCCAATGTCACGCCGGCCGAGCAAAAGGCCCTGCAGTTCACCGGCAAGGTATTTCTGGAATTATCACCCCACGCCCTGGCCAAGGCATTGGGCTGTGGGGTATTGATGGAGGTCCACTGTGACCAGCAAACTCATTGAGTCATTGCGTGCCGACCTGTCGGCCCTGGAGCAGGCCGGTGCTGTCGGCAAGGTCACGCTGAGGGACTTCGAGGCGATCTGCCCGGCTCCGGTGCGAGCGTTCACTGCCCAGGACATCCGCCACTTGCGTGAAGCCCTTAACTTCAGCCAACCGGTGTTCGCCCTGCACCTGCACACCAGCGCATCGACAGTGCGCAAATGGGAGCAGGGCGAAACACGCCCGGCCGGTCCGGCCTTGAAGCTGCTGAACATCATTGCCGACAAGGGGCTGCAGGCCATTCTTTGACGGTGGGCCGTCAGCCCAGTGTCTCGCGCAAGCGGTACCACAGCATTCCCAGCGCCAGCAGCGGCGAGCGCAGTGCCTTGCCGCCGGGGAAGGTCAGGTGCGGCACCGCGCGGAACACATCGAAGCCATGGCTTTGCTCGGTGGCGATGGCTTCGGCGAGCAGTTTCGCCGTCCAGTGGGTGACGTTCAGCCCATGCCCGGAATAACCCTGGGCATAGAACACGTTGGGGTGCTGGCTGAGCCGGCCGACCTGGGGGAAGCGGTTGGCGGTGATGCCGATCATGCCGCCCCACTGGTAGTCCAGACGCACCTCGGCCAGATGCGGGAACACCTTGAGCACCTTGGGCCGCATGTAGGCGCCGATGTCCTTGGGGTCGCGTCCGGAATAGTGGCAGGCGCCCCCGAACAGCAGGCGGTTGTCGGCGGTCAGGCGGTAATAGTCCAGGCCCACTTTCTGGTCGCATAGCGCCATGTTCTGCGGGATCAGCGTGCGCGCCAGGCCTTCGGGCAGTGGCTCGGTCGCCACCACGTAGCTGCCGGCCGGCAGCACCTTGCCGCTCAGGCGTGGCTCCAGTTCGTCGAGGTGGGCGTTGCAGCCGAGCACCAGGCTCTGCGCCCGCACCCTGCCGCGGGCGGTGTGCAGGGTCACCGTACTGCCATGTTCGATGCGCAGTACCGGGCTTTGCTCGAAGATGCGCACCCCCAGGCCATGGGCGGCGCGGGCTTCGCCCTGGACCAGGTCGAGCGGGTGCAGATGGCCCGAGCCCATGTCGACCAGGCCACCGGCGTACAGGTCGCTGGCGACGATCTCGTGCATGCGCTCGGGGCCGACCAGGTGGGTCTCATGCGGATAGTCCAGGTCGGCGAGGTCGCGTTGCTCGTCCTCGAATGCGGCGAACTGGGCAGGAGTGTTGGCCAGCTCGCAGAACCCCCAGCGCAGGTCGCAGTCGATGCCATATTGCGCGATACGGCGGGCGACCAGCGCCACCGAGTCGATGCCGGCCTGCTTGAGGTAACGCACGCCCTCCTGGCCGACGTGCCGGGCAAAGCCCGAGACGTCATGGCCGATGCCGCGGATCAGTTGCCCGCCATTGCGCCCGCTGGCGCCCCAACCGATGCGGCGGGCCTCCAGCAGGATCACCGAGAGGCCGCGCTCGGCCAGCTCCAGGGCGGTGTTGACCCCGGTCAGGCCGCCGCCGAGCACGCAGACATCGACCTGCAGGTCCTGGTCCAGCGTGGGGTAGGTCGTGCCCTGACGCGCGCTGGCGGCATAGTAGGACGCGGTGTGTTCATTCATCTGTGGCATGGGCGGGCTCGGCTCAGCGGTTGGACTTGATCTTGCTCCAGGAGCGGGTCATCTGCCGCAGGATCCCGGGGCTGGGCATGGTCGAGACATACAACTTGTCCAGCACCTCCTGGGGCGGGTAGATCTCGGGGTTGTCGACCAGCGCCGGGGCCATGTCGGCCTTGGCATCCGGGTTGGCGTTGGCGTAGCCGACCGTGGCGCTGACCTTGGCGATCACCTTCGGTTCGAGCAGATAGTTGATGAAGGCCAAGGCCTGGTCGGCGTTCTTGGCATCCTTGGGGATGGCCAGCAGGTCGAACCACAGGTTGCTGCCCTCCTTGGGAATGCTGTAGGCGACCTTGACGCCGTTGCCGGCTTCCTCGGCGCGATGGCTGGCCTGGAACACGTCGCCGGAGTAGCCGAAGGCCACGCAGACATCGCCGTTGGCCAGGTCCGAGACGTACTTGGAGGAGTGGAAGTAGGTGATGTACGGGCGCAGCTCCAGCAGGCGGGCCTCGGCCTTCTTGTAGTCGTCGGACTTCTCGCTGCGTGGGTCCATGCCCAGGTAGTTGAGCATGGCCGGGAACAGTTCGTCGGGAGAGTCCATGAACGCCACGCCGCACTGCTTGAGCTTCTTCAGGTTGTCCGGCTCGAACAGCACGGCCCAGGAGTCGAC
Source organism: Pseudomonas sp. FG47 (assembly GCF_057809115.1). NCBI lineage: Bacteria > Pseudomonadati > Pseudomonadota > Gammaproteobacteria > Pseudomonadales > Pseudomonadaceae > Pseudomonas > Pseudomonas sp. FG47. Next base: position 7,654 of record NZ_JBMDJI010000009.1, read on the forward strand.
CTTGTCGATACCCAGCACGGCCTTGACCTTGTCGACGTTGTAGCCAATGCCGTTGGTACCCCACAGGTAGGGCACGGCGTACTGGTTGCCAGGGTCGTTCTGCTCCAGTTGCTTGAGCAGTTTCGGATCCAGGTGCCGCCAATTCGGCAACTTGCTGCGGTCCAGGGGCAGGAACGCGCCAGCCTGGGCCTGGCGGGCGAGGAAATGGTTGGAGGGCACCACCACGTCGTAGCCGGTGCGCCCGGCCAGCAGCTTGCCCTCCAGGGTCTCGTTGGAGTCGAACACGTCGTAGACCACCTTGATGCCGCTGCTGGCTTGGAAGTCGGCGAGGGTCGTCTCGCCGATATAGTCGGTCCAGTTGTAAACGCTCACCGTCGGCTGGGCCTGGACGCTGGCGCCGAACAGCAGGGCGAAGGTTGCGGGAAGCAGGGCTTGTGGATGACGCATGTCGACACCTCGTTGGTCTTGTTCTGGGTCGTGATGGTTCGGTGTTGGGACGTCGTGGGAGCGGGCTTGCCCCGCGATCGGGTTGAAGGTCTCGTCGCGGGGCAAGCCCGCTCCCACAAGGTGTGTAATTGATCAGACGCTGAGCAGCAGGAACTCCCGCTCCCACGAACTGATCACGCGCTTGAAGTTTTCGTGCTCGGCACGCTTGACCGCCACGTAGCCCTGGACGAATTGCTGGCCCAGGTACTGGCGCACCACCTCGCAGTCCTCCATGTGTTGCAAGGCGTCCTCGATGGTGATCGGCAGGCGCAGGTTGCGCCGCTCGTAGGCGCGACCTTGCACCGGGGCGCTCGGCTCGAGTCGTTCGACCATGCCGATGTAACCGCACAACAGGCTCGCGGCGATGGCCAGGTAGGGGTTGGCGTCGGCGCCCGGCAGGCGGTTTTCCACGCGCATGGCCTCGGGGCTGGAGGTTGGCACGCGCAGCCCGGCGGTGCGGTTTTCCTCGCCCCACTCGACGTTCACCGGCGCCGAAGTGTCGGGCAGGAAGCGGCGGAACGAATTGACGTTCGGCGCGAACATCGGCAGCAGCTTGGGGATGTACTTCTGCAGGCCACCGATGTGGTGCAGGAACAATTCGCTCATGCTGCCGTCTTCGTTGGCGAAGATAGGCTTGCCGCTGGCGATGTCGATCACGCTCTGGTGCAGGTGCATGGCGCTGCCCGGTTCGTCGGTGATCGGCTTGGCCATGAAGGTGGCGGCGACATTGTGCTTGAGCGCCGCCTCGCGCATCGTGCGTTTGAATACGGTGATCTGGTCGGCCAGGTCCAGGGCATCGCCGTGGCGGAAGTTGATCTCCATCTGCGCCGGGCCGTCTTCGTGGATCAGCGTATCCAGGTCCAGGCCTTGCAGTTCGCACCAGTCGTAGACGTCTTCGAACAGTGGGTCGAATTCGTTGGCCGCGTCGATGGAGAACGACTGGCGACCACTTTCGGCGCGGCCCGAACGGCCCATTGGCACTTGCAGCGGCAGGTCCGGGTCTTCGCAGCGCTGGGTCAGGTAGAACTCCATCTCCGGCGCGACGATCGGCTGCCAACCCTTGTCGGCGTAAAGCTTGAGCACTTTTTTCAGGACGTTGCGCGGCGACAGCTCGATGGGCTTGCCCTGTTTGTCGAAGGTGTCGTGGATGACGATGGCGGTCGGTTCGATGGCCCAGGGGATCTGGTATACCGCCGTGGGGTCGGGGCGGCAGACCATGTCGATGTCGGCGGCGTCGAGCAGGCTGTAGTAGATGTCGTCATCGACGTAGTCGCCGGTGACGGTCTGCAGCAGCACGCTTTCAGGCAGGCGCATGCCGCGCTCGTGGAGGAACTTGGCGGTCGGAGCGATCTTGCCGCGGGCGATGCCGGTCAGGTCGCTGATCACGCATTCGACTTCGGTGATCCGGTGTTCTTTCAGCCAGGTGGACAGCTGATCGAAGGGGGCGTTCATACAGACCTCTTGGTTGGGTTGTTGTGGTGGGACGCAAGGCGCGCTGTGCCGTGGGGCACTTCCCACAGGTGACGCTGAGGGCTATCTTGGGCGCAGCCCCGCGGGGCGATCTATCCACTTTCTTCGCTGTTTAATGCACCAAAAGAGTGCAATAGGACCGTGCGTGAATACGCCAACCGCCTTGCAGGTCCAGGATTTACGGACCACCGATGTGACCGAGCAGATCCGCGCCACCCCAGGTTGGCAGCAGCAGTACCGGCAGATGTCCCCGGGGCATTTCAACGGGCAGTTGCGCTGGCTCGAGCTGGAGGGCGTGGAGGTCTACGAAGAGCGCCTGAACACCCGGGTCGAGCAGTTTTTCCGGGCGCCGAGTGGTGCCTTGGCGTTCTGTTTCGACCGCAGCGAGAACAGCCTGTACCTGCTCAACGAAGACAGCCGCAATATCTGGATCACCCCGGAGAACTACCAGGAGGTGGCGGTGGTGTTCGAGCAGCCGTTCCTGGCCAGCCATGGCCTGGACCTGGAGCGCTTGCGCGGGCTGTTCATGGTGCCGCTGAGCTGCCAGCAGAACGCCCTGTTCGGCAACTGGCTGAGCGCCACGCTGACGCGCCTGGGGCAGGCTGAGCGCCCGCTGGAGGGGCGGGTGCTGGCCGAGCAACTGCTGGAGGACTGCCTGTTCATCCTCGACAACGCCGGCCAGCGCCTGCAAGGCCAGGCCCTGGGGCGGCGCGACGAGGAACGGGCGATCATGCGCCGAGTCAGCGAATGGGCCGCCGATTGCCCGGAGGAAACCCTCAACCTGCTGGAGCTGGCCCGGGTTGCCGGGGTCTCGCTGCGCCAGTTGCAGCAGGCGTTCAAGGCCTTCACCGGCTTGCCGCCGGCGCACTGGCTGCGTTTGCGCAGGCTCAATGGCGCGCGGCGCGATCTGCTGCGCGAAGACGGCGTGACGGTAGCCGAAGTGGCCATGCGTTGGTCGTTCTGGCACCTGGGGCGGTTTTCCGAGAGTTATCGGCAGCTGTTTCGCGAGTTGCCGAGCGAGACGCTGCGACGGGCCCGCGGGTTTTGACGCGCGGGGGGAGCCGGTGCTCGGTCGCATAGGCGCCGAGTATCTAACGGTAGATCCCTCTCAACGCCAACAGCAGATGACGCCAAGCCATTTCTGACGCACACTGCCGAAAAATCCGATGCCTCGTCCCCACGAGACACCGCAGGAGCATGCCAATGGCGCGACCCAACACCTCGACCCCCAACGCCAGCGACCCCCTGCAGCAATCGCGCCTGGTGCGTTTGAAACTGGCCAATGAAGGCGAGCTGCCCTCGGGCATGCTGCGTGACGAGATCGACGCCTCCTGGCGGCGCAGCCTCAGCCATGGCCTGGACTGCCTGCAAGGCGAGCAGGTGGGCCTTGGCACCGACCAGGGCCTGGACCTGCGTACGCTGCTGGAGCACAACCGCCAGCTCATCGATGCCGTCACCCCGGAGCTGGATTACCTGGTCAAGCGCCAGGGCAAGAGCGGCATCGTCATTCTTGGCGATGCCCAGGCCAATGTGCTGGCCATCGAGGGCCAGAAGCAGGTGCTGGCCCGCGAGGGCCTGCGCGACCTGCACCCAGGCAGTTGCTGGAGCGAGGCGCTGCGCGGCACCAACGCCATTGGCACGGCGGTGGTCGAAGGCCAACCGACCCTGATCAACTGCGGCGAGCACTACCTCGACCGGCTCAGCCCGTTCTCCTGCACCTCGGTGCCACTTCGCGACCCGCAAGGCGAGGTGGTCGGCGTGCTCGACGTGACGCGCGAGGGTGTCATGGCCCAGCCCCAGGACAGCCTGTCGACGCTGCTGCTGGCCGCCGGGCAGATCGAGAACCGGTTGTTCGCGCTGCAACAGGCCGAGCACCTAGTGCTGGCCTTCCATAGCCGCCCGCAGTACCTGGCCAGCGCCTGGCAGGGCTTGCTGGCGTTGAGCCTGGACGGCGAGGTGCTGGCCGCCAACGACAATGCCTGCCAACTGCTGCGGACAAGCCGCCAGGCCCTGCTCGGTCAGCATGCCAGTGACCTGCTGGGCGAACGCTCGCCAGCTTTCATCGCCCGTCTGTGGCAGGGCGGGGTGAGCAGTGCGCAGACCGCCCGCGGCGAATTCTTCTTCCGTGCCCTGCAACTGCCGCGGCAAACGGCGCTCAAGGGCGCGGTGGCGCCGCCCCGGTCGACGTCGACGGCCAAGGCCCAGGCCCTCGAGGCTCTGGCCGGTGGCGACACGCGTCTGGCCCGGGCCTTGCGCATGGCCCGCCAAGGCCTTGCCAGTGGATTGCCGGTGTTGCTGCTGGGCGAGACCGGCACCGGCAAGGAAGTCACCGCCCGCGCCCTGCACCAGGCCGGGCCGCGCGCCGACAAGCCGTTCGTGGCGGTCAACTGTGCGGCGATCCCCGAAGGTTTGATCGAGTCGGAACTGTTCGGCTATCGCGACGGCGCCTTCACCGGGGCGCGCCGGGGCGGCATGGTCGGGCGGTTGCTGCAGGCCCATGGTGGTACGTTGTTCCTCGACGAGATCGGCGACATGCCACTGGCCCTGCAGGCCCGCCTGTTGCGTGTGCTGCAGGAGCGCCGAGTCGCGCCGCTGGGCGCCGGCGACGAACAAGACATCGACGTCGCGCTGATCTGCGCCACCCACCGCGACCTCAAGCGCCTGGTGGCCGAGCAGCGTTTTCGCGAAGACCTGTACTACCGGGTCAACGGTGTATCACTGCGCCTGCCGGCCTTGCGCGAACGCGAGGACCTGGCGGCGATCGTCCGGGGCTTGCTGGATAAGTCTGGCGGCCGTGGCGTGAGCCTCGACCCGCCATTGACCGCGTTGCTCGAGGGTTTCGACTGGCCAGGCAACATCCGCCAGTTGGAGATGGTCCTACGCACCGCCCTGGCCATGCGCGAGGTCGATGAACAGGTGCTGACCCTCGGTCACCTCACCGATTGCCTGCTCGACGAGCTGGCCAGTGAGGCGGCGCCCTCCGGCAGCCTGCGCGACAACGAAATGGAGTTGATCCGCGCCGCCCTGGCCCGGCACCAGGGCAATGTCTCGGCCGCCGCCGGGGCCCTGGGCATCAGCCGGGCGACGCTGTACCGCAAGCTCAAGCAGCTGCCCGGCTGAGCCACCGGGCGCCTGCTCTCGTGTGGTGCGCCAGCAAGGCTGGCGCCTACAGGTGCACTTGAGGTCGGGCCGTCAGAGCTTCATCATCACCGCCTTGAGCTCGGTGTAATGCTCGATCGCCGCCGCGCCCATTTCCCGACCCACGCCGGACATCTTGTAGCCGCCGAACGGCAGCGCCGGGTCCAGGGCGCTGTGGCAGTTGACCCACACCGAACCAGACTTGATCCGCGGGATCATGCGGTGCACCGCCGCCAGGTCGTTGGACCAGATGCTCGCGCCCAGGCCATAGGGGTTGTCGTTGGCCAGGCGCACCACTTCGTCGAGGTCATCGAACGGCATGGCCACCAGCACCGGCCCGAAGATCTCCTCCTGCACCAGGCGGTGGCGCTGATCGACATCCACCAGCACCGTGGGCTTGACGAAGTAGCCCGGGCCGAAGCCTTCGCCGCCGCAGGCCAGGGTCGCGCCCAGTTCGCGGCCCAGGTTGATGTAGCCAGTGACCCGGTCCTGCTGCTTGGCCGAGATCAGCGGGCCCATCTGCACCGAAGGGTCCAGGCCGTTACCCAGTTTCATGCCATTGGCGATGCCGGCGATGTCGGCCACCACGTTGTCGAAGTGCTTGCGGTGCACGTACAGGCGCGAGCCCGCGCAGCACACCTGGCCCTGATTGAAGAAGATCGCCATGGCGGCGCCGGCGGCGGCTTCCTGCAGGTTGGCATCGGGCATGACGATGGTCGGCGACTTTCCGCCCAGCTCGAGGGTGACACGGGTCATGTTGTCCATGGCCGCCTTGCCGATCAGCTTGCCGACCTCGGTGGAGCCGGTGAAGGTCAGCTTGTCCACGCCGAGGTGGCGGCTGAGGGCCGCGCCGGCGTTCAGGCCAGTGCCGGTGACCACGTTGAGCACCCCAGCCGGGTAGCCGGCTTCATCCACCAGCTCGGCGAGCTTGAGCACGCTCAACGGAGTTTCGTCGGCGGGCTTGAGGACCATGGTGCAGCCGGTGGCCAGGGCCGGGCCGAGTTTCCAGCAGGCCAGCAGCAGCGGGAAGTTCCAGGCGACGATGGCGCCGACCACGCCCACGGCTTCGCGGCGGACGAAGGCGTGGAAGTCGCCTTCGGGCATCAGTGGCATGGAAGGCTCGACCGTGCTGCCTTCGATCTTGGTGGCCCAGCCGGCCATGTAGCGCAGGAAGTCGATGGCCAATTGCACATCCATCACCTTGGCCACCACGGCGCTCTTGCCGTTGTTCAGGCACTCCAGTTCGGCGAGCTGCTGGGCATCGCGCTCCATCAGGTCGGCCAGGCGCCACAGCAGGTTCTGCCGTTCGCGGGGGCGCATGCGGCTCCACGCCGAGTCGTCGAAGGCCTGGCGCGCGGCCTGTACCGCGCGGTCCACGTCCTGGGCCTGGGCCGAGGGCACTTCACCAAGCACTTCCCCGGTGGCCGGGTTGCGGAAGGTCATGGTCTGGCCACTTGCGGCATCCTGCCACTCGGCGCCGATACGCATCTTCAGCTTGCGCGCCAGGAAGGCGCGGGTAGCGGGGAGGATCGGCAGTTCGGTATTCATGGGACGGTGCCTCTTGGCTTTTGGGGGTGGCCAGGGCTTTGGCAAGGGGCGTGCCAAGGGCTGTGAAGTTGCGATGAGGCCCGGCGCTAACGGGTTTGGTCCTGGGTGGCGCGGGCTGGGGTTGGCGTGGGGTGTCGCAGAATGAGACGGGGTGAGACAGGGGCTTGGGGTTTGCGTGATGGCTGACAGGTGTTCGACGACGCAGATGCAGCGCCTATCAAGCCGAGCGCCGCCCGCGCGGCACTCGGCTTGATAGGCGACACAAGGTGCTCGCCGAGCGCTAGCTGCCGCTGGCTTCAGGCTGGCGCCAGGGCCCCGTGCAGGAACAACTGCTCGAGGGTCTGGGCGGTGTTGGCGCTGGCGGCTCGGCCGCGGCGTTCGGCATCGACCATGCCGTAGATCATGGTCATGAACATCTCGGTGAATACCGCCGCGCTGATGTCGATGCGCAGCACGCCCAGTTGCTGGGCGCGCAGGAAGAAGGCGTCCATGGCCTGGGTATAGGCCAGCCAGCGCTGGTCCTCGGCGTCATTGAGCAGGGTGTCGGGGCGATACTGAAACATTAGAAACACCAGCATCTCCCGATGCTTGAGGTGTTCGGCGATCAGGTGACGAATACCGTTGAGCGGCTCGGCCTGGGTCAAGTCAGCTTCCTGGATGACATGGTTGAGTACTTGTTCGCCATGGTCTTCGAGCATGCTCACCAGCTTTTCCCGGGTGCCGCAGAAGCGGTGCAGGGTGGCCTTGCTGACACCAGCGGTTTCTGCCAGTTCCTTCAGGGTGGCGCGGGGGTGGACCACGATGGCGTGGGCCAGCGCCTTGAGCAGGCGTTCTTCTTGGAGGGTGATACGCATGGGTGGCCTCGAGTCGATGTCTGGCTATGCCAAAGAAGATCAAGTGTGCCATATGAGACTAAAAAGACTCAAATTTACTGATGCGTCTTGCCGACGAACCGCTGGTTCGCCGGCAAGCTGGCTGCTACTGGATCAGTGAGGGGCGCGTGGGATGGTCTTGAGCAGGTCTTCCGGGCTTATGTGCCCGACCACCTGGGCCACCGCGCTGCCGGGGGTCGGCAAGTCGATGATGTGGCTTTTCATCTTGCCGATCACATGCATCTCGCACGGTTTGCAGTCGAACTTCAGGGTCAGCACTTCGTCGCCCTGGATCAGTTGCATCGGCGCTACCTTGGTGCGCACCCCGGTGACGCCCTTGGCCTGCTTGGGGCACAGGTTGAACGAGAAGCGCAGGCAGTGCTTGGTGATCATCACCGGCACTTCGCCGTGCTCCTCGTGGGCTTCGTACGCCGCGTCGATCAGTTGCACGCCGTGGCGATGGTAGAAGTCGCGGGCCTTCTGGTTGTAGACGTTGGCCAGGAACGACAGGTGCGACTCCGGGTACACCGGCGGTGGCGTGGTTTCGGCCTTGCGCGAGCCGCGTGGGTGGGCCTGGACGCGGGCCTGGGTCAGTGCCTCGATGGCTTCGCGGCGCAGGGCCTTGAGCTGCGAGTTGGGGATGAAGTACGCCTGTGGCGCATCCAGCTCGATGGCGTTGGCGTGGTACATCGTGGTACCCAGCTGGCCGAGCAGATCATGCAGTTGCTCCAACGCCTGCTGTGGCTTGTTGGCCGCGCCGAATGGGCCGTCCAGCGCTACTTGCACGCTGATGCCTTCCTCACTGCCGAGGGTCAGCAGCAAGCGCTGTTCGCGCAGCACCGCGTGCCATTGGACGCCGACACGGCGCTCGGACGAGGTGCGCTGCAGGGCCTGCTGCCAGTTGTGGTCGAGGTTGCGCGACAGCGGGTGGTTCGGCCGCAGCTTGTCCAGGCCCTGAGGCATTTCGTTGGGTTCGACGCGGTAGCGGTAGCGCTTCTGGCCGTCCTCCTCGGACTCGCTCTTGAGCTCGGCGATGTTCGCGCGAAAACCTACGACTTCGCGCTTGACCAGCACGTTCAAGCCGTCACCGTTGGTCAGCGGCACCTCGGTGACCACTTGCAGGTCGCGCTTGCCGACTTTTTCCACCACGCCCACCGGCAAACCAGTGAAGGTCGGCGAGTCGAAGGCGCCGATGTCGACTTTGCGGTCGGTGACGAAATAGTCGGTGCTGCCGCGGTGGAAGGTCTTGTCCGGGTCGGGCAGGAAGAAGTGCTCGGTGCGCCCGCTGGAAGCGCGAGCCAGTTCCGGGCGGCCTTCGAGAATGGCGTCGAGTTCCTTGCGGTAGTGGGCGGTGATGTTCTTCACATAACCCATGTCCTTGTAGCGGCCCTCGATCTTGAACGAGCGCACGCCGGCATCGACCAGGTCGGCCAGGTTGGCGGTCTGGTTGTTGTCCTTCATCGACAGCAGGTGTTTTTCGAAGGCGACCACGCGGCCCTGGTCGTCCTTGAGGGTGTACGGCAGGCGGCAGGCCTGGGAGCAGTCGCCACGGTTGGCGCTGCGCCCGGTCTGGGCGTGGGAGATGTTGCACTGGCCGGAGAAAGCCACGCACAGCGCGCCATGGATGAAGAACTCGATGGCCGCGTCGGTTTCGCTAGCGATGGCGCGAATCTGCTGCAGGTTCAGTTCACGGGCCAGCACCAACTGGGAAAAACCGGCCTGGTCGAGGAACTTGGCCCGCTCCAGGGTGCGGATGTCGGTCTGGGTGCTGGCATGCAGCTCGATTGGCGGGATGTCCAGCTCCATCACCCCCAGGTCCTGGACGATCAGCGCGTCGACGCCGGCGTCGTACAGCTGGTGAATAAGCTGGCGCGCGGGTTCCAGTTCGTTGTCGTGGAGGATGGTGTTGATGGTGGTGAACACCCGGGCGTGATAGCGCCGGGCGAACTCGACCAGGCCGGCGATGTCGCTGACATCGTTGCAGGCGTTGTGGCGCGCGCCGAAGCTCGGGCCGCCGATATAGATGGCGTCAGCGCCGTGCAGGATCGCCTCGCGGGCGATGCTCACGTCACGGGCAGGGCTGAGCAGTTCCAGGTGGTGCTTTGGAAGGGACATGTCGTTATAGGTCGGGCTTCACGGTGAGGCGGGCATTGTAGCGGTGAATGCGCTTTGGCGCACGGCCAGCAGGAATATACAACTCAACGGCTAAAGTGAAGCCAGCCACTGGTCGTGACTGTACTCGAAACCAGCAAGGTTCGCGCTAGCCAGAAACCTGTCCAGTTGCGTGAGGATCGCTGATGCGTTGCCGATACCGGCGAACACTCGTGGTTCCGGCGCAGCCACTTGCATAATCCGGCTCAGGATCGCCAGTGACACAAGCGCAGGATTCGCACTCAAGCCTAACGCGGTGTTTATGGTGTCCTCATAGGTATCGAGGATTCCCTCGATCAGCGCCGCATCCTGGCTGAAATCCAGTGCGCTTTCCTGCGCCGTCGCGTGCATGAAGCAGTCTACCGAGGCCGCCGCTGGGTGAGTCAACTCGCACAGGTCGCTGTACAGCGCCTTCGCCCCGCTTGCGCCCATCGCTTCGAGCCCGGCGATGTATTGCGCATTACTGCGATTGGCGTGGTGAGGAAGGGCTTTTTCCTGTTTTGAATGCCTGCGTGCGAAGGCGTAATGAATCAGCAAGTTTTCCAAGTGCTCCAGGTCGGGAACTGGAAGGTTTCGCTGCGATTTGTGCAGGCGCAAATAGAGTAAGGGAAAGGAGTGGTGCAAGCACTGCAACAGGTACATCAGTACATCATTGGCATCTGCCGCGGCCTCCAGAAACCCTCTCAAGGATGCCGAAAAACCCAGAATATTCGCGGCGTCACGTTGTTGCTCGGTAGCTCGCATCCAGCGTACGGATCTGGCGAGGGAGGTGATGCAGGCCAGATGGCAGCGCTCCAGTATCCCCATCAGATACACATCGACATAGTCCTCTGCCTGTTCATGGCTAAGTTCCTCTACCGGGACCGCGGGTTCGATGTAATGGGCGAAGTAGCGCTGGCCTTGGGCGTGCCTCTGCAACTCTTCGATCAGCTTGGTATAGACAGAAAACCTGAGGCGTGCTCGAGGTTGCGGTGGACCATCGACGGTCATGGCAGCTTGCTCCGAAGGCAGTGGTTCACATGCGGTTTGGAGGGTGCGAAGCCCGCTGCTTGGCGAGCTTCACACGGCAATCAGCCCTTGGCCGCCATCGCCGTCACTTCCACGCGCATCCCTTCGAACGCCAGCGCCGCCACGCCCACTGCCGCGCGCACCGGCCATGGCTTGCTGAAGAAGCGCTGATAGACCTCGTTGAACGCGGCGCGGTCGGCCATGTCGGTGAGGTAGATGGTCAGGTGCAGCACCCGGTCCATCGAGCTGCCCGCGCGCTCCAGGGCGACTTTCAGCGCCTGCAGGGTGCATTCGCACTGGGTGGTGATGTCGCCGAGTTCCAGGCTGCCATCGGCGCGCACCGGGATCTGGGTACTGACCAGGATGCCGTTGTACTCGGCGACGTCCGAGGAAATCGAGTCGGTGTCCGGGTCGGGGGTGTAGATGATGTCGTTATTGGCCATGGGGGCTCGCCTTGCAACCGAAGGAAAGCGCCAAGCCTACTTGAGCGCGCCGGGCAGGTCGAGGCGGGTGCTGGTCGCGGGCATTTGAAATGCACGGCCAGGCCCGGCAGAATCGCGCCCCGACCCGGCCGTAGGCGCCGGGGCCAGGTTGTGAGAGAGGCAGCAGTTGAACCAACACAGATTGTCCGCGCGCCTTGAGCGCGTGGCGGCCCATGTACCGGCGGGCGCGCGCCTGGCCGATATCGGCTCGGACCACGGCTACCTGCCGGTGGCGCTGGTGCGCCGTGGGGCGATCAGCGCCGCGGTGGCTGGCGAGGTGGCATTGACGCCGTTTCTTTCGGCGCAGCGCACCGTGCGTGAGAACGGCCTCCAGGCGCAGGTCAGCGTGCGTCACGCCGATGGCCTGGCGGCGATCGCGGCGCAGGATGGCATCACCGCGGTCAGTGTCTGCGGCATGGGCGGCGAGACCATCCGCGCCATCCTCGAGGCGGGCAAGGCGTATCTCAGCGGCCAGGAGCGCCTGATCCTGCAGCCCAACGGCGGCGAGCAGGCGCTGCGTCAGTGGTTGATGGATAACGGCTATCGGATCTTGGTCGAGGAAGTGCTGCGCGAGAACCGTTTCGACTACGAGATCATCGTTGCCGAACGCAGCGAGGCGGTGAGCTATAGCGCCGAGCAGCTGTATTTCGGCCCGTTGCTGATGGAGGCGCGCAGCCCGGCGTTCCTGGTGAAATGGCGGCGCATGCTGCGCCAGAAGCAGCAGACCCTGGAAAACTTCGCCCGGGCACGGCAGGCGGTACCGGAGGAGAAAGTACGTGAGATGACCCAGCAGGCCCGCTGGATCAGCGAGCTGCTGGGCTGATTGCTGCGCGCGACACCCCGCTAACCATAGGAACCAGGCTGGCCGGAGCCTAAGGCGATCACCGCGGATTCGCCAGTGCCGCCGGCACCTTGAGCACCAGCAAGCCTCCCAGCATGATCGCCACCGCCAGCACCTGCAGGGCCAGCCCCGGGCTGCCGGCGGTATCGCGCATCCAACCGATCAGGTAAGGCGCCAGGAACGCCGCGATGCTGCCGAACGAACTGATCATGGCAATCCCGGTGGCCTGGGCAGCGCCCGCCAGGAACGCCGGCGGCAGTTGCCAGAACATCGGCAGGGCCGCGCTGGCGCCCATGCCGGCGACCACCAGCCCAGCCATCACCAGCACTGGGCTAGCTGGCACCAGGCCCGCCAGGGCGATGCCGGCGGCGGCCATCAGCAGCGGCACGCACAGGTGCCAACGACGTTCAGCCAGGCGATCGGACGAGCGCCCGCAGGCCAGCATGAACAGGCAGCCGGCCAGGTAGGGCATGGCACTGAGCAGGCCGACCTGGCCGTCGCTGCCGATACCGGCGCCATGGATCAGGCTGGGCATCCAGAACGCCAGGGTGTTGACCGCCAGCATCACCGCGAAATACACCGCCACCAGCAACCACACATGGGCATCGCTGAACAGCCCGCGCCAGGAGGTGACCGGTTTGCGGCGCTGCTCGCCGGCCATTTCCGTGCGCAGGGCATGCTTTTGCGCGGTGCTCAGCCAGCTCACCTGCTCGAAGCTGTCCGGCAGGGCCTTGAGCACCAACAGGCCCAGCAGGACCACCGGCAAGCCCTCGATCAAGAACATCCACTGCCAGCCGCGCAGCGCGCCGTGGTCATGGAAGGCCTGGAGGATAGCGCCGGACAGCGGCCCGCCGAGCACCCCGGCCAGCGGCACGGCGATGGCGAACAGCGCGGTCACCTGGGCCCGGCGTCGGGCCGGGTACCAGCGGTTGAGCACCACCAGGATGCCGGGGAAGAAGCCCGCTTCGGCCACCCCCAGCAAAAAACGCAGGGCATAGAACCCGGTGGCGCCCTCGACGCTCATCATGGCGCTGGACAGCAGCCCCCAGGTGATCATCAGCGTGGCGATCCAGCGGCGCGGCCCGACCCGTTCCAGGGCCAGGTTGCTGGGCACGCCGAATAGCGCGTAGGCGATGAAGAACAGCCCGGCGCCAAAGCCGTAGACCGTGTCGGAAAAGCCTAGGTCGGCGCTCATCTGCATCTTGGCGAAGCCGATGTTGATGCGGTCCAGGTGGGCGAACAGGTAGCACACCAGCAATAGCGGCATCAGCCGCCAGGTAACACGGGCATGGGCGCTGGACGAGGCGAGCGCGCGGGGCGCGGCGGAGGTATCGGTCGGGTTCATGGTCCGGGCTGTTCTTGTTGTTGTCCCGGAAGATCATGCGGTGCGGCGAGGGCAGGGCAAATGCACTTTCAGCACGTTGGCTGGTATTTTTCCCGCGGCTCACTGCTGCGAGCAGTTGCCCATTTCGCGGTAGTCGACTTCGCGGGTCTGGCCCTGGCGGTCGATGTAGACCATGTGCGCGGTGCCGAGCTGGCAACTGGCGGCGTTGCTCGCCGGGGTGATCGAGATGACCTTGGCCACGTCGAGCGGCATGCCGTATTCGTAGGCTTGCGCTTCGGTGGCGGCAAAGGCGCCGAACGAAGCCAGCGAAGTGCAAAGGGCGATGAAGGCGAGTGAAGATTTCATGAGCAGCTCCTGTTTATGAAACATGCCTCATGATCCATTCATTTACGTTTCACAATAAATGGGCTATCCCGTGATAGATTCATGCCCATTATGTATGAATGAGGCATCAGCTCATGGATATGCTGCATGCAATGCGCACATTCGCCCGGGTCGTGGAATGCGGCAGCTTCGCGGCGGCGGCCACGGCCCTGGACATCTCGGCGGCGCAGGTGTCGCGGATCGTTGCCGAACTGGAGAACCAGTTGCAGACCCGCCTGCTGCATCGCACCACCCGACGCCTGCGCATGAGCGAGGCGGGCGAGCGCTTCCTGGAACGTGCCCGCCAGATCATGTTGCTCACCGAAGAAGCCATGGACGAGGCCCGTGGTGCCCACCTGACTCCGCGTGGGCGCTTGCGCATCCATTGCACCCACGGCCTGGGGTTGTTGATGATGCCCCTGGTGGCGCGCTACAACGCGACCTGCCCGGAAGTGGTCATGGAGCTGACCCTGTCCCAGCGCAACCCCGACCCGCTGGCCGAAGGACATGATGTGGTGATCGCCATCGGCCAGGGCCTGCCGGACTCGCAACTGATCGCCATCCCCTTGGGCAGCATCCACAGCATTCTGTGCGCCTCGCCTGACTACCTCGAGCGCCAGGGCGTGCCACGGCGCCCTGAAGACCTGCACGGGCATGTCTGCCTGCGCACGGTCGACCCGTTGTTCGAGGAGGACTGGTCGTTCGAGGGTAACCCGCAGGAGTGCGTGATCGTGCCGCAGGACACCTTCCTGACCAACGTCGCCGACGCGATGCTCAAGGCCACGGAGCTGGGCATGGGGATCGGGCTGCTGCCTTATTATTCGGCGAGCCTGGCGATGGAAGAAGGCCGCCTGCTGCGTTTGTTGGCCCCGCACCGTCTACGCCAGCGCGAGATCTATGCGATCTACCCGTCGCGGCATTACCTGGATGCCAAGGTGCGCACCTGGCTGGATTATCTCAAGGCACAGTTGCCGTTGCTGTTCGCCGAGCACGAGCGGGTGGTGGAGCAGGCGCGATATTGGCGTTGAACGGCCTGATTGGCGGCCCTGCCGGCAGGCGCCAACCTTGCTGGCGAATCACGCGCCCCGGTGCCTGGCACCGAGGGCGCCGCTGGTTCGCCGGCAAGGCCAGCTCCTACGGCAATTGCCTCAAACCTTAGCGGCTGTCCTGGTCCTCGGCGGTACCTCCCGATGCCCCAGCGCCACTGCCGGTTGCCTCGCCGGTGCTATTGGAGCCGCCAGCGGCCCCGTCGGCGGCATCCGCACCGCTGCCGGTATCGTTGCTGTCATTGCTCCGGCCGCCGCCGGGAGCGTTCACGCTGCCATCCTCGCCGGCAGTCTTGCCCTTGGGCTGATCCCCCGATGAATGTTCACTGTGGCTAGAACCACCGTGCATATCGGTGGCGGCGAAGCTGGCGGTCGAGGCCAGGCCCATGGCCAGGGCCAGCAGGACGGCGAGGGGGCGGTTACGGACCATGATGCGTCTCCTGTCGGATGAACTGTCATGGCTTTGGCCGCCGATGCGGCGCCGGGGTGCCGGCGGCGCGACGACCGGTCATGAGCAGGGCCGCGCAGCGGCCCTTGGCGGGCTCAGCCGAGGTCGGCCCGAGCGCTCGGGGGCGCGGCCTGCATCGCATCCAGGGTCGGATGCTCTTGGGCCGCGTGCATCAGGTCCTCGGTGACCCGCAGTTCGGCACCGGTCGGCGAGAAGGTCGCCGTCGGCGCGAACGGTGCCGGGTGCTCCGGGGCCGGGCGTTTGCCACGGCGCCACAGGAAGAACCCGACCATGGCCAGGTTGATCACCGCGAAGGCCCAGAACAGCCCGACCTCGCCGTAGGAGGTCATCATCGGCGAAATGGCCAGCGGCGCCAGTGCCGAACCCAGTGAGTTGATCAGCAGCAGGCCCTGGATCATCGGTACCAGCGCATCGGCCGGGGCGCGATCGGCGGCGCTGCTGACCGCCACCGGGTACAGCGCGAACACACCGCCGCCGAGCAGGAACAGCAGGGCCGGCAGCAGCACGGTGTCGGTCGGCAGCAGCACGATCAGCAGCGACAGCACGGTACACAGCGCCGCCAGGGCGATCAGCACGGTCTGCCGGTCCTTGCGGTCGGACCAGCGGCCCACCGGGTATTGCAACAGCATGGCACCGAGGATCACCCAGGCCATCATCCCGCCGACCTCGCCCACATCCATGCCGATGCGCTGCAAGTACAGCGGCAGCAGGGTGTAGATCGCGGCAATGGCCACGCCGGAGCCAAAGCAGCCGACCAGCCCGGTCGGCGCCACGCCCAACAGTTGGCGCGGCTTGAGCGGCTCGACCTGGTCCAGCAGCGGCGATACCCGCGGCAGGATCACGATCGGCAGCACCGACAGCGTGGCCAGCATGCCGGCGAGCATGAACGGCGCGGTATCGCCCAGCCGGGTGATCTCGCCGAGGCCGGCCTGGGCGATCACTCCGGCGCCGTAGAAGGCGATCATGTACAGCGCCAGCAGACGACCGCGGATCTTGGCGTCGCCGGCCAGCAGCAACCAGCTCTCGATGACCAGGAACACGCCGACGGCGGCCCAGCCGTTGATCAGGCGCAGCACCGACCACCAGATGGTGTCGTAGAACAGCCCCTGCAGCAGGATGGTCGCACCGATCAACGCGGCGAAGCTGCTGTAGGCGCGGATATGGCCGATGCGCAGGATCAACCGGTCGTTGAACACCGCGCCCAGGGTCAGGCCGATGAAGTAGGTCGAGGAGACGATACCGATGGTGGTTGCCGATTCGCCGGCGGCGCCCAGGCGCAGGGTGGTCAGGGACGACAGGAAGCCATTGCCCAGGGCAATGATGAACAAGCCGAGCAGGGGAGCCAGCGCCATCGCCAGCAAACGCGCAGACATACGTACCTCAAGTTGGAACACGCGGATGTACGCCGTGTCGGCGTGCGAGCGCTGCGCTTGGGCAGGAGGCGCAAGGCCGGGGGCGACGGGAAAAGGAGGCGGGATTTTACGGTGTGTGGCGGATTTGCCAAGGGGGAGGTGCCTGCGACGAGAGGCCGCAGCGGTGTTTGTCCTGGCATTTACAGCGCCTGGGGCACCGAGCGCCGCCCGCACGGACGGCACTCGGTGCCCCAGATGCAGCCTGATTCGCGGCAAACACCCCTATTTCAATTGACCAGCAACCGCTCATGCACCCAGCCCTGTTCGGTCAGCACCATGCCGCGGGTTTCCTCCAAGGGTTGGCCAGCGCTGGCCACCGCCTGGCCAAGCCCGGCGATGCCCGCCTGCACCGCGCGATCGGCGGCCCAGCTCGGCAGGTCGGTCACCCGGTAGCTATAGGTGACCTGTGCCTGGGTGCGTCCCTGGCGCTCGCTGGGTTCACTGAAGCCCTTGATGGCGGTGACCTCGGCCTTGCCAAAGCACAACCCACCCAGGCTGCCAGCCTTGTTCCGGCGCACCTCGGGCTTGTAGTAGCGGCGGCCCTCGTCGGTGAGCTCGTAGGCATAGTAGATATCGGTGCGCGCCGGTTGCCAAAGGCGCTCGGGGACTTCGGTGCGGCTGATCTCGCGTTCGCTGACCACACCGACCTGGGCCAGCGCATGCAGGGCCTGGTTGGTTCCCTCGACATCGAAGTCGCGGGTGCGGGTAGGAAAAGCGCTGATCACGAAACAGTAGGGGTACTGGGTATCGAGGTAGGCCTGGGCGGCCTGGCGCAGGTCGGCTTCGTTGGGCTGCTGGCCCTCCGAGCAGCCGGCCAAGGTGGCCAGCAGTGCCAGCACTATGAGCTTCCTGTCCATCGTAAGGCTTCCTTGAATGTACGACGCCAGGATTAAAACCCGTGCCCCAGAGCCCCCGCAATCATGGCAAGACGACATATCGGCGAGGTTGTGCGGCGCTTGGCAAAGAACGCTGGCATCGCGACTGCTGCTTGCCCGGCAATATGCCTGTGCTCATCCATACTCTTCTGATCCGCCCCGGTTGCACCGGGGCCCGTCAACGAGGAGCAGGCGATGACCAAGGCCGGGGGCAGCAAACGCAAGCGCGACAACGGGTCGGAAAAGCTCGGACGCAAGCCCTACGAGGCGCAGCTCAAACGCCTGCACGTGGAGCTGGTCAAACTCCAGCAGTGGGTGTTGGCCAAGGGCCTTAAGGTATGCATCGTCTTCGAGGGCCGCGACGGTGCCGGCAAGGGCGGGACGATCAAGGCCATCACCGAACGGGTCAGCCCGCGGGTGTTCCGCGTGGTGGCGCTGCCAGCGCCCACCGAGCGGGAAAAGACCCAGATGTACGCCCAGCGCTACCTGACCCACCTGCCGGCCGCCGGCGAGGTGGTGATCTTCGACCGTAGTTGGTACAACCGCGCCGGGGTCGAGCGGGTGATGGGTTTTTGCAGCGACGAGCAGGCGCGCAAGTTCCTCACCGTGGTGCCGATGTTCGAGCGGATGATGGTCGAGTCGGGGATCATCCTCATCAAGTATTGGCTCGAAGTCAGCGCCGAGGAGCAGACCCGGCGCCTGCAGGACCGTATCAACGACGGACGCAAGCTGTGGAAGCTGTCACCCATGGACGTCAAGTCCTATACCCGCTGGGACGACTACACCCGCGCCCGCGACGACATGTTCGCCGCCTCCGATTCATCCTGGGCCCCCTGGTACATGGCGCGCTCGGAAGACAAGCGCAAGGCGCGGCTGAACATCATCAGCCACCTGTTGCAGCAGATCCCCTACAAGGACCTGCGCGGCGAACACACAGTGGTGCTGCCCAAGCGCGGCAAGATCGGTAAATACAAGGCCCAGCCTTATCCGTTCAAGATGGTTGCCGAGTGCTTTTGACTCCGGAGGGCAGCATGCACGACAGCACTTTCAGGCCCGCTGTCGATGCGACAGGTGGGAACGCTGGTTGCCCGGCCTGCGGGCGCTGGCGATCCGTTCACGGCCATCATCCTGGTCAGCGCCATGGCCCTGGTGTCGGGGCTTACCTGCGTCGCGGTCGGTGCTGCTGCGCCAGGGCTTCATCACCGAACTTCTGTGCAAGCCGATCTGCTAAGGCTTTATGAACGGCATAGTCCTGACCGTGCTGAGCAGCCAAACGTCGAAGTTGTTCGGTATCCTGCATCGATGTCACCTTCGCCGACCTGCGAGTGGAGCTTAAGCGAGCCCTGCGCGGCGCGGGTGTCGAGTTGCGCATTGCCGATTTTACTGGACAATGCCCCCTTCTGTTTGATCGCAAGGATCAAAGCCCCCGAGTAAGTTGTATCAACGAGGAAAACGATGCTGACCGCAATATTGCATGGGAAGGCAGGGCGAGTGGGGCTGGATGGACAATCGTTGAGCTGGCGCGAAGTATTCCGCCGACGTGAGGATTTGCTCAGCGCCGTTTTGTTCGGGCGAATGCCGTACTTGTCAGATCAGGCTCAAGCACATTTCGCCACTTTGCTATTGGGGCAGGAAATCGCCCAGGCATTGGGTCCTCTGGAGGATATCGCGTTCTGGCCGAAGTTGGGCAAGGAGGGAGGTGGATTCGTTGAACCGGATGTCGTCATCGAGTACACCCAGCACAGGATTCTGGTCGAAGTGAAACCACCGGCAGGAGGAAAACAGTCACTCGCTCAATGGCGTGCCGAGCTGCAGGCTCTGTATTTACAGGATGACGACTCCAAGCAAACGGTGCTGCTCGCACTAGGGAACAATCCTGCTCGATGGAAACAGTGGGTCGCGACCTTGCAGAGCGAATACGCTGATCGCCAGCTGCGCGTGGTATGTCGGGAGTGGAAGGCGCTGCATAAGGATCTGGTGGCGCACAGCACTCGGTCCCAGGGCCGGGATGCGAGGGTGTATGACGAGTGGCTCCAGGCATTTCGCCTGTTCGGCATGAGCGTCGAGGCCTTGCCCTTCAGAGACTTGCTTGCTCCGGCGCTCAGGCTTGGCGATCTACATTGCGCACTAGATGCTCTGCGATGTTGGCCGGCGTGCCTGGATGGGCGCGGCATGGGGGTGGATATTCGCATAACGGCAGTCACAACGGATGAGGGCATGCAACCGTGACAATCACTCAAAATGAGGCAGCCGCGCTGGTCAGACAAGTTCAAGGCGCCCACCGATTGCTGGCGGGCTATTATGGTCGGCTGCTGATGACGCTGGACAGTTTGGCGGCCAAGTTTGGTGCCAATTTCTGGTATTGGAATCCGATTGATTTTGATCGTCCATGCCGCTCGTATACGTCACCTACAAGTAAATGGTCATGGGATTTTCTGCCCTTGCTCAACGCCAACCTGGTCTATACCCGCACTGACGATATCCAGCAGGTCGCGATCCAGTTCAGGGTGTTGACGGACCCATCGTTGCTCAAGGAAAACCGTCGTGGCAACAACCAGCCCGATCCAGTTTCTCTGGCAACATCGACACCGTTGCTGCGGATCTACGCCTACAGGTTAAAGGACGGCTCGCCGCAAGCGATCAAAGATGCCTGGGATGATATGTCTTACCCTAAGAGCGAACCCCTAGAAGTCTGCGACCTGTCGGAGCATGTCAGTTGCATCTGGTGGGAAAGTGACCTGGGTGATTTCATCGTATCCACCCAGGACACACTCTTGAAACTCACATCGTTCATTGCGCAGCCGCAAATACATGACGGACAGGATGGCTGAACCTCGCGTCTTGCCATACCGGGCACAAAGCTAGGCGATAAGCGCTAACGAGCAGTGATCGTGACGGCCAAGGACTATCATCGTTCGCGGGTATCGATACTCACCACCACCGACATCCCCGGCCTCAGGTGCCGGGCATCGGCCTGGTCGGCGTCGACGGTGATGCGCACCGGAATGCGCTGGGCGATCTTGACGAAGTTGCCGGTGGCGTTGTCGCCTTGCAGCAGGGCGAACTCGGAACCCGTGGCTGGCGAGATCTGTTGCACATGACCGCGTAGCTTGAGATGGTTGAGCGCATCGACGGTGAAGGTCGCCGCCTGGCCGATGCGCACGTTGGCCATCTGTGTCTCCTTCATGTTGGCGATCACCCACAGGGTGTCGGGCACCAGCGCCATCAACTGCGCGCCTGGGTTGACGTAGGCGCCCAGGCGAGTGCCGATCTGGCCGAGCTGGCCGTCGCGCGGGGCCTTGACCCGAGTGTTGTCGAGGTCGATGCGGGCCAGCTCCACGGCAGCCTTGGCGTTCTCCACCGAAGCCTCCAGGGCGGCGCGATTGACGATCACCGTTTCGCGGTCCTGGCGGGCGATCTCCAGCGCCGCCTTGGCCTGGGCCAGGCTGGCGATGGCGGCGGCCTGGCTGGCGCGGCTGAGGTCGAGTTCGCGGCGCGACACCGAGCCGTCGCTGACCAGCGCCTGGTTGCGCTGCAAGTCGGCGCGGGCCTTGTCGGCCTGGGCGGCTGCGTCGGTTATTGCCGCCTGGCGCTGGGCGATGGTGGCCTCGGCGCTATTGCGTTGCTGCAGGTTGTTGGCCAGCGCCGCCTGCTGCTGCTTGAGCTGGGCAATGGCCTGGGCCAGGCGCTGGGTGTAGATGCGGTCATCCAGGCGCACCAGTAGGTCGCCTTGCTTGACGAACTGGAAGTCGTGCACCGGCACCTCGACGATATAGCCCCCCAACTGCGGGCCGATGATCGTCACCTGGCCGCGTACCAGGGCATTCTCGGTGCTTTCGATGGCACTGCTGAACGGTGGCAGGCGCCAGGCATAGAGCACCAGCAGGATGCCAGCCAGGGCCACGGCAGCGAAGCTCAGCGACGACAGCAGGCGTACCCGCCGGGTGCGCGCCGGGCTGCTTGGCTCGCTGGGTGGCGAGCTGCCCTCCGGGGTTTCGGCGATGGCGGTTGTGGTGGTCGTTGGCGTTTCCTGGGTCATCGGGTCGGGGCACCACTGGTGGAGTTGAGGTAGCGCAGGTACAGGCTGCGGATGAAGATCCAGATCATGGTCAGGATAGCGATCACGCCGATCAGCATGAACACATCGTTGTAGGCCAGCACGTTGGCCTCGCGGGTTGCCGCGTTGGCCAGCAGGCGCATGCCCACCTCGTTGCGCAGCGCCGGGTCGACGATGACCCCGGCATAGCTGGCGCCGCCGCCCTGGATTCGCGCGCCGACCAGGGGTTCGAGGCTGCTGAGCTGCTCGACCAGGGTGCTGGAATGGAACTTCTCGCGCAGGGTCTGGAAGGTGCCCAGCAGCGCCGAGCCGATCAGCCCGCCGAGGTTGTTGCAGATACCGAACAGCACCGAAAAACTCACCAGGTTGCGCGGGTTGGCGCGCACATGGCTGATACCCAGGGCCATCGATGGGCCGAAGAAGAAAGTACTGCCGAAGGCCAGCAGGAATTGGCTCAGGTACATCTGCGCAGGGCGGGTGAGGTTGCTCGAGCTGCTGTCCATGAAGGCGCCAGTGGCCATCGCCGCCAGCGAGATGAACAGCGGCAGCACCAGGTGGGCGGGGTTGATGGTCAGGGCGCTGCTGGCCAGCCCGGCGATAGCGCCCAGCAGCATGATCGCGTAGAGCGTGCGCATCTGTTCGCTGCTCATGTTCAGCGCCTGCAGAAAACCCACCGCGCCGGTGGATTGCTCGGAGGTGACCATGCGGATCAGGATCACGCACAGGGCCAGGCGGATAATCGCGCCGCTGCCCAGCCAGCGCGTCATCAACAGGGGGTTGCTGCGGTTATGCTCGATGGCCAGCCCCGAGAAGATCAGGGTGATGGCCGCCGCCAGTGCCACGCCGATCCACGGCGCATCCAGCCACCAGTCGATGCGCCCGAGCGACAGCGCCGCGCAGAGCAGGGCGGTACCGCTGGCCATCAGCGTGAAGGTGAGGAAATCCAGCGGCTCGAAGGTCTTGAAGCGGTCGCCCGGTGGCAGCTTGAGCAGCAGCACGCAACCCAGCGCCGCCAGCGCCAGGCCCAGTTCGAACAGGTACAGCCCGCGCCATTCGGCGATCTGCAGCAGATCCTCGGAGAAGATCCGCGCCAACGGCACCGCCAGCTGGGAGGCGCCCAGGCCCAACACCATGGCCTTGAGCCGCCACTGGGCGGGGAAGGCCTGGATCATGTAGTACAACCCCAGCGAGCTGAGCGCGGCGCCGACCATGCCGTGGGCGGCGCGCACGGCGATGGCCGAGTTGAGGTCGTTGACGAACAGGTGGGCGAAGGTGACCAGGGCATAGAGCACCAGGAACACCTCGGTGAAGGCGCGCAGGCCGAACTCCTGGCGGAACTTCACCAGCAGCAGGTTCATCGACACGTTGGTCATCACGAAGGCGGCCGGCAGCCAGGCCATCTCGGCGCTGGTGGCGCCCAGGGCGCCTTGCAGGAACGGCAGGTTGGCCACCACCAACGCGTTGCCCAGGCCACCGGTGATGGCCACCAGCAGGCCGACCACGCCGAAGGCCAGGCGCTTGGCCGGTGCGTGCAGGGGCGTGGAAGGCGAACCGGGCAGGCTGGGCTTTTCGTGGGGCAGCCACTGGCGAGGGGCGAATTTATCCATCGGGTTGTCCGTTACCGCAGGTCAGCTGACTTTACGTGAGAGGCGGGGCCTTGGAAACCGCAGCTCACAGGGTGAGCGACAGGCGCATGGCGCAGCGGTTCTGCAGGCCGTGGGCGAGTTCCGCGGCGAGCACGGCTGAAAGGCGCGCGTCGAGTTGCCGGGCGGGTAGCGAGACGAAACCATAGCGCTGGTAGAACGGGGCATTCCAGGGCACCTCGGCGAAGGTGGTCAGGGTCAGGCAGCGCTGGCCGTGTTGGCGGGCGTATGCGCCGGCCTGGTCGAGCAAGCGCCGCCCCAGCCCATGGCCCTGGGCCTCGAGGCGCACCGACAGCTCGTCGATGTGCAGGGCGTCGCCTGCGACCGTCGCGCAGAGAAAACCCACCGGGGTGTCCAGTTCATCCACCGCGACCCAACTGCTGGCGGCGCTGACATACGCCAGGTGGTCGCTTTCAGCCATGACGGCGCTGTCGGCCAGCCAGGCCAGGGTCGGCAGTTGCCGGAAGGCCTGGGCGGCCGAACGCTCGAGGGCGGGCAGCAGGGCTACGTCGCGGGTGAGGGTGGGACGAATGCGCATGGTAAAGGCCTGGTTGTGAGACTTGAGGGGTAGGAGCCAGCTTGCTGGCGAACCAGGCCACAGGGTGAATGGCGCCGGCAAGGCCGACTCCTACAAAGGGCCGAGTGTGCCAGATCCTAGTGCAAGGGTGTTGCAATGTAATTGTTATAACGTAACATCCAGGCTCTTCCTTTTGCCCAGGACCGCCCCCGTGATCCGCAAGAACCCCTCCGGCCATCTCCCTGAAATCGCCGAGTCGGCCTACATCGACCACACCGCCATCATCTGCGGCAAGGTGATCATCCATGACAACGTGTTCGTCGGCCCCTACGCAGTGATCCGCGCCGACGAGGTGGACGCCAGTGGCGACATGCAGCCGATCGTCATCGGCGCCAACTCCAACATCCAGGATGGCGTGGTGATCCATTCCAAGTCCGGCGCCACGGTGCGCATCGGCCAGTACAGCTCCATTGCCCATCGCTCCATCGTGCATGGCCCCTGCGAGGTGGGCGACCGGGTGTTCATCGGTTTCAACAGCGTGCTGTTCAACTGCAAGGTCGGCGACGGCAGCGTGGTGCGGCACAACTCGGTGGTCGACGGCCGCGACCTGCCGCCGCGCTTCTACGTGCCGCCCACCGAGCACATCGGCCCGCACACCGACCTGACCAGCTACCCGCCGGTCAGCGTATCGGCTGCGGAGTTCTCCGAGGACGTGGCACGCACCAACATCGACCTGGTCCAGGGCTACAAGGCCCTGCAGAACGAGTTCTGACGATGAACAACTTGTTGGTGCGCAACGCCCGGTTGGTCAATGAGGGGCGCGAATTCGAAGCCGACCTGCTGGTGCGCAATGGCCGCATCGAGCGGATCGCCGGTAGCCTCGGCAACGTCCAGGCGGCGTTGGAGCTCGATGCCGCAGGGGCCTGGCTGTTGCCGGGGATGATCGACGACCAGGTGCATTTTCGTGAGCCGGGCGCGCCGCACAAAGGCAGCATCGCCAGCGAGTCGCGGGCGGCGGTGGCAGGTGGCATCACCAGTTTCATGGACATGCCCAACACCCAGCCCGCGACCCTGACCCTAGAGGCCCTGGCCGACAAGCAGCGGCGCGCGGCCGCCGGCTCAAGGGCCAACTACGGTTTCCACTTCGGCGTCAGCCACGACAACCTCGACACCATCGCCGCCCTCGACCCCTGCGCAGTGGCCGGGATCAAGGTGTTCATGGGCGCCTCCACCGGCAATCTGCTGGTGGACGACCCACAGGTGCTGGAGAAGCTGTTCATCTATGCGCCGACCATTGTCCTGGCTCATTGCGAGCACACCCCGAGCATCCTCGAAAACGAGGGCTGGTGGCGCAGCCGCCACGGCGAGTTCATTCCGCCGGCGGCGCACCCATTGATCCGCGACGCCGAGGTTTGCTACCGCTCATCCAGCCTGGCGGTGGAGCTGGCCCGGCGTTTCGGCACGCGCCTGCACGTGTTGCACCTGACCACCGCCCGAGAGCTTGGGTTGTTCCAGCCGGGGCCTGTGGCCGGCAAACACATCACCGCCGAAGTGTGCCTGCATCACCTGCTGTTCGACGACAGCGACTACGCCACCCTTGGGCATCTGCTCAAGTGCAACCCGGCGGTCAAGACCGGCAGCGACCGCGATGCCCTGCGTCGGGCGTTGGCCTGCGACCTGATCGACGTGATCGGCACCGACCATGCGCCGCACACTCTGGAGGAAAAGCGCCGGGTCTACACCCGTGCCCCGGCCGGACTGCCGCTGGTGCAGCATGCGCTGCCGGCAGCGCTTGAGTTGGTCAGTGAGGGGGTGTTGAGCATGCCCCAGGTGGTGCGCAAGACCAGTCACGCGGTGGCCGAGCTGTTCGCCATTCGCGAGCGGGGTTTTCTGCGCGAGGGCTACTGGGCCGACTTCGCCCTGGTCGAGCGCCTGACCACGCCGCGTCCGGCAGCCGACGACCCGGTGCTGGCGCGCTGCGGCTGGACTCCATTCCAGCAGCGCAGCTTCCACCACGTAGTGCGCAGCACGGTGGTGTCGGGGCAACTGGCCTGGCACCTGGGACGGGTGCGCGATCAGTGCCAGGGCTTGCCATTGCTGTTCGACCGCTGACAGCGTGGGGCTGCGTCGCAGCCCTGTAGGAGCGGGCTTGCCCCGCGAAAAGGCGCTTGGCGCCTGGCTTTTGGGATGTTTTCCATGACTGAAGAACAACTGCTGCAACAACCCGCCACCGCCTACATGAACGAACCGCAGCGCCAGTACTTTCGCAACCTGCTGCTGGCCCAGCGCGCAGCCTTGCAGGTACGTATCGAGCAAGATTTCCGTGCCTTGCGCGAACAGGAGGTGCACAGCGACCCTGCCGACATCGGCAGCGCCGAGCAAGAGCGGCATTGGCAACTGCGCACCCTGGAGCGGGAAAAGAAGCTGCTGGACAAGCTCGACCAGGCGCTGGAGCGCCTGGCCCGAGGGGACTACGGCTGGTGCGCCGAGACCGGCGAGCCGATCGGTCTGCGCCGCCTGTTGCTGCGACCCACCGCCACCCTGTGCATCGAGGCCAAGGAGCGCCAGGAATTGCGCGAGCGGCATGTGCGCGATGACGTCTAGTCGCTGTTCAGACCCTGGACCTGGAGCTGCCAGCGCACCGAGCTGACGCCTTTCTCCAGGCTTACCCGGCCGACCAGGCGCTCCAGCTGGGTCGGCGCCTGCGGCGTGCCGAGCAGTTCGGCGCGCACTTCCAGGCGCGCAGGGTCGGCCAGGTCCTCGCTGTGCAGCGACTGTAGGCGTAGCCCTGGGTCGCTCAGGCTGTGCAGCATCAGGCTGCGCACCTGGATCTCGTCTTCGGCGCGGCAAACGATGCGCACTTCAAAGCGCTGCTCCACCTCGCTGGCCGGCAGCACTTCCTGGCGGTCCAGGCGCTGGGCCAGGTCGCGCAGAAGGATATTCGCGCACAGCACCACCAGGCTGCCCAGGCTGGCCTCGAGCAGCAGGCCGAGGCTGCACAGTACGCCGATCGCGGCGGTGCACCAGAGAGTGGCGGCGGTGTTCAGGCCGCGCACGTTGAAGCCGTCGCGCATGATCACGCCGCCGCCAAGAAAACCGATGCCCGACACCACATAGGCGGCGATGCGCGAGGCATCGGTGGGGGCCATGCCCGGCACCGCCTGGGTCATCAGCACGAACAGGCAGGCGCCGGTGCTGACCAGCGCGTTGGTGCGCAGGCCGGTCAGGCGTTGGCGCAGTTGACGCTCGGCGCCGATCAGCGCGCCGAGCAGCAGGGCCACGCTGACGCGCAGCAGAAAGACTTTCCAATCCATAGCGAACCTCGTTCCACGGGTGAATACCCGTTCAGGCGCCGGTCCAAAGGCGGCGCGATTGAAAGCAACGAATGCGCAGGACCACCGACCCGGCCCGTCAGCGGGCAAGGTATGAGGAAACAGGGGGAAGAACCGGCCGCCAAGGGCCGGGGAACCACCGTCTACCGTGTGCGGCGAGACAGTGGCAGGGACGCTGCCGGACTAGCTCGCCGTGTGGGCCTGTCGCAATCGACTGGGGCTACTGTCCAATGCAGGGGTCTCCTGTGAGGGGATGCTTGAGTGCGCGGCGGACCATACGCCTCGACCTGCTCGGGGTCAAGGCGTGGCGCATGACGATTGTGTTACGCCAGGCGCTGGCAGACGTAGGCCTGGGTCTGGTAGGGGAAGGCGATGCTGTCACGGCCCTTGAGGTCCGGGTGGCTATCGATCAAGGCCTGCAACTGGCCCATGACCTTGTCTTGTTCGGCCTGGGGCAGGGCGGCGATGAAGCTCACCGAGCGCAGGCGTTCGAGAATCACCGTTTGCGGGCTGCCGACGTGGGCGTGGGGCAGGGTGGTCAACTGCGGTGCACTGAACCAACGGCCATCGAAGGCATCGCGCCAGCGCCCGGTATGGAAACGGGGTGTGTCACCTTCGTAGGGGGTGATGATCGCGGTGATGCGCGCCACCCAGTCCACCGACTCGTCGCGCACGTTCCACACCATGCCCAGGCGGCCACCGGAGGCCAGCACCCGGTGCATCTCGGCCAGGGCGGCGCTGTCGGCGAACCAGTGAAAGGCCTGGGCGCACACCACCACCTGCTGGCTGGCGTCGGCCACCGGGATGTGCTGGGCGGTACCGTCGAGCACCGGCACCTGCGCCAGGTGCTCGGTGAACTGCGCGCGCATCGCCGCCACCGGCTCGACGGCCGTCAACCGCGGCGCAAGGGTACTGAGCAGACGGGTGAACTTGCCGGTGCCGGCGCCCAGGTCCAGCACCGCTGTGCCGTTGGCAATGCCCAAGGTGTGGCGCAGCCAGTCCTGCAAGGCGGCGGGATAGTCCGGCCGGCCTTGCTCGTAGTTGCCCGAGTAGCGGGTGTAGCCGGTGCTGGCTGCTGCGTGTACATCCTTCATGGAAAACCCCTCCGAATGACCTGCCGGCAATGTTACCCTTGCCGCTTTCGTTGCCAACCCCCGGATCGTCTGATGTTGTTCAATCTCGCCGTGCTGTTCGGCACCCTGGTGGCCATGGAGGGCGTCGGCACGCTGGCCCACAAGTACGTCATGCATGGCTGGGGCTGGTGGTTGCACCGTTCGCACCATGAGCCGCAGCTGGGCATGCTGGAGACCAACGACCTGTACCTGGTTGCCCTGGGCCTTGTCGCCTTGGCCCTGGTGGCGCTGGGCAAGGCCGGGCATGCGCCGCTGCAGTGGGTCGGCGCAGGGGTGGCAGGGTATGGCGTGGCCTATGTGCTGGCCCACGATGGTTTTTTCCACCGGCACTGGCCGCGGGCGCCGAAACCGGTCAATCGCTACCTCAAGCGCCTGTACCGTGCGCACCGCCTGCACCATGCGGTGAAGGGGCGCCAGGGCTGCGTGTCGTTCGGGTTCTTCTATGCGCCGCCGCTGCGCGTGCTGAAGCGGCAGTTGAAGCAGCGGCGCGGCTGAGGCGCACGTTTACCGGCGGCGGGCCTGGTTCGCCAGCAAGGCTGGCGTCTAGGGTGCCGGCGGCAGTGGGGCGACCACTTCCGCGGCGCGCTGCCCGCGGCTGACCCACCAGCCGAACCCCGCCGCGGTGAAGAACATGATCAAGCTGTAGATTGCCGCCGGCACCGCCATGGTGGCGTTGTTCAGCAGCGAAGGGCTAAGCGCCAGGGCGATGGCCAGGGTGCCGTTGTGGATGCCGATCTCCATGCCGATGGCAATTGCCTGGCGCTTGGGAATGCGCAACAGCCGTGGCAGCCAGTAGCCCACCCCCAGGCTGAGCAGGTTGAACAGCAACGCTGCGCCGCCAACGATCGGCGCGTACTCGACCACCGTCTGCCAGTCCTTGGCCAGCGCCAGGACAATGGTGAAGGCCAGGAACAGCGCCGCCACCAGTTTCATGGGTTTCTCCATGCGCGCGGCGAAGCCCGGTGCCCAGTGCCGTATCAGCATGCCCAGCGCCACTGGCAACAGGACGATGGCGAACACCTGCATGACCTTGGCAAATTGCAGCGGGATGGCCTGGTCGGAGGCCATGAACCAGGTCAGCGACAGGTTCACCAACAACGGCATGGTGAGGATGGCGATCAGCGAGTTGACCGCGGTCAGGGTGATGTTCAGCGCCACATCACCATGGGCCAGGTGGCTGAACAGGTTGGCGGTGGTGCCGCCCGGCGAGGCGGCCAGCAGCATAAGGCCCACCGCCAGCGCCGATTCCAGGCCGAAACCGTTGGCAATCAGAAAGCACACCAGCGGCAGCAGCAGGATCTGGCACGCCAGGCCGACTACCACCGGCTTGGGGTACTTCACTACCCGGGCGAAGTCGGCCAGGGTCAGCGACAGGCCCAGGCCAAGCATGATGATGCCCAGGGCCAGGGGCAGGATGGCGGTCAGCAGGGGCGAGGCGGTCATGGGCGGGTTCTCGGGCGAAGGATTTTTCGAGTGTAGGCGGCGCCTGAACGATAGCTAATTGCAATGCGCGAGCTTTGGTAACCGTTTATTACCAAGGCTGTGCGCCCGCGTCGCGTTGCGGTCAGGCGCCTGGCGCAGTAGCATTCGCGCTTTTGCCGAGGATTCGCCCGTCATGCCGTTCCAGCAAGGTCTGCTTGCCACCCCGGTGCCGGCCCATGCCCGCCACCTGTTTTTTGCCCTGGATTCGCACGAGGCCCTGCCGGGGGTACTCGACCAGTTGATCACCCAGGTCGACGGCCAGAATCTGATCCTCGCTATCGGCGCGCCCCTGGTCAAAGCCTTGGGCCGTGAAGTGCCGGGGCTGCGCAGTTTCCCGCAACTGGACGCGGTGGTGGAGAACCCGGCGACCCAGCACGCCCTGTGGCTGTGGCTGCGTGGTGACGAGCGCGGCGAGCTGTTCCTGCGCGCCGAAGCCTTGCGCCAGTTGCTGGCCCCGGCGTTGCGCCTGGTCGATAGCGTCGACGGCTTCCTGCATCGCGGTGGCCACGACCTGACCGGTTATGAAGACGGCACCGAGAACCCGGTGGACGAAGACGCCGTGGCCGCCGCCATCGTGCCTGGCGATGTGCCGGGCCTGGCCGGCTCCAGCTTCGCCGCTTTCCAGCTGTGGAAGCATGACCTGAACTACTTCAAGTCGCTGCCTCAGGCCGAGCAGGACAACATCATCGGTCGTCGCCTGAGCGACAACGAAGAGCTCGACGACGCGCCGGCATCGGCCCACGTCAAGCGTACCGCCCAGGAGAGCTTCGAGCCCGAGGCGTTCGTGGTACGCCGTTCGCTGGCCTGGGCCGACGAGCGCGGCGCGGGCCTGGCATTCGTTGCCCTGGGCTTCTCGCTGGACGCCTTCGAAGTGCAGCTGCGGCGCATGAGCGGGCTGGAAGATGGCGTGATCGACGGCTTGTACCGCTTCAGCCGGCCGTTGAGCGGCGGCTACTACTGGTGCCCGCCACTGGCTGCTGACGGCGCCGACCTGAGCTTGCTGCTGGGCTGAACCCAGCAATGGCCTGCGCTGGAGCCAAGCATCGCCTTGCTTGGTTCGCGGCGGCCTAGAACGGCACCGCCACCGTCAGCTGGCTATACAGGTTAGTGCCACTACCCACCTGATTGCCGCCATTGCTCTGATCCTTGCGCGGCTTGAACAGCCCCAGCAGTGGGGTGACGATCAGGTGCGGGGTCACCGCCCATTCCACATACAGGTCCAGCTCCTGGGCATCCAGGTTCAGGTGGTCGCGGCTGCGCACGGTATTGAAGTCGAAGTACAGCGCGCCGAGGGTGACATCGTCCCGCGGCGTGGCCTTGAGGCCGACATGGTGGATGCCGCTGTTGGTGTTGAAGGGCCCGGCGTAGTTGCCGGCCACCTCGCCCTGGATCCAGGTGCCGTAGCCGCTGGACAACCCGGTGAACAGCAAGTCCCAGCCCGCAGAGTAGCGTGTGTAGCGGTAGGTCAGTTGCGGCGCCCAAGGCGCTTCGGCGAAGGTATAGCCAGCCTCGCCGTACCAGGCGGTCTCGCTGCCGCCGCGCTTGTCCTGCCAGGCGTATTCGAAGGCGAAACGGGTGTTTTCCAGCCCGGCGCTGCCTTCGCCACGCAGGCTGTATACATCCATGCCTTCACGGGCTTTCTGGAACTCGCTGGCCCACTGGTCGGCGACATCGATACCGTGAATATAGGTCAGCCCCAGGGTGCCCAGGTCGTGGGTATAGTCCAGGGTGCCAGCGGCCAGCTCGGTCTCGGCCTGGGCGCGGTTATCGGACTTGAGCCAAAGCACGCTGCCGTGCAGGCCTTCCTTGCCGCCCAGGCGCAGTACCGCGGTGCGGTCGAAGGCATGGCGAGCCCCCAGATAGAACCCCCCGCCACGGTTGAGCTGGCCATCGGCCGGGCCCTTGCCAAGGTTGGGGCCGTCATCGTTGATCAAAAAGCCGCTCCCCAGCTGGATCACCTGGCGGCCGCCGGAAATGTCCACGCCGTCCTGGCCCAGCAACGGGAACAGTGCGCCGGAGCGCCAGCCCAAGTAAGCGTCCTCGATCTTGGTGGTGCGCTCGGAGCCGTCCTGGTTGCCGCCGGCATCGCCATCGCCCCAGGCGCCGGAGCTGACCCACTGCAGCGAGCCGTACAGCGTACCGTTGCTGCCCAGGCCCTGGTCGCCGCTGAGCCCGTACTTGACGAAGCCTTCGCGCCAGGTCGAGCCGCCGGGCCTGCCATCGTAGTTGTGACGGCTATTGAACATGCCCCAAACGGCGAGCAGGTCGGCATTCAGATGGGTGTCGTCGTCGGCGTACAGTTCATAGGCCGAGCTGGCCGGGCCGTGGACCAGCAAGGTCAGGGCTGCGGCCAGGGCGGTGCGACGTGGGTTCAGACGCATGGAGCGATCCTCGTTTGTTGTGTGCGGTCTTGGTTGCCGCGTTGTTGTGGAGGCAGGTTGCGCGGGTATTAGCGCCTGGAAGCCAGGCGGCGGTCTTGCTCGTGGCTGCCAGGCGGCTTGGCTGTCACCGCCAGGGTTGCGCCATGTAGAGTGCGCTGTCCCTTGTGGGAGCGGGCTTACCCGCTCTCACAGAATCATGTCGCTTACAGGGCTTGGCCGGCCAAGGTCTCCGGCAGGGTCGCGCCACCGTCGACCACCAGCGTCTGGCCGGTGACATAGGCCGCCGCATCGGATGCCAGGAACAACATCGCCGCGGCGATATCAGCCGGCTCGCCCAATCGCCCGAGCGGCACCCCGGCGCCGATCCTCGCGTTCAACGTCGCATCACCCAGGTTGTCCATGGCCGGGGTGCGGATCATTCCCGGCTCCACACCGTTGACCCGCACCTTCAGCGGCGCCAGTTCCAGCGCGGCATTGCGGATGAAACCGTTGACCCCGGCCTTGGACGCGGCGTAGTGACAGAGGCCGGGATAGGCCACCCGTGGTCCGGTCACTGACGAGGTGACCAGCACGCAGCCACCACCCTGGCGGGCGAACAGCGGCAAGGCGCCCTGGGTGAGCCAGAACAGCGCCTCCAGGTTCACCGCCAGGGTACGTCGCAGCCGTGCCGGGTCGAGTTCGGCGAACGGCGTGAGCGGAAAATACGCGGCGTTGTGGACCAGCACGTCGAGGCGTTCCAGGCTCGCCAGCAGGCTGGCAATGGCGCCAGGGTCGGCCAGGTCCAGGGCATGGGCCTGCACCTCATGGCCCAACGCCGAATGCCGCTGCGCCAGGCTCTGCAACGCGTGCTCATCGAGGTCCACGGCCAGCACCTGGGCGCCGCCACGGGCGAATCCCTCGACGATGGCCTGGCCAATGCCGCCGGCCGCGCCGGTGACCAGTACCCGGTTGCCGGCAAAGTCGTAGCGGGCATTCATGGCTGTGACGCCAGGCGGGTGTAGGCCAAGGTCGGCACATCGACCACGGTGGCGCCGCCATCGGCAGTGATCACCGCGCCGGTGACGATGCTGGCCTCACTGCCGGCCAGGAACTGGCACACCGCGGCGATCTCGTCGCTGCTGGCGGCGCGGCGTAGCGGCACATCGGCGCTGACCCGCCGGTAGGCCGCATCCAGGTCCTCCTGGTGGTGGTTCATCAGCGCCTGCATCTCCTGGTCCGCCATGGGGGTGCGCACCCAACCCGGGCAGACGCAATTGACCCGCACCCCGTACGGGCCATAGTCGCGGGCCAGGGAGCGGGTCAGGCCGACCAGGGCGTGCTTGGCGGTGGTGTAGCCGCACACCTCGGGGCCGGCCGCGAGCGAGGCGATGGAGCCCAGCAACACCAGGCTGCCGCGCCGTTCGCGCAACAGTGGCAGGCAGGCGCGGGCGGTGTGGAACGCACTGTCGAGGTTGCTGCGCAGCGCTTCACGCCAGGCCGCGTCATCGATATCACCAGCACGGCCAAGACCATGGCCACCGGCACAGGCGATCACCGCATCGAGTCCGCCGAAGCGTTCGCGCACCTGGCCGATGAAGCCTGGCCAGGTGGCGCTGTCCGCCGCGTCGCCGGCCAGTACCAGGCCCTCCGTGGCCAGCGCCACCTGCTCCAGTGCTGCCTGGCGCCGGCCGACCAGCGCCACCTGCCAGCCCTGGCGGGCCAGGCGCTGGGCGCACGCGGCGCCGATGCCGCTGCCAGCGCCGGTGATCAACACGCTGCGGCTCACAGCGGGTACTCCGTGCGGTTGACCACCTGGCAATAGGAAGAGACCGGGAAGTTGGCCAAGGCATCGAAGCCACCGCCTTGGTAGCCGAAGATCTTGCCGTCGCTGCGGTGCTGGGCCAGGTCGATCATCACCAAGCCCAGGGTCGGCACGATCTTCTCGCACCAGACGAACAGGTACAGCTGCTCGGCGATCTTGTAGTAGTAGGCCCGGTCGGTGTCGCACAGGCCCTGCTCGACGCCTTTGAGGCACTGCCAGCTGTAATGGTTGGGGTTGAGGTAGAGGTGCTCGTATTCCTCGGTGGGACTGTAGCGGTAATGGTTGCGCAGGCCCACCAGCTCGGTGGTCGGCGCATGCGGGCAGGCGCCGGGCTGCCAGGGCAGGTCGAGGCTGCCATGCAGGAAGGTGGCCTCGACCCCGGTCAGTGGCTCGCCGGCCAGGGCCAGTTGGTACAGCCCGCGCTGCGTGCGGGCCTGGTCGGGCAAACGGCCGAGCACGGCGGTGAAGGCCTGGGTGTGGGTGTCGAGCACCAGCGACACCGACAAGGCCTGGCCGCCTTCGTGCTTGATGAAATCGACCAGGTAGATGCCTGGCCGCACGGAGGTGGCGCGATAAGCGGCGCTGCCGTTGCTGTGGCCATCGGCGGCCTGCCAGTGCAGGCGTTGGCTTTCGAAGCAGTGTTCGATGACCCAGCCGTTGGCGAAGTGCAGGGTGAGGCTGCGCCCGGACAGGTCGGCCAGTTGCGGCAGGATGAAGGCGTCCGGGGCGAAGCCTTCGGCGAGGGCGCCCACGGTAATCCAGTCGGCGTGCTTGGTCATGGCGGTGACTCCTGTGGTTGAAAGGCTCACAGGGTGCAATGCGGCAGAGGCCGGCGGTATCAACCGGAAGGTTGAGTCACAGGTACAGCAGCGTCACCAACTCGGTGCGGTTGCGCACGTCCAGTTTGCGGAACAGGTTGATCAGGTGGGTCTTGACGGTCGGCAGGCCCAGGTCCAGGGCGCGGGCAATCAGCTTGTTGCTGCAACCTTGGCGCAGCAACTCGGCGATCTGTTGCTCTCTTGGCGTCAGTTCAGGCAGGGCCCGCCTGGCCGGCGGCTGGCTGGCCAGTGCCAGTTGCATCAGGCCATGCAGCGGTAGCAGGCGTTCCAGTTCGTCGGCCTGGAACGCGCCGAGCCCCGGGCAGCGCAACAGCGACACGCCAGCCACGGGGCGCGCATCGACCTGGGCGATGATCTCCACCACATCCACCACCTGGTGCTGGGCCAGAAAGCGTCGGTAAGTCTGCCCCTGGGCCTCGGGCAGGCAGGCCAGGCCCTGGCCCAGCGACACCACCGGCCTGCCGATGGCCATGCAGCGACTCGGCTGCAGTGGGTCGTAGGCCCGGTAGTGCGCCAGGTAACGCGCATGCATGGGCGCTTGCAGGTCCTGCAACAGGAAGTCGCAGGCCTGCTGCTCGGCGTCGATGCGATAAAAGGCCGCCAGCGATGCCGGCACCTGCTGGCTGAACGCCTGCAGGCAGTAGCGGCCAAGGTCCTGCCCGCTGCCAGCCATGATCAATAGCGGATCATCACCGACTTGAGCTCGGTGAAGTCGTCGATGAAGGCCGAACCGAACTCGCGGCCGATGCCGGAGGCCTTGATGCCGCCGAACGGCACCGCCGGGTCGAGCAGGGTGTGCATGTTCACCCACAGCGTGCCGGCCTGGATCTCGGGGATCAGGCGCATGGCCTTGGCCAGGTCGTTGGTCCACAGGCTCGCGCTCAGGCCGTAGGGCGAGGCGTTCATCAGGTGCAGCAACTCGTCCTCGTCATCGTAGGGCAGGAAGGTCGCCACCGGGCCGAAGGTTTCCTGGTTGAGCAGGGTGTCGCTGGCCTGGTTGGCAAGGATCACCGTGGGCTCGACGAAACAGCCCGGGCCGTCGCCCAGGCGCCCGCCGTGGACGATCCGGTTGCCCTCGGCGCGGGCGGTGGCGAACAGCTCGCCGAGTTTTTGCTGGTGCGGCTTGTTGGCCACGGGGCCGAACTGGGTGGTTTCGTCCAGTGGCGAGCCGATCTTCAACTGGCCCAGGCGCTGGCACAGCGCTTCGAGCAGGGGCTCGAGCCTTGAGCGATGGACGTAGAAACGCTCGCCGGCGGCGCAGATCTGCCCGCAATGCAGGAAGCCGGCCTCGATGATGCCGTCCACCGCCTTGTCCAGGCCGACGTCGGGGAGGAAGGCCACGGCGTTCTTGCCGCCCAGTTCCAGGGTCGCGCGGGTCAGCTTGGCGCCCATGGCCGCCTGGCCGACGGCGATGCCGGTGGGCACTGAGCCGGTGAACGACACCTTGTCGGTGCCGGGGTGCTCGACCAGCGCCTTGCCGACGTGACCGGCGCCGGTCACCACGTTGAGCGCACCAGCCGGCAGCCCAGCTTCGCTGCCCAGCTCGGCGATGCGCAGCAGGGTCAGCGGGGTGAACTCGCTGGGCTTGAGCACGATGCTGCAGCCGGTGGTCAACGCCGACGCCAGCTTCCACAAGGCGATCATGGTGGCGAAATTCCACGGCACGATACCGGCCACCACGCCCACCGGTTCGCGCAGGGTGAAGGCGCTGTAGCGCTCGCCGGCGAAGGAGGGCAGCGACGGGGTGATGGTCTGGCCGGTGATCTTGGTCGCCCAGCCGGCGTAGTAGCGCAGGAAGTGCGCGGCCTGCTCGACCTCGAAGGCGCGGGCGATACCGATCAATTTGCCCGATTGCAGGGTTTCCAGCTGTGCCAGCTCTTCACGGTGGGCTTCGAGCAGGTCGGCCAGGCGCAGCAACACACAGGCCCTGGCGGCAGGACTGCTGCGCGACCAACTGGCAAAGCCCTGGCGCGCGGAATCCACGGCACGCTCAACGTCGGCCTGATTGGCGTCGGCGATCTGCGCGATGGCCTGGCCGTTGGCCGGGTTGTACACCGTGAGGCGAGCGCTGGC
Organism: Pseudomonas sp. FG47; assembly: GCF_057809115.1. Lineage (NCBI taxonomy): Bacteria > Pseudomonadati > Pseudomonadota > Gammaproteobacteria > Pseudomonadales > Pseudomonadaceae > Pseudomonas > Pseudomonas sp. FG47. The sequence continues at coordinate 44,418 of NZ_JBMDJI010000009.1, forward strand.
CTGGCTGGCGACGTGCTCGCCGTGGATGTACAGCCCGTGGTCGCGGGCGAGGAAGGCGCTGACGGCGGGGAGAAGGGCAATGTCGCTCATGGCGTGGCTCCGGACAATGGATGCGCTGGCATGCCAGCGATGGGCCCACAGCGGCCCCGGTTGCCCGCAGATTACGGCTCTAGCGGCGTTGGCTTCTTGTCTGCCCATGCCACCCCCATGACCGAGCCTGCCAACTCGAGGAAAAGTGCAATGCGAGCTGCGGAATTTGCATTTTCCACACCCTGGCTGGCTCCCATACTGGCCTGGCATTCAGCGGCGGGCAGCCTGCTCCGTGCCGACGCTCGCCAAGGTCCAATAACAATGAGCCAGACCATGAAAAAGCCAAACGCCCTGCTCGAAGACTTAAAGCCCCTGCTGCCGGCCATTGCCGCCCGTGCCGACCAGGCCGAACGCGAGCGCACGGTCCCTGCCGAGAACATTGCCGCGCTCAAAGGCGTTGGCCTGCACCGGGCTTTTCAGCCAAGGCACTACGGTGGCCTTGAAGTCAGCCTGGCGCAGTTCGCCGAATGCATTGCCGCCCTGGCCGGTGCCTGCGCCAGCACTGCCTGGGCCATGAGCCTGCTATGTACCCACAGCCACCAACTGGCAATGTTCCCGGCACGTTTGCAGGATGAAGTCTGGGGCCGCGACCCACACGCCACCGCCAGCAGCAGCATCGCCCCCTTTGGCCGTGCCGAGGAGGTCGACGGCGGCGTGCTGTTCAGTGGCGAGATGGGCTGGAGCAGCGGCTGCGACCATGCCGAGTGGGCGATCATGGGATTTCGCCGGGCCAATGGCGAAGGCGGCCAGGAGTATTGCTTCGCCGTGCTGCCACGCAGCGATTATCAGATCCGTGACGACTGGTACGCGGTGGGCATGCGCGCCAGCGGCAGCCGCACGCTGATCGTCGACCGTGCCTTCGTGCCCGAGCACCGTATCCAGAGGGCCAAGGACATGATGGAAGGCACCTCGGCAGGTTTCGGCCTGTACCCGGACAGCGCGATCTACTTCAACCCGTACCGGCCCTATTTCGCCAGCGGCTTCTCCACCGTGAGCCTGGGTATCGCCGAGCGCATGCTCGAGGTATTCAAGGACAAGACCCGCAACCGCGTGCGCGCCTACACCGGGGCTGCGGTGGGCGCCGCCACCCCGGCGCTGATGCGCCTGGCCGAGTCGACCCACCAGGTGGCCGCGGCACGGGCGTTGCTGGAAAAGAGCTGGGAGCAGATCGCCGACTACAGTGCCCGCCACCAGTACCCGACCCGCACCGAGCTTGCGTTCTGGCGCACCAACCAGGGCTATGCGGTCAAACTCTGCATCCAGGCGGTGGACCGGTTGATGGCGGCGGCCGGTGGCGGCGCCTGGTTCGACAGCAACGAATTGCAGCGGCTGTTCCGCGACGCGCACATGACCGGGGCCCATGCCTACACCGACTACGACGTCTGCGCGCAGATTCTTGGCCGTGAGCTGATGGGCCTGGAGCCGGATCCGGCGATGACCTGAGCCGCAACAGCTGACCGTGGTCGGAACAACCGCGCCGGCCCAGACCCACGACAATCAAGGAGCCTTGCATGGCCATTTCTTTCGATAGCCGCGCCTTGCGCCGCGCCCTGGGCAACTTCGCCACCGGCGTCACGGTGATCACTGCCACCGATGCCTCGGGGCGCAAGGTGGGCGTCACCGCCAACAGTTTCAACTCGGTGTCACTCGATCCGCCGCTGGTGCTCTGGAGCATCCACAAGCGCTCCAGCAGCCATCCGGTGTTCGAGGCCGCCGGGCATTTCGCCGTCAACGTCCTGGCCGCCGACCAGATCGAGCTGTCCAACACCTTCGCTCGGCCCAGCGACGACCGCTTCGCCGGTATCGAGCACGAGACCGGGGAGGGGGGCGCGCCTCTGTTGCCGGGCTGCTCGGCGCGTTTTCGCTGTGAGAAGCTCCAGCAGATCGATGGCGGTGATCATTGGATTCTCATCGGCCGGGTGCTGGCGTTCGACGACCTGGGGCATTCACCGCTGCTTTATCACCAGGGGGCCTATTCCAGGGTTATGCCCCATGCATTGTTGGACCGTTGCGCGCAGGGGTAACTGTTTCGAGGTGTTCGACGCAAGAGTTGCAGCACCTGGCACCTGGCAACACGGATCAAGACCGGCGGCAGGCAGTGGCAAGACCCGCCCGGGTGCAGGCCGCAAAGTGACAGGGACGACCCGGCGATCGCCAGCACTTGCGGCGCGCCGGGCAAGCGGTCATCTTTCCCTCGTCCACCCAGGGCCCAGCCATGACAATCAACAATAAGCTCACCGAGCACCTCAACCGCGGCAGCGTCGGTTTCCCCACCGCGCTGGCCAGCACTGTCGGCCTGATCATGGCCAGCCCCGTGATTCTCACCGCGACCATGGGCTTCGGCATCGGCGGCAGCGCCTTCGCCGTGGCCATGGTGATCGCCGCGGTGATGATGCTGGCCCAGTCGACCACCTTCGCCGAGGCGGCGGCGATCCTGCCGACCACCGGTTCCGTGTACGACTACATCAACTGCGGCCTGGGCCGCTTCTTCGCCATCACCGGCACGCTTTCGGCCTACCTGATCGTCCATGTCTTCGCCGGTACCGCCGAGACCATCCTCTCCGGGGTAATGGCGCTGGTGAACTTCGAACACCTCAACACCCTGGCCGAATCGGCCGGCGGCTCCTGGCTGCTGGGGGTCGGCTTCGTGCTGGTGTTCGGCGTGCTCAATGCCTTTGGCGTCAGTGCCTTCGGCCGCGCCGAAGTGGTGCTGACCTTTGGCATGTGGACCACGCTGATGGTGTTCGGCGTGCTTGGCCTGCTGGCGGCGCCGGCGGTGCAGCTGGACGGGCCGTTCGGCGTATCGCTGGTCGGCACCGACCTGATGACCATCCTCTCGCTGGTGGGCATGGCCATGTTCATGTTCGTCGGCTGCGAGTTCGTCACCCCACTGGCCCCGGAACTCAAGCGCTCGGCCTGGGTGATGCCCAAGGCCATGGCCCTGGGCCTGTTCGGCGTGGCCAGTTGCATGTTCATCTATGGCGCGGCGATGAAGCGCCAGGTGGAGAACGTGGTGCTCGACGCCGCCAGCGGCGTGCACCTGTTGGATACGCCCATGGCCATCCCGCGCTTCGCCGAACAGGTGATGGGCGATATCGGCCCGCTATGGCTGGGCATCGGCTTTCTGTTCGCCGGCGCCGCGACCATCAACACGCTGATGGCCGGCGTGCCGCGGATTCTCTACGGCATGGCGGTGGATGGCGCGCTGCCGAAAGTGTTCAGCTACCTGCATCCGCGTTTCAAGACGCCGCTGCTGTGCATCCTGGTGGTGGCGCTGATCCCGTGCCTGCATGCCTGGTACCTGGGCGGCAATACCGACAATATCCTGCACCTGGTGCTGGCGGCGGTGTGCGCCTGGAGCACCGCGTACCTGCTGGTGACCCTGTCGGTGGTGCTGCTGCGCATTCGTCGCCCAGACTTGCCGCGGGCCTATCGCTCGCCGCTGTTCCCGTTGCCGCAGATCGTCTCCAGCATCGGCATCCTGCTGGGCATGTGGTTCATCACCCCGCCGGGCATGAACCCCGCCGATGTCTATGTGCCCTTTGCCGTGATGCTGGGCGCCACGGCGGCCTATGCGCTGTTCTGGACCCTGTGCGTGCAGAAGGTCAACCCGTTCAAGCCAGCCAGGGTCGAAGACGTGCTGGAGAAGGAATTCGCCGCCGAACCCGGCCAGGCCCACAGCGAGCAGGTGCAGCATGTCGGCAAGCTGGCTTGAGCGCCTGAGCGCGCCGCGCGCCCCGGCCGGATACCGGCCGGGGGCGACCCTGGCGCGGGTGGCGCGCAACCTCGGCGTCGAGGATGCGCGCAGCTTTACCTACCGGGAGGATGGCCCGCTGATCGAGGTGCGTGAACGCACCGAGAGCCACTTGTTGATGCACCTGGTGATGTGCGAGTTCATCCTGCGTCTGCCTGCCAGCGGCCAGGGGACGCTACGCGTCGAACTTCAACATACCGGCGTATTGCGCCGCACCGGCCTGGCCTGCCGACTACGGGGTGGCGATCCGACGTTGTTCAATGCGCTCAAGGCCCGTCTTGGGGAGGTTGACGCCGCACTGATGCCCCTGGATTTCAAGCGCCTGCTCATCGACTGCATCGAAGGTGAGTGGCGGGTCAGCCTGGAACACATGGGCGCAAGCGAGGTGGTCAACCGCATGCCCGCCTTGCGTCGCTACATTCCCCTCGACGCCGAGCAGCTGCGCCTGCTCTGGCAGGCGTTCGACATACTGCTGCATACCCTGCAAGCCCTCTGAACCCAACGCGCCCCTCTGTAGGAGCGGCGCAAGGCCGCTCCCACAGGGCGTGTGCGCCATTTTCAGAGGCAATCATGGTTGTACCTTTATAGATAACATGTTAACAATTACCCCATAACAACAACCGTTGCGTGTGGAGGTAGCCATGCCCCAGTCCACTTCTCCGTACAGCGCAACCCTGGCCGCCGATGGCCTGGAGCGCTGGACCACCGCCATGCAGCAAGTCTGCGGCCGTTTCCAGACCGAACTGGCGTTCAACCGCTCGCTGTTCATCGGCGAAATCGCCACCTTCAACCGCGCCGGCCTGGCCCTGGCCAACCTGCGTACCAACGCCGGCAATATTCGCCGGCTGGGCGACAACGCCGACTGCGACGACGACCAGCACTGCTTCCTGGTCAGCCAGCGCATGGGTTATTCGCAGATCACCCAAGACGGCGTCAGCATCCAGTTGTCGCCCGGCGAAGTGCTGTTGATGGATTCGGTGGGGCCTTGCGAGATCACCCCGTTCGGCTTGATCGAGCATGTCTCGCTGTCGTTGTCCCGCGAACAGGTGCGCAAGCATTTGACCGGACCGGGGCCGACCTTCGGCAAGATCTCCTCGACCAATGCCTGCGGGCGCATGCTGCACCTGCTGATGGACCAGCTGTGCCGCGAGGGCGACGACAACGGCGAGACCCAGGGCGAAGCCTTGCAATCGGCGTTCATCGCCTTGCTGGCACCGGGTTTCGAGCGCGGCGAGGATCACCCCGGGGCGCTGACGGGACTTGGTGGCGCGAACCTGCGTGGCTATGTGCAGAAAGTCATCGATGAGTCGCTGGGCCAGCCTGGCCTGACCCCGGCCAACCTGGCCGAGCGCCTGAGCATTTCGGTGCGCCATCTATACCGCCTGTTCGAGGAGGAGGGCGACAGCGTCTGCCGCTACATCCAGCGTTCGCGGCTCAAGCGCAGCGCCGACGACTTGTCCAACCCGTTCCTAAAGCGCGAATCGATCACTTCGATTGCCTACAAGTGGGGGTTCACCGATTCGGCGCATTTCAGCCGGGCATTCAAGAAGCACTTCGAGCAGTCGCCGAAGGATTATCGGGCCATGGCCCTGATGGCAGGGCGCTGATCCTCATCGCTGCCACAGGTTATGCCGCGAAAGGGCCGCAGAGCGGCCCCAGCAATCTCAAGCCAGACGCGCAGCCAGTCTCTCTACATAATCAGCCACAAACCGCCCATGCTCCGCCCCCGGCTGCTGTAACTCGATGAACGTCAGCATCGGGTCCTCCACCGCCGTCCTCACGCCCGCCAGCTCCTCCATCACCGCCAACCCGCAGAACGGCACATACGCCTCGGCATATCCCCCCTCGTGCACCATCACCAAGCGCCCCGCGCAAAGCCGCTCGGCGGCCTCGCGCAGCATCCGTGTCATGACCCGGAACGACTCGCTGTGCAGCAGCATCCGCGCCAGCGGGTCGACTGCGTTGGCGTCGTAGCCGCAGGCCACCAGGATCAATTCCGGCTCGAACCGCTGCAATGCCGGCAAGACGATCCGTTCCATCGCCTGCAGGTACCCCGCATGCCCGGTACCGGCCGGCAGCGGAATGTTCAGGTTGCAGCCTTCGCCATCGCCCACGCCACGGTCCTCGGCGCCGCTGTAGCCGGGCGGGTAGCAATGTTCCTGGTGCAGCGAGACGGTCAGCACATCAGCCCGCTGCGCGTAGATCGATTGGGTGCCATTGCCGTGGTGCACATCCCAGTCGATCACCGCCACCCGGCCCAATCCATGACGCGCCTTGGCGGCCTCGATGGCGATGGCGATATTGGCCAGGAAGCAGAAGCCCATCGCCTGGTCGGCCAGGCAGTGGTGCCCTGGCGGGCGCGAGAGCGCATAGGCGTTGTCGGCCTCGCCGCGCAGCACGCAGTCCACCGCGGCGATGGCCAGCCCGGCGGACAGCTTGGCGATCTCGTAGGTGCCCGGGCCGATGGGCGCCTGCAGGCCCAGCTCGCCGCCGCCGGCATCGCTCAGGGTCTTGAAGCGTTGCAGGTAATCGGCAGGATGGACGCGCAACAGGTCGACCTCGCTGGCGGGCTCGGCACCGTGCAGGTGCAAATGCCGCGTCAGCCCCGACACCAGCAGCAGGTTCTTCAACCGCCGTTTGGTTTCCGGAGATTCGGCAAACCCTGCGGCGGCGGGGGGCTGCACCCAACCGCCGACCGGCAGGGTCAGGGCATGCAGCCCGGCGCTGTGCCAGAAACACAGCTCATCGGAAAAAAACGCGGTACGGCGGCTCATGGGTGAACTCCAGTGGTGGCGAAGGAACGAGAGCGGCGGGCGAGCATCAGGGCGATGAGCGCCAGCAGCAGGCAGGCGATGGCGCCGAGCAATACGGCAGGCATGCCATGGCGAGATTCGAGCAGCGGCCCGGCGATGGCCGGGCCTAGGGCCAGGCCGCCGCCGATGACCAGGTTGGCGCTGCTCATCAGTCGTCCCTGGCGGTCGTGTTCGGCCAGGCAGGCGAGGATGAACGGCAGGGCGAAGGTCCAGCAGTACTTGAACAGCAGGGCGGCCAGGGCGAAGCGCGGCAGGTTCGGGCGTCCCAGCAGCAGGCCGATCGCCGCGGCCATCAGGCCCAGGCCTAGTAGCAGTAACAGGTTGCGCGGCCAGCGTGGCCCGATGGCCGTGGCGCAGAGCGAGCCGACGATGCCCATCAGGGTGGCGAGCGACAGGATGCGGCCACTGCTAGCCGGGTCGATGGCAGCTGCCGCGGCGACACTGCCGATGAAGGTCCACACCGCGCTGAGCCCGGTGTAGAACAGCAACACCGCGAACAGCCCGCACAGGCCGGGCAACCAACGCGTCGTGGACGCCTGAACAGAGCGTTCGGCCTGACCAGCCGCCGCCGGGAATGCTGTGGCCAAGGGCAGGCACAACCCCATCAGCAGGGCCAGCCCCAGATACAGCGCCTTCAGGCCGACCTCGGCGAACAACGGCGGTAACAGCCATAGGCCAACGGCACCGAGAATGAGCTGGCCACTGACCCACAGACCGTACACCCGGTCCGGCTGTTGGCTGCTGGCGGCACTGGCGATGCATACCACCATCAGCGTGCCACCGGCGAGGGCGCTGAGCACGCGCAGGGCCAGCAACTGAGTAAAGCCGTCGCACAATGCCGACGCCAGGTTGGCGAGGATGAACAGCAGTGCCGCCAGCCGCGCCACTTGTCGCCAGTCCCAGCGCGGCTGCCAATAGTAGGCGGGCAGGGTGGCCAGGCTCATGGCCGCCAGTTCCGCGCCAAACAACTGGCCGATGCGCGCCGGCCCGAGGCCCAACTGGCTGGCGTACTGGGCGGCGACCGCCGGTGCGGTCATCAGGACGGCGGGGACCACGGCGGCGAACAGGATGATGGCCAGCAAGCGCAGCGGGGGCAGGCCGAAAGCATTGAACGTGGGCATGGCGGCTCCTCAGAAGACATGGACCAGGCGCAGCAGCAGGTTGTCCTGGGCGTAGGCGTTGTCGGTGGCGACGTTGCGGGTCAGGCCCAGCAGCACCTGGTTGCGCTTGTCGAGCCAGTGGCCGAGCTCGAAGCCGACCTGGGTATAGCGCTGGTGGCTGTCATCCAGGCGCCGGCCGCCCAGTTCGAGCTCGCCACCATCGGCATGGATCAGGCGCAACGCGCCGTAGGTGGTTGCCGTTAAGTCGTAGGAGGCGAAGGCCTGCAGGCGGTACAGCGGTTTCTGCTTGAGTGTGCTGTCGAAGTAGCCGTTGTTGCGCCCGTACAGTTGAGCTTCGAGGTTGGCCTCGAGCAGCCAGCGCTCGCCGACGCCCTGGGTGTAGTTGTAATTCAGGTGCAAGGCCCAGCGGTTGGCGCCGGGCGAGACGCCGGGATTGTTGCCGTGGTACTCGCCGACCGGCACGCTCAGCAGCGCGAGCAGGCCGCTGTAGGTGCGGGTTTGCGGGTCGTTGATGAAGAACAGCGTGCCGCCGACCTGCGGGTCGCCGATGCCATGCTCGCGGCTGTGCCGGTCGCTGCCGGGCAGGCGAGCCTCGGTGTCGACATAGGAGATGATGAACTGCGGCGTGCACAGGGCGCCGCAGATATCGCTGAACCACAACTGGCGCCAGGCCACGGCATTCACGGCGAGGTCGGCGTTGCCCCGCCTGTCGGCGGTGCCGTGGTAGTCGTTGGCGCGGGTCAACGGCAGGTAGGCGACCCCCAGGTGGGTGCCCAGCGGGGCGCTGACGAAATCGCGGGCATTGAGGTCGGCGGCGTCGACGCCCGCCCCGGTCAGGGCGAGTGTCAGCGGCAGGGTTCGGGCGAGGCGAGCGGGCATGGGCGTGTTCCTTTTGTTGTTGTAATTGGCGAACAGCGGGCAAAGCTTCCCCGGCCCGCCATGGCGCATGGCGGGTGCAAGAGGCTATGGCCTAGAGCGGTGGGTGGTGCAGCAAGTGGGTGATGCCGGCTTTGCTGTTGACCCCAAGCTTGGAGTAGATGCTGCGGATGTGGTGGCGCACGGTGTTGGGCGCCACGCCCAGTTCGCGGGCGATCTGCTTGTAGGTGCCGCCGCCGCCGAAGCGTTCGGCCACGTCCGCCTCGCGAGCACTGAGCTGGGCCAGCGCCGAGCGCGGCCGCGCGGCGAGCAGGAACAGGTCGCCCACCGCGGTGGCCTCCAGTTGCAGGTGCTGGCCGCGATAATGGCTAGGGCTGACTTCGGCGGGCAGGTGCGGGCCGCTCCAGCGTGGCCACTCCAGCAGCAGGCGCTCGACGAAACCGCGCTCGGCGTGGTGCAGGGTGCCGAGACGGTCGCACACTGCCAGCGACAAGGTGTTGGCGCCGTCCAGCGTCTCGCGCAGAGCCACCAGGGCGCGGATCTGGTTGGCGCCTTCAGCGGCGACCAAGTGTGGCATCAGGTGTTCGAGCAGGCAGCGTTCGGCGTCGCTGAACGGGGTGTCGCCGGGGCCGCGATAGAGCGTCAGGTGCACGCTCAGGCGGGTTTGCGGGTCGATATGGATGATGCACAGGAACTGCCCGAAACCATGGCGGGCGCCGAGCCAGCGCAGGCCTTCGGGGGCATCGGTGGCCTGGCTGTCGACGATCACCGCGTGGCCAGGGTGGGCATGCACCCGCTGCACGGTGATGTCCTGGTCGCGGATCGATTGCCAGTCCTGCACATAGCTGGCCGGCAGGCCGTAGACATGGCTGCTGTGTTCATGGGGCAGGCCGTCTATAAGTGCGGCCCGCCCCCACCAGGCCTTGGCGAACGGCAGCATCTCGCCGCTGCGCTCGAGCATCTGGTCGTGAAAGCGTTGCAGCGGCTGTTCCTGGGCCAGGCGCTGAAGTTCCAGCACCAGGGCGTTGAACAGCATGAAGCCGGGGGACGCAAGGAAATCGGACATGGGCGGTACCTGGCTGCGACGTTCTTGTTGTTGTCAGGGCCTGGGGGGAGTATCGCCAAAGGGGGAGGGGCAAGACCATCCTGCAGATGCAGGATGCGGGGGCGCCGCGAACGGGCCGCAGCGCGGCCCCGCGGTGGATCAGGCAATCGCCAGGTAATGCTTGACGAAGGTCTCGCTCAAGACCTCCCACAGCACCGGCGTACCCTTGGTCACGAACCAGGCATCGCCTGCCTTGTAGCGCGTCACCTGACCGGTGGATTCGTCGGTCAGCTGGATTTCGCCGGTGACGATCACCGCCTGTTCATTGAACGGATAGACCATGCGGAACTTGCCTTGGGTGGTGCCGAAATAGGCGCTGCTCAGCGGATCGGTCGGCGCGCCATGGGTCATCTTGCCGTAGCACTTGAGCTCGCCTTCGAGGATGGTCGAGCCGAGGTCGGCAACGGTGCCCCAGGCGTCGAGTTCGGACAGTTGCACACCCTGGCGGACGGCGGTGAGGGTCATGGTGGTTCTCCTGGTCTTGTTCAAAAGGAATCAACGGCGGCCGTTGAAGAAGCCCGACAGCTGATGCACGGTCTTGCCGGCGGTCAGCAGCAGCGGGCGGATATGGTCCTTGCCGAGGATGCGCGCATGCTTGACCGAGCTGATCAGGTCATAGCGGCTGGAGCCTTCGCTCATGCCTTCGGCGAGAATCTTGCAGATGATGTGGCTGGGGGTGACGCCAAAGCCCGAATAACCCTGTACGTAGAAGGCATTGGGGCGATCGCTCAAGGTGCCGATCTGCGGGAACAGGTTGGCGCTGGTAGCCATCGGCCCGCCCCAGGCGAGATCGATGCGCACGTCCTTGAGGTAGGGGAAGATCTTCAGCATCAGGTTGCGGTTCCAGGCCTTCAGGTCCTTGGGGATATGCTCGACGAAAGGCGTGGCGGCACCGAATAGCAGGCGGTTCTCGCGGGTCACCCGGTAGTAGTCGATGACCGGGCGGATGTCGCTGTAGGCGCCGCGTATCGGGCTGATGCGCTGGATCAGTTCGTCCGACAGTGGTTCGGTCATCAGTTGGAAGGCATAGGTGTTGACAGTGCGCGCATGCAGTTCGGGCTCGAGCTTGTTGAGGAAGCTGTCGCAGGCCCACAGCAGCTTGCCGGCCTTGACCGAGCCGCGCCCGGTGCGCACGGTGATGCGTTCGCCGTAGTGCACTTGCAGCGCCGGACTGTGCTCGAAGATCCGCGCGCCGTGGCCGACCAGGGCCTGGGCTTCGCCCAGCAGCAGGTTCAGCGAATGCACATGCCCGCCACCCATGTGCAGCAGCGCGCTGCTGTAGGCGTCGGAGCCGATGATCTGCTTGACCTCCGAGCCGCCGAGAAAACGAATCTCATCCTTGCTGTTGATCGCCTTGAAGTCCTTTTCCCAGGCTCGCAAGGTTTTCTCCTGGCGGGCGTTGAAGCCCATGTAGCCGTAACCGTGGCAGAAGTCGGCGTCGATGGCATAGCGGGCGATGCGGTCCTTGATGATGCCGGCGCCCAGCTCGCTGATTTCGAAGATCTCGCGCAGGCCTTGGTCGCCGACGCTGCTCTTGATCTTCTCCAGGTCGTGGCCGATGCCGGCCATGATCTGCCCGCCGTTGCGCCCGGTGCCGCCGAAACCCAGGTAGCGGGCTTCGAGCACGACGACGTTGGTGATGCCTTTCTCGGCCAGTTCCAGGGCGGTGTTGATGCCCGAGAAACCGCCGCCGATGACCACCACGTCGGCGTCTATGTCGCTTTCCAGGGTCGGGAAGCTCAAGTTGTACTTCTTGGTGGCGGTGTAATAGGTGGGCGTTTCTATGTTGATCATGGCGCAGCCTGGACAGTTGGAATTATTGGAAAGCAGGGCTTGCACAAGCGCTGGCTGTGATTGGCATTGAGCACCTAACGATCGGTAGGTGTCTTGCCTGTGGCTGCCAGGGTTTTGATCGAGGGTGCCAGCCTGGTATGGGCTGGAGATGGCGGGAAAGCGGCAGATGCCAAAACCTCGAACAAGGTTCCGGCATCATGCGCCTCATGAAGATGTTAAGTAAATCGCGAGCGGGGGCGATTCACTGCAAAAGGAGGGACTACTGCGCGGCTTGCTGCTTAGCTGCAGGCTCAGCGTAGGAAACGTAATAGGCCAGGCCGACGAAGATCGCCCCGCCCACCGCGTTGCCCAGGAACACCGCCAGCAAGTTGTGGGCGAACTGGGCCCAGTCCAAGTAACCGGCGAAGATCGCCGCCGGGATCAGGAACATGTTGGCCACCACGTGCTGGAAGCCGATGGCGACGAACGCCATGATCGGGAACCAGATACCCAGGATCTTGCCGCTCATCTCACGGCTGGCATACGACAGCCAGACCGCCAGGCACACCAGCCAGTTGCAGCCGATGCCCGAGACGAAGGCATGGACGAAGTCGGCGCTGGCCTTGCTGGTTGCCGCGGCCAGGGTCTTGCCCAGGTAGGGGCCTTCGGTGAGGCCGAGCAGGTGACCGAAGCACCAGGCGACGAACAGTGCGCCCATCAGGTTGGCAAGGGTCACCAGCAACCAGTTGCGCGCTACCGCGCCGAGGCCGATGCGCCGGGCGAACATCGCCAGTGGCAGGCTCATCATGTTGCCGGTCAGTAGTTCACCGCCGGCCAGGATCACCAGAATCAAGCCGATCGGGAACACCGCTGCACCCAACAAGTTGCCGAACGACGCCCATTGCGCGGGAATCATCGTGCTGACATGAATCGCCAGGAGGAACCCCAGCGAAATGAACGCGCCGGCGAGGAAGCCGAGGATCAGCGTGGCGCGGGTGGGCAGGTGGGCTTTCTTCACGCCAGCTTCGATGACGAGCTCGGTGATCTGGGACGGGGCAATGACGGACATGTGGCAACTCGAACGCAGGCACGGCGGTGGCACAGGGCCTACCGCAATACGGGGTTGAACAACTGGGGCGCTGGGAGATGGGGCGAAGGGCAGGGCGACGGCAATCTCTGAAGCAACTTCGAACAGGACGGCACGTTATCTGAGGCAATTTGACGCAGTCAAATCGATAGCTTGGATGAGTTGATAGATATTATCGATCATGCACTTTCGTGATAACCAGGTGTGCTATACCACACGGGTTGTCATGGTATTGAATTAGTTGAATGCAACGCAATAATTCGAAGTTTCCCACTCTTCACGCGAGGTATGAATGCCATGGATGTCCAAGACATCGAATCCCAATCCGTCGACAGCCCGGTGACCCGCAGCGCGATTTTCCTGGTGGCCACGCTGAACCCTGACGAGCCGGCCCGCGAGCAGGTGCGGGCCTTGTGCGGTGACTTGGGCGGGCTGGTCCGTTCGGTGGGCAAACGGGTGCCAACAGGCAACCTGTCGTGCGTGATCGGCTTTGCCGCTGCGGCATGGGAAGGGCTGTTCGGCGCGCCACGGCCCGCGTCGCTGCACGCCTTCCGCGAATTCGGCAGCGGCCAGCGCAAGGCACTGGCGACACCGGGCGATATCCTTCTGCATATTCGCGCCGAGCACATGGACCTGTGTTTCGAACTGGCCGCGCTGGTGGTCAAGCGCCTGGGCGCGACGGTGACGGTGGTCGATGAAGTTCAGGGTTTTCGTTACTTCGACATGCGCAGCATCATCGGTTTCGTCGACGGCACCGAAAATCCCGGCCCACGGCAAGTGGCCAAGTTCACCCTGGTGGGTGAGGAAGATGCCAACTTCACTGGTGGCAGTTATGTACTGGTGCAAAAGTACCTGCACGACATGGCCGGTTGGGAAGCGTTATCCACGGTCGAACAGGAACATATCATCGGCCGCACCAAACTGTCCGATATCGAACTCGATGCCGCGATCAAGCCAAGTTGCTCCCATAGTTCGCTGACGACCCTGGAAGAGGGCGGCGAGGAAATCAAGATACTGCGCGACAACATGCCCTTCGGTCGCCCCGGCGCGGGGGAGTTCGGCACCTACTTCATCGGTTATGCCCGTTCACCGGCGCCCATCGAGCAGATGCTGGAAAACATGTTCGTCGGCAAGCCGGTGGGCAACTACGACCGTTTGCTGGACTACAGCCGGGCCGTGACCGGTGGCTTGTTCTTCGTGCCGAGCGTGGACTTTCTCGAGGGGCTCGAGGGCTGAGGTGTGTTGAATTGTGCGCGCCTTTGGCTCATCATTTGCATCGTATTACATGTTACGTACCATGGTACGCTTAAGCGGAGTAACGAATGGCCAGGGCGGGGATCGATAAAGGTATAGTGGAGCGGGCGCGCGATGCATTGCTGGCCCGGGGCGTACACCCCAGTATCGATGCAGTACGTATCGAGTTGGGCAATACCGGTTCGAAGACCACCATCCATCGCTACCTGCGCGAACTTGGCCGGCAGCCCAAGGTCGGGCTTGAAGGCACGGCCTGCCTCAGCCAGCCGTTGGCCACGTTGGTCGAGCAACTGGCCAGCCAACTGCAGGCAGAAGGGCAGGCGCGGATCGAGGCTGCCGAAGCGGCGCTCAACCAACAGGGCGAGCAGTTGCAGGCGCAGTTGGCCTTGGCCCAGCGTGCCCTTGCCGCCGCGCACCAGCACAACGAGGCCCAGGCACGGCAACTGGCGATGGCCCAGGAGCGGTTGCAGGCCGAACAGTTGCGCAGCGCCAGCCTCAAGCAGGCACTGGGCGAGGTGCAACTGCGTCTGGCCGACAAGGACGGGCAGATCCACTCCCTGGAAGCCAAGCACCGCGATGCCCGCGAAGCGCTGGAGCTATACCGCACCCAGCGCGAGCAGGAACAGCGCCGCATCGATACCCAGGTGCGCCAGGTGCAAGGGCAGTTGCAGACATTGCAGCAGGGCGCGCTGGCCCACCAGCAGGAATCGACCCAGCTCAATCGCGCCAACGAGCGCCTGCTCGCCGAGCAGCGCCAAGCCCTGGCGCAACAAGCCGTGTTGGCGCAGCAACTGGAACAGCGCGATGCCCAGGTGCAGGGGCTGCGGGCCATGCTTGCCCAGGCCCAGGGCGCGAGCGAGGAAATGCGCCGGCGCCTGGCCGTCTGCGAACAGCGCTGATCACCTGGCATTGCTGCAAACGAAGCGTAGGCGCCAACTTTCTCGCCTCGGTAGTGGTCCCGCAACTCCTTGCCCAGCCCCTGGGGATGGGCGCACGCCGCTGAACTATAGTCATTTGCGGCAAAAGCTCGATGACAAGGGACTTCAATGCGCACAGCCAGGAAACAGACCGACGACGGTGTCTTCCCGGTGACGGGGGAGGCCCGCGCGGTGTCGTTGTTCCGCCTGATTCTGGGTTTCATGGCGGTGGTGATGCTCGCCTTCGTGCTGGTCGAGGGCTGGCGGATCTGGCGCGACTATCGCCAGGTCTTCATCAATGCCGAGAACGCGGTGAGCAACCTGTCTCGCGCCACAGCCCAGCACGCCGAGGATGCCATGCGCCAGGTCGACGCGATCACCGCCGCGCTGTCCGAACGGCTGGAGGGTGATGGTTTCGCCCTTATCGACCGGCCACGCTTGCACGCGCTGCTCAAGCAGCAGGCGCAGATCATGCCGCAGTTGCATGGCTTGTTCGTGTATGGCGCCGATGGCAGCTGGATCGTCACCGACAAGGATGTGGTGCCGGCCAACGCCAACAATGCCGACCGCGACTACTTCATCTACCACCGTACCCATGCCGACCGCCAGGTGCGCATCGGCTCGGTGGTGCGCAGTCGCTCCACCGGCGACTTGATCATCCCTATCTCGCGGCGGCTGGATCACCCGGACGGCAGCTTCGCCGGAGTCCTGCTGGGGACCATCAAGGTCGACTGGTTCGTGCGCTACTACGGCGATTTCAAGATCGACGAGCGGGGCGCCCTGGTGCTGGCCAAGCGCGACGGCACCATCCTCGTGCGCCGGCCGTTCGTCGAACAGGTGATCGGCCGCAATCTGTCGGCCAGCGACATCTTCCGCAAGTACCTGCCTTACGCCAGCGAGGGGGTGGTCGAGGCGGTGGCGGTGGTCGACGGCACGCCGCGGTTGTATGGCTTCCGGGCCTTGTCGAGCTATCCGTTGGTGGTCGAGGCGGGCCTGTCGCGCGAATCGATCCTCGCCCCATGGCGGCACGACATGATCAAGTCGGTACTGGTGTTGCTGCTGCTGTTGATCGGTTTGTCTGGCTTTGGCTGGATCGTCCTGCGCCAGTTGCGTGAACGGATCGTCATCGAGCGCGCGCTGCACCAGGCGCACCAGACCCTCAAGGCCCTGGCGCTGACCGACAGCCTGACCGGCTTGGGCAACCGGCGGCGCCTGGATGCGGTGCTCGAGCCGGAAATCCGCCGGGCGCGCCGCCAGGGCTCTGCCCTGGCGCTGGTGATGCTCGACCTGGACTACTTCAAGGCTTACAACGACCGCTACGGGCACCCGGCCGGTGATCAGTGCCTGCGGCGTTTCGCCGAGGTATTGCGCCAGGCGTTGAAGCGCCCAGGGGACCTGGCGGTGCGTTATGGCGGCGAGGAGTTCACCTTGCTGTTGCCCAATACCGATGCCCAGGGGGCGAGCCAGATCGTCCAGGAGATCCTGGCCATGTTGCGCAGCCAGGGCATGGCGCACGCTGGCAGCCCGCTGGGGCGGGTGTCGGCCAGCGCCGGGATTGCGGTGGGCGCACCTACGGTGGAAGCAGTGACGCCTGAGAACCTGATGGCGGCGGCGGATGCGGCGTTATATCAGGCCAAGCGTCAGGGGCGGGATCGTTATTGCCTGGCGGCGGGGGTGGAGGTGGGGCTGCAGCCTTGAGGTGGGTTGGGGGCCGTTGGGGGACGCCGTCGTGTTTGCAGCGCCATTGAGATGGAAAAGCGTTCGCCACAGCAGATGTTGCGCCTGGGAGGGGTTCGCACAGATGCGGCGCCCCCTCACTCCACCTCCACCAACACCCCATCACGCCCCAACCGATACCGCCGCAGATCCCGCGCCAGGGTCAGGTGCCCGCTGTAACAAGCGCGAGCCTCATCCCGCACCTCCTCGATCGAGCCGCCACGCCCGCCCTTGTCCTGGTAGCGAGCACTGAAATGCGTGAGCACCAGGTTCCTTACCCCAGCCCCCTCGGCAAAGCGCGCCACCGCGGCGGCCGTGCTATGGCCGAAACTGCCCTGGGCGCGCTCGATCACCGGTTGGGTGAAGGTCGCTTCGTGCACCAGCACATCGACATCCCGCGCCCACTCGCCCAACAGCTCCGGGCGGTCGTTGTCGCCGCAAACGATGAAACGCTGCACTGGGCGCGTGGCCAGCAGGTACTGGCGCGGTTCGAGCCTACGCCCCTGGTACTCGACGGCCTGGCCGTGGGCCAGCTGCCCCCACAGCGGCCCCGGCGCAATGCCGTCTGCGCGCAGGCGTTCAGTATCAAGGCGCGGTTGCGGGTCGCTTTCCTCGAACACAAAGCCCCAGGACGGCACCCGGTGCGACAGCGCCAAGGCGCTGACCCGCACATTGTCGAATGCCATCCCGGCGAAGGTCTCCAGGTCGGTGAAGCGCAGCTCGAATGCCAGGTAGCTTTCGCTGACCGCCAGGCTCTGCCGGACCCACGCCTGCAGCGCCGCGGGCATCACCAGCAACAGGGGCTCCTTGCGCCCGGACATGCCGGCACTGGCCAGCAAGCCTGGCAAGCCGAAGCAATGGTCGCCGTGCACATGGGTGATGAAGATGGCGCGCAGCTCGCGCAGCGACAGCGGGCTGTGCAGCAACTGGTGCTGGGTGCCCTCGCCGCAGTCGACCAGGTACCAGCCCGTGCCGCTGGCCTCGATCACCGCTGTGGCGCTGACATTGCGGGCCTTGGTCGGCACCCCGGAAGAGGTGCCGAGGAACTGCAGGTCCATTGCCTGACTCCTTGAGCTAACGACGCGCCCCGCAAACCGGGGCGCGCGGAGGCTAGCACGCTGGTGCCGGACTGTCATCGCCGGCAAGGCCAACCCCTGTAGGAGCCGGCCTTGCCGGCGAACACCGGCGCCAGCCGGTGCCCTGGCGCAGGCAACCCCAGGCTTACTTGAAATCCGCCTGCATTTGCGTGGCGATGCTCACCCCATTGGAGGACTTCACGCAGACATCCAGATAATCGGTGAAACGCGGCGGCATCGCGATGCCTTCTTCGAGCAGGCGGCTGTTGTCGAACAAGTAATTAAGGTCGGCGAAGCCGCTGTACAGGCGCAGCGCGCGCAGCACCAGGCGCGGGTTGGCCGGGCCGATGCGGGTTTCGAAGCTGCTGGCCAGGGACTTGAGGTCGTCCGGGTCGACCTTGCGGTAGCGCTCGCCCACCGGTTGTGCGCCATTGGCCAGGGCAAAGGCCTCGTCGATCTCGGCGAAGGTGCAGGCCGAGCCGTGGCCTGCGGAGATGTGATAGAGGTCATGGCCCAGCGCCGGCTTGAGCGTCAGGCCGATCAGCGCCTCGGCGCAGTAGTCCACTGGGATCACGTCGATCTGCTCGTCCAGGCCGCAGGTGAAGCTTTCCAGGGCAAAACCCATGCGGAATACCCAGAAGATGCTGCCTGATGCCTGGCAGCCCAGGCTGCGGTGGCCGACGACGATGGACGGGCGCGCCACCACCAGCGGCAGGGTGGGCAGCGCTTCGCGCATGCGCCGCTCGATCTCGGCCTTGGACGCGGTGTAGTCCACCAGTTGCTGCTCGGCCTCGGGGAACTCCCAGGATTCGCTGATCGGCGATTCGCGCTGCGGGCCGCAGCACATGGCGGTGCCGACATGCAGGAAGCGCTTGAGGCGTGGCGAGCGGCTGAGCACCTGGGCAAAGGCGAAGGTCCCTTCGACGTTGACCGGCCAGATGGTCGGGTTCTTCGAGAACGAGGCCACCGCGGCGCAGTTGATCACCCGGTCGACCTGCATCAGGCGCGGGGTTTCGCGGGCCAGCCAGGCGGTGTCGAGGAAGTCGCCGAGGATGATCTGCTGCGCGCTCAGGGCCTTGCTCTGGGCAGCGCTGACACCGTGTTGGCGCAGGTTGTCGCGCAGGCGTTGCAGGCCTTGCTCGGGGGTTTGGCCGCGGACCAGAAAGGCGAGGGCCGGGCCATGGCCGCTGGCGATCAGCTGGGCGGCCACCGAGCCACCGAGAAAGCCGGTGGCGCCCGTCAGCAGAATGCATTCGTGCGGTGGAGTAACGGTGATGGTCGCACCAGTGGCGGGGGCGTTCATAAGTTTCCTCGGCAATGAGTTGCCTGCTTTACATCACTTGAGGTGATGTAAAAGTTGTGTGAAAAGTTTGGCCTCAACTAAACATTTAACTGAGGTCGCGGGGCGTGGCCCTTGGGTTCAGACGTCTGCGTCTGGGCTGGCACAGGAAGGCAAGTGCCGACCAAGGTTGGCCGGCGACTGATTGTCGGCGGGAGAAAAAATTAATTCAATTAACAGATCAGACAGTTTGAGGGGGTTTTAGTGAAAGAATTTTAATGAGTGTTGAAAGGCTGTAAGTGTCTAGGGGGAATGTGTAAATAAGTTTAAAGTTCCCAGGTTTTTCGTTCAGCTCGCACAAGCCGCGAAAGGGCTGCAACGCAGCCCTGACAATCTTCGAGGAGAACCGTCAGACGCCGGCCGGGTCCGCCTTGTCCACGGCGATCTGCAAGCGCTCGAGCGCCTGCGCCACCACCTCGCGCGGCAACGCGCCATCATCGGCCAGGGCCTTGAGCGCCGCCAGCACGATGAACTGCCGATCTACCTCGAAATGCCGACGCAGCGCTTCGCGGGTATCGGACTGGCCAAAACCATCGGTCCCCAAGGGCACGAAGCGACGCGCGCCGACCCAGGGGCGAATCTGCTCGGCGTGGATCTTCATGTAGTCGGTGGCGACGATCAGCGGTCCTTCATGGGCTTGCAGCAACTGCGTGACGAACGGCAGTCTGGGGGTGTCCAGCGGGTGCAGCAGGTTCCAGCGTTCCACCTGTTGGGCCTCGCGGCGCACTTCGGTGAGGCTGGTGGCGCTCCAGATCTCGCTGCTGACCTGGTAATCGCTGGCCAGTATCTGGGCTGCGGCGATCACTTCGGGCAGGATCGCGCCGCTACCGGCCAGCTGGACATGCCGACCTGCAAGCACCTTGCGCTCGATGGGCAGGCGATACAAACCCTTGAGAATGTTCGCCTCGGCACCTGTGGGCAGGTCGGGGTGCGCATAGTTTTCGTTGAGCAGGGTGATGTAGTAGTACACATCCTCCTGTTCCTGGTACATGCGCCGCAGGCCGTCCTGCACGATCACCGCCAGCTCGTAGGCGTAGGTCGGGTCGTAGGAGATACAGCAGGGCACGGTGGCCGACATGACATGGCTATGGCCATCGTCGTGCTGCAAGCCTTCGCCCATCAAGGTGGTGCGCCCAGAGGTGGCGCCCAGCAGGAAGCCCCGGGCACGGGCATCGCCGGCTGCCCATAGCAGGTCGCCAACCCGCTGGAAGCCGAACATCGAGTAGAAGATGTAGAACGGCACGGTCATCACGCCGTGGTTGGCATAAGCGGTGCTGGCGGCGATCCACGACGAGGTGGCGCCTGATTCGTTGAGGCCCTCCTGGAGAATCTGGCCGTCGACGCTCTCCTTGTAGTACGACAGCGTGCCGGCGTCCTGGGGCGTATACAGCTGGCCGACGGCGGAATGGATGCCGATCTGGCGGAACAGGCCTTCCATGCCGAAGGTGCGTGATTCATCCGGCACGATGGGCACCACCAGGCGGCCTATCTCGGGGTCTTTGAGCAGGGTGCTGAGGATGCGCACGAAGGCCATGGTGGTGGAGATGGTCCGCTCGCCAGTGCCCTTTAGCTGCGCCTCCAGTGCGGCCAGCGGCGGCACCCTGAGCGCTGCCACCTGGGCATGGCGTGCCGGGACCTGCCCGCCCAGCGCGGCGCGGCGCGCCCGCTGGTACTCGGCTTCGCGGCTGTCCGGCGCCGGGCGCAGGTAAGGCAGCTCGCCCAGTTGCGCTTCGTCCAGCGCCAGGCCGAAGCGGTCGCTGAAAGCCTTGACCGCATCGGCGCCGATTTTCTTCAACTGGTGGTTGATGTTCTGCGCCTCGCCGGCCTCGCCCAGGCCGAAGCCCTTCACGGTCTTGGCCAGGATCACCGTGGGCCGTCCCGTGGTGCGCATGGCCGCGGCGTAGGCGTTGTATACCTTGACCGGGTCATGGCCGCCGCGGGCCAGCTTCCAGATCTGCTCGTCGGACAGGTCGCTGACCAGGGCCAGCAACTCGGGGTGCTTGCCGAAAAAATGCTCGCGCACATAGGCGCCATTCTGCGATTTGTAGGTCTGGTACTCGCCGTCGACGCATTCCATCATCCGTTGCTGCAGCAGGCCGCTGTGGTCCTTGGCCAACAGCGCGTCCCAGCCGCTGCCCCAGACCACCTTGATCACGTTCCAGCCGGCGGCGCGGTACAGGCCCTCGAACTCCTGGATCACCTTGCCGTTGCCGCGCACCGGGCCGTCGAGACGTTGCAGGTTGCAGTTGACCACGAAGATCAGGTTGTCCAGCCGCTCGCGGCCGGCCAGGGAGATCGCCGCCAGCGACTCGGGTTGGTCCATCTCGCCGTCGCCGAGGAAGGCCCACACCTTGCGCCCCTGGTGCGCCTTGAGCTGGCGGTTCTCCAGGTAGCGCATGAAGCGCGCCTGGTAGGCGGCGGTGATGGGGCCCAGGCCCATGGACACCGTGGGGAACTGCCAGAAGTCGGGCATCAGCCGTGGGTGCGGGTACGACGACAGGCCGTCGCGGTCGGTCTCGCGGCGGAAGTTGTCCAGTTGGTCCTCGCTCAACCGCCCTTCGGTGTAGGCGCGGCCATAGATACCTGGCGCGGAATGCCCCTGGATGTACACCAGGTCGCCGGCGAAACTGTCGCTGCGGCCACGGAAAAAGTGATCGAAGCCCACGTCATACAACACCGCCGCCGAGGCATAGGTGGCGATATGCCCACCAACCCCGGAGTGCCGGCCGGCGCGCAGCACCATGGTCAGGGCGTTCCAGCGGATATAGGCATTGAGCCGCTGTTCGATGGCCAGGTCGCCAGGGTAGGGCAGCTCGCGCTCGGGTGGGATGCTGTTGACATAGGGCGTGGTGACTCGGCCATGGAAGTCGCCATGGCGCGACACGTCGAATTCGAGCAGGCGGTCGATCAGGTAGTGCGCCCGGGGGCGCCCCTCGGCTTCCACCACCGAGGCGAGGGAGTCGAGCCACTCGCGGGTTTCCTGGGGGTCTTCATCACGCAGGGCATGTTGCGGGGTCATGGTAACGCTCCTTGTTGCAGGGGCCGGGCATCTCCGGCAGCGGATGTCGTTGCAGTTGCAATTGAATCTAACGCTGACGGCGGTATCATTGCAACTGCAACGAAAATCCCTTGGAGAAATCATGACCACCCCCGCGCCAGACCTCTGGTACAGCTTCATCCGCGCCCACCGCTGCTTGATCAGGGAAATCGAACGGCGCCTGGCCGAGCAGAAACTGCCGTCCTACGCCTGGTACGACACCTTGTGGGGGATCGAGAGCGGCCAGGATGGCGCACGACGCATGCACGAGCTGGCCGACGCCATGGCGATCGAGCGCTACAACCTGACGCGCCTGGTCGATCGGCTGGAGAAGGAAGGCCTGGTGACCCGGGAAAAGGCCCTGGACGATGGGCGCGGCGCCATCGCCCGGATCACCCCCAGTGGCCGGGCGCTGCGCAAGCAGATGTGGCAGGTGTACGAGCAATCGGTGGCCGAGCTGTTCCTGGTCGAGTTCGACGAACAGCAGCGCGGGGTGTTCGCCCGGGCGCTGGAGCAGGCCAGCCGCAACGCCCGGGTTTCAGGCAAAGGTTGAAGTGCAAGAGCCAGCCTTGCCGGCTCCTGCGCTTCAGCTACGGAAGAACGCCAGCAGGTCGGCGTTGATCACCTCGGCATGGGTGGTCGGCATGCCATGGGGGAAGCCGGCGTAGGTCTTCAGGGTGCCTTTGGGTAGCAGCTTGGCCGACAGCGGCCCTGAGTTGGCATAAGGCACGATCTGGTCGTCGTCGCCGTGCATCACCAACACCGGTATGTTCACCTGCCTGAGCGCTTCGCTGAAGTCGGTTTGGGAGAAGGCCACGATACCGTCGTAATGCGCCTGGGCGCAGCCCATCATGCCCTGGCGCCACCAGTTGAGGATCACACCCTGGTCGGCCTTGGCGCCGGGGCGGTTGTAGCCGTAGAACGGCCCTGCCGGGATGTCATGGTAGAACTGCGCGCGGTTGGCCTTGAGCTGCGCTTGCAGGTCATCGAACACGCTCTTGGGCAAACCGCCGGGGTTGCTGGCGGTCTTGACCATCAGCGGCGGCACCGCGGCGATGATCGCCGCCTTGGGCACCGGGTCCCTGGGGTGCCGCGCCAGGTAGTGGATCACCTCGCCACCACCGGTGGAGTGGCCCACGTGGATGGCACCCTGTACACCCAGGTGCTGCACCACGGCGGCGACGTCATCGGCGTAGTGGTCCATGTCGTGACCATCCCAGACCTGGCTGGAACGCCCGTGGCCGCGGCGGTCGTGGGCGACCACGCGGTAGCCCTGGGCGATGAAGTAAAGCATCTGCGCGTCCCAGTCGTCGGCGCTCAAGGGCCAACCATGGTGGAAAAAGATCACCTGGGCATCGCGTGGGCCCCAGTCTTTGTAGAAGAGGTCGATGCCTTCGCTTGTCGTGACGTAGCCCATTTCGCGTCTCCTGTTATCGAGGGGTGCTGCTCATGAGGGGGGGCCATCGCTTGGCCGCCAGGTAACTCTAGGTTTAAAGTGCACTTCAAGGTCAATCGCATTGCAAGGTGAGGCATGAGAATAGGTGAACTGGCCAAGGTCACAGGCCTTGCCCCGTCGCGGATTCGGTTCTACGAGGCCAGCGGGCTGATCCAGCCGGTGCAGCGCAAGGCCAATGGCTATCGCGCCTACGATGCCGACACGGTGTGGGTGCTGGAGATGATCACCAACGCCCAGGCCGCCGGTTTCTCGCTGGAGGAAATCCGCCACCTGCTGCCAGCCAGGGCCAAGGGCTGGCAACACGACGAGCTGCTTGGCGGGCTCAAGCGCAAGGTCGAGGAGATCGAGCGGTTGCAGGAGCGCCTGGCGCGCAACAAGGCGCAGTTGCTGCTGGTGATCGAAGGCATCGAGAGCAAGCCCGAGGGGATGGCCTGCGTGGACAATTCGCAGCGGGTGCTGGAGCGCCTGCGTGAAGAGATGGCCCAAGGCAAGGCAGGGCGTTGAGCCAGGGGCCCAACGCTGCCCTAGGGCGTCAGTTATCGGCTTGCAACGCCGCCAGCGGTTTGGGCGCATACAGCGCGCTCTGGAACGCCGGCACATACTCGTACTTGAGCATCCGCCCCAACTGCAGCTCACGGATGTACTGCGCCAGGCTACCATCGCCGAGCACCAGTTCCACCGCCTCGGCGCTCATGCTCGAGGCATGGGCGGTCTGCCGCGAGGTGGCATAGCCATAGGCCAACCGCCCCTGGTGATCCAGGTTGGTGAAGCTGTTGGTCACCAGCCCCGGCTCATGGGAGAGGTCCTCCAGCTTGCGTCCACGCATCACCACATCGACCTTGCCGGTCTGTGCGTCGATGATGTCGTAGGTCACAGCGGCCGCGTCCTCGCGGCGGTTGATCGGGGTCAGCCACTTGGGCAGGTTGTAGCCGACCACGCCGCGCACCCGCGCCAATTCGGTGTTCACCGGCAGCTTGAGGACATAGCCCCAGAAGTCCTTGGACAGCGATTGCCCGACCAGGGTGAACGGCCCGAAGTTCGACTTGCCCGGCTTGTTGGTGATGATCGACAGGGCGATTTCGTTGTAACTGTCGTTGTCGCAATAGTCATAGCTGTAGGCGGTGAGCGCCACCAGGCCGCGGCCCGGCCACACTTGCAGCGGCTGCACCTGGGCCAGTACCTCGGCGGGCATCAGCGCGCGCAGGCGCTCCAGGTCGGCGGTGTACACCGCGGTGATACGGCTGTTCTGGTAGTAGAAGTTCGGCGAGTAGGACGCGAAGCCCATGTCGACCTGGGTCTTTTGCAGCCCCTTGAACCAGCTCAGGTCCAGCTCCGGCGCTTGCTCGTGGATCACCGACAGCGGCGGGTTGGAGCGATAGCGCTCGTACAGCCCGCCCTTGAGCACCGGCACGGGATGCCCGGCAATGTCGATCAGGGTGGTGTCGGCGTGCTCGGGGATGCCGTTGGCGGCATGGCTGACAGGGGCCAGCAGGGCGCCGGCCAGGGCGGCGACAGGTCCAAGTTTCACGTTGCGGTTCTCCAGGGCGTGCTTGACGAAGCGAGAAAGAAAGTCACTGCACCGGCACCCTAACGTTCAACCCAACTTGAGAGTCAATGGTCAAGTTTTTCGCTTTGCCAAGGCTTGACCTTAAAGCTGACTTTAAGGCTAAGGTCGCCGCACCAACTCGCTGAGGTGCTGTCGATGGACGTGTTCTCCCCCCTGACCCTGCCCAATGGCTCGATCATCCCCAACCGCATTGCCAAGGCCGCCATGGAGGAAAACATGGCCGATGCCGAGCATGCCCCTTCCGCGCAATTGATGCGCCTGTACCAGGCCTGGGCCGAGGGCGGCGCGGGGTTGATCATCAGCGGCAATGTCATGGTCGATAACCGCGCCATGACCGGCCCGGGCGGGGTGGTGCTGGAGGATGACCGGCAACTGGCGCGCTTTCGCCAGTGGGCCGCCACCGGGCGGGCGAAGGGCGCGCAGTTCTGGTTGCAGATCAATCACCCTGGCCGGCAGATGCGCGCCAACCTGGGTCAGGTGACCTGGGCGCCGTCGGCCGTGGCGTTGGACCTGGGCAAGATGTCCAAGCTTTTCGCCACGCCGCAGGCGATGACGGCCGAGGTGATCGAGGAGGTGATCCGGCGCTTCGCCAACACCGCCCGGTTGGCGGAGCAGGCGGGCTTTACCGGGGTCGAAATCCATGCCGCGCACGGCTACCTGCTCAGCCAGTTCCTGTCGCCCCTGACCAACCAGCGCAGCGACCAGTGGGGCGGCTCGCTGGAAAACCGCGCGCGCTTGCTGCTGGAAATCGTCAAGGCGGTGCGCGCGGTGGTGTCGCCGGGCTTCGCCGTGGCGGTCAAGCTCAACTCGGCGGACTTCCAACGTGGCGGTTTTAGTGCCGACGATGCCAGGCAAGTGGTCGGCCTGCTCAACGGCTTGTCGATTGACCTGGTGGAGCTGTCGGGCGGCAGCTACGAGGCACCAGCGATGCAGGGCCAGGCCCGGGATGGCCGGACATTGGCGCGTGAGGCCTATTTCCTGGAGTTCGCCAAGGATATTCGCGCGGTGGCGAACATGCCGGTGATGGTCACCGGCGGGATCCGCCGTCGGTCGATTGCCGAGCAGGTGGTGCACAGCGGCGTGGAGATGGTCGGCATCGGCACCGCGCTGGCCATCGACCCGGCCTTGCCCCGCGCTTGGCGCGCGGGCAGGGATGCAGCGCCAGCGCTGCGGCCGATCACCTGGAAGAACAAGGCGCTGGCCTCGCTGGGCAACATGGCCATGGTCAAGTTCCAGTTGCGCCAATTAAGCCAAGCCAAGGCGCCCGACCCACAGGTGGCCCCCTGGTGGGCGCTGCTGCGCCAGCAATGGGCCGATGCCGCGCGCACCCGCCAGTATCGCCGGCGCATGGCGCGGCAATAACGCCACGGCACGGCCAGTAGATGTGATAATGCCCGGGTTACCACCAGGGCTTGCGCATGCTGACCATCTCCAACACCGTGCATCTGCCGGATGCCGAAATCGAGCTCACCTACATCCGTGCCCAAGGCGCGGGCGGGCAGAACGTCAACAAGGTCTCAAGCGCCGTGCACCTGCGCTTGGACATTCCTGCCTCGTCGCTGCCGACGTTCTACAAGGAGCGGCTGTTGGCGCTGCGTGACAGCCGCATCACCGCGGATGGGGTGCTGATCATCAAGGCCCAGCAGTACCGCACCCAGGAGCAGAACCGCGCCGATGCCTTGGCGCGCCTGGTCGAGCTGATCCAGGGCGCCACCAAGGTCGAGAAAAAACGCCGGCCGACCAAGCCGACCCTGGGTTCGAAGACCCGCCGCCTGGAATCGAAGGCGCGGCGTGGCACGGTCAAGGCAGGGCGCGGCAAGGTCGATTTCTAGGCGACAGAACCGTGCACTGGGGGCTGTGGGCGTGAATGCGTTCGCGCAGCTTACAACTCTTGCGCCGCGCGCAAGCGCCGCCACAGAGTCGTCCGGCTGATCCCCAACTGGCGGGCGGCCTCATCGAGATTGCCCTGGCAGTTGTCCAGGGTCTGCTGCACATGGCGCAACTGCGCGGCCTTGCCGACGCTGTGCAGGTCCGACGCCCGGGATGGCCTGGCCCGGCCCAGCGACGGGGTGCCCTCGCACAATTCAGGCAGCACGCGCGCCAGGTACTGCTCGTCCAGCTCTTCACCGCGCAGCAGCTCCCGGGCCGACAGCATCGCCCGCTCGATCACGTTCTCCAGTTCGCGCACATTGCCTGGCCAGCTATGGCGCGCCAGGTACGGCAACAGCGCCGTCACCACCTGCGCCGCGCCTGGCGGCTGGCCCTGCACCAACAGGCGTTGGCTTATGCTGCGGCTGATCAAGGCGATATCCTCGGTGCGCTCGCGCAGCGGCGTGGTCTGCAGGCGCAGGATGTTCAGCCGGTAGTACAAGTCCGTGCGGAATGCGCCTTGCGCCATGGCCGTGGGCAGATCCTGGTGGGTCGCGGCAATGATGCGCACATCGATGGCGATCGGCTCGGTGCTGCCCAGGCGTAGTACTTCGCGCTCCTGCAGCACCCGCAGCAGGCGGGTCTGCAGCGACACTGGCATGTCGCCGATCTCGTCGAGGAACAGCGTGCCGCGGTGCGCGGCCTCGAACAGGCCGGGCTTGCCGCCTTTGCGCGAACCGCTGAAGGCGCCTTCCTCGTAGCCGAACAGTTCGCTTTCCAGCAGCGTTTCGGGAAACGCCGCGCAGTTGATGGCAACGAAGGGGCCTTGCCGGCGCGGGCTTTCGTTATGGATGCCCTGGGCCAACAGCTCCTTGCCGGTGCCGCTCTCGCCGGTGATCAAGATGGTCGAGTGGCTGGCGGCGAAGCGCTCGGCCAATTGCAACATCTCACGGTTGGCCTGGCTGGCGCCGCCCAGTTGCGCCAGGCGGTAGCGCGCGGTGAAGGCGCCGGGCCGGCGACTGGCGCGGATGCGCTGGTCGGCGCGCTGCACGGCGGTGATGTCCTGGCAGGTCAGCACCAGGCCGGTGCGCTCGCCGTTCTCCAGGATCGGCAACAGGTTGCTGACCACGGCTTGCGCGCCCACGCGGATGACACGGTTGTCCTCGCCCGTGCCGTCCTGCAAGGCTTGCTGCCAATCCAGCTCGGGGCACAGTGCCTGCAACGGACGCCCCAGCGCCGCGCTGGCCGGCAACGCCAGCAACTGCGCCAAGGCGGGGTTGAGCGACTGCACCAGGCCCTGGTTGTCGATCGCGGCCACGCCAGTGGGGATGTGTTGCAGCACGGCATCGAGGTGTCGACGCTTGGCGTTTTCGATGCGTTGGCTGTCGAGAATGCCCAGGGCCTCCTCGAGGGCCCTGCGCACGGTTTCCTCGCTCAGTGACAGCACGCCCTGCAGCCCGGCCTGTTCGGCGAGCTCCACCACCGTCGACGACCCGATGATGCTGCCACAGCCCATTAGCGCCGCCTGCTCGACGGCCTGGCGGGCTTGCTCCAGCGAGCTATAGGCAGCCTGATGCATCTGCACGGTGAACAGTGCGGCCAAGGCCTGCAGGTCTTGATTGATGTGGTTGTAGCTGAGCACGGCCACTTGCCCGCCGTGATCGCGGGCCTGGCCCAGGGCTCGCAGCAGGTCGCCGCCGCCGACACGCATCGCCAGCACTGGTCGGGCCAGGTGGCGGCGCAGGTAGGCGGCGGTGGCCCCGGCGCAGACGAATACATCGACCGCGCCGCGCTGCTCCAGCTCGCGGGCAGTCTGCAGCGCCTCGGCCACCGAAGTGTCGAGTACCTCGATACGGGTGTCGGGGTAATCGGCGGTGAGCCCGGCCACTACCTGGGCGAGCCGGCTGCGTTGCCGGGGACGCTGCAGGTGGCTGATCAGCACGACGACCTGGGCGGTGGGGGAGTGCATGGCGAACCCTGTTCATGGTTGCAATGTTTCCATGGTGAACGAAAGCCTTGCATAAGTGAAACAAAGGTTGTGCCGCCGGCCTTTGCCGAGAGCACCGTAGGTTAGGTCCGACGGGGCCTGCAGCTGGATCCTTGGCAGTTGGCCCAGGCCTTGCTCTAGCCCTCCTGGCAATTCACCCGTGAACACAGGGCCCATCGACCCATGAGCAGTTCCCCCACGATTCCCCTGGCCAGCGATCCGCTCGCGGCCAGTCCCCATGACCAACGGTTGGTCGATTTCATTCGTCAACGGGCGGCCGCCGAGCGGGTGTCCATCATCGCGCGCAAGCGTTTGAGCGGCGGTGCCATCCAGGAGAACTGGCGCCTGGACCTGCAGATCGAGGGTGGCCCATGGGCCGGCGCTCGACGTTGGGTGCTGCGCAGCGACGCCTTGTCCGCGCTGCCCGCCAGCCTCGATCGCGAACAGGAGTTCGCCGTGCTGCAAGTGGTGCACCAGGCCGGGGTCAAGGTCCCCAGGCCGCTCTGGTTGTGCCGCGATCCGCAGGTTCAGGGACGGCTGTTCTTCCTCATGGAGTACGTGCCGGGTATCGCCGCCGGGCGCCTGCTCAGCGCCCAGGCCGGGCCACAGGGCCAGGCCGGGCTTGCGGCGCAACTGGGCGCCAACCTGGCACGCCTGCACCAGGTGCGCCCCCCCTCGGCGACACTGGATTTCCTGCCAATCCCTGACACCTCGCCGGCCCTGGCGACCATCGGCGCCTACCGCCACTACCTCGACAGCCTCGATGCGGCCTACCCGGCCCTGGAGTGGGGCCTGCGCTGGTGCGAGCTGCACGCGCCGCGCAGCCACGCGCTGTGCCTGCTGCACCGCGACTACCGCAGCGGCAACTACCTGGCCAGCGAGCAAGGGCTCGAAGCGGTGCTCGACTGGGAGTTCAGCGGCTGGGGCGACCCCTGCGAAGACCTGGGCTGGTTCACCGCCCGTTGCTGGCGCTTCACCCGTCCCGACCTGGAGGCGGGCGGCATTGGCCTGCTGGAGGACTTCCTGCGCGGCTACCACGAGGTGTCGACCCTGGCCATCGAACCCAGCCAACTGCACTACTGGCAGGTCATGGCCACCCTGCGCTGGGCGGTGATCGCCTTGCAGCAAGGGCAGCGCCACTTGTCCGGCGAAGAGCCTTCCCTCGAACTGGCCCTGACCGCGCGCCTGCTGCCGGAGTTGGAGCTGGACATCCTGAACATGACCGGAGCCGAAGCGCCATGACCCAACCGAATGCCGCGCAACTGCTCGACATCGCCCGCCAGACCTTGCTGGAGCAGGTGTTGCCCACGCTGGCCAGTGAGCTGCGCTACCCGGCGCTGATGATCGCCAATGCCATGGCCATCGCCGCGCGCGAAAGCCGTCTGCAAGACCAGCTGAGCGCTCAGGAACAGGCCCGTCTGGGCGCCTTGTTGGAAACGCCGCCGGCGACCCTCGCCGCTACCCGGCAGCACCTGGCCCTGGCGATCCGCGCGGGCCGCCATGACGCCCCGCAGGCGCGTCGCACCCTGGTCGAGGCCCTGCGCCGGACCACGCTTGCCCACCTGACGATCAGTAACCCCAAGGCCATGCCTTGAGCACGGCTAGCCGCCGATCCATTGCCAAGACTGCAACCGCACAAATAAGGACAACCATGAACTTCAACCTTTCCGACGACCTGCTGGCCTTGCAGGCCAGGACGCGCGATTTCATCGCCAACCACGTGATCCCTTTCGAGAACGATCCCCGCCAGGACCGTCACGGTCCCAGCGATGCCCTGCGCCAGGACTTGCTGGAAAAAGCCCGCGTCGCCGGCCTGCTGACCCCCCATGCCAGTCCCGAGATGGGCGGCATGGGCCTGAGCCACGTGGCCAAGGCGATCGTCTTCGAGGAAGCTGGGTATTCGCCCCTGGGCCCGGTGGCGCTGAATATCCACGCCCCCGATGAAGGCAACATCCACCTGATGGACGTGGTCGCCACCGAGGCGCAGAAGGACCGCTGGCTGCGCCCGTTGGTCCAGGGCCGGGCGCGCTCATGCTTCGCCATGACCGAGCCTGCGCCGGGCTCGGGTTCGGATCCGTCGATGCTGCGCACCACCGCCACCCGCGATGGCGACGACTACCTGATCAACGGCCGCAAGTGGTTGATCACCGGCGCCGATGGCGCCGATTTCGCGATCATCATGGCGCGCATGGAAGACGGCACGGCGACCATGTTCCTGAGCGACATGCAGCGTGAGGGCATCGTCCACGAACGGCAACTGGACTCGCTGGACAGCTGCTTCACCGGTGGCCACGGGCAACTGCGTTTCGACAACCTGCGCATCCCGGCAAGCGATGTGCTCGGCGAGATCGGCAAGGGTTTCCGCTATGCCCAGGTGCGTCTGGCGCCGGCACGGCTGACCCACTGCATGCGCTGGCTCGGCGCCGCGCGGCGTGCCCACGACATCGCCTGCGACCATGCGCGCACCCGCGACGCCTTCGGCAAATCCCTGGGCGAGCACCAGGGCGTCGGCTTCATGCTCGCCGACAACCAGATGGACCTGCATGTGGTGCGCCTGGCGGTATGGCATTGCGCCTGGGTGCTCGACCAGGGCGAACGGGGCAATGTCGACTCGAGCATGGCCAAGGTGATCAGCTCCGAGGCGCTGTGGCGGGTGGTCGATCGCTCGATGCAGGTGCTGGGTGGGCGTGGTGTGACCGGGGACACGGTGGTGGAGCGGATCTTCCGCGATATCCGGCCGTTCCGCATCTATGACGGCCCGAGCGAAGTGCACCGCATGAGCCTGGCGAAAAAACTCCTCGACCAGCGCTTGGGAGGTCACTGATGCAGCCGCAACTTGCTCGACTGTTCTCTCTCGATGGCCGTCGCGTCCTGGTGACCGGGGCCTCCAGTGGCCTGGGCCGGCACTTTGCCCAGACCCTGGCGGCGGCCGGCGCCGAGGTGCTGGTCGCCGCCAGGCGCGAGGCGCCGTTGCAGGCCCTGGTCGAGACCATCCAGGCCAGCGGCGGCCGCGCCCGCGCCTTTGCCCTCGATGTCACCAGCCGCGACGATGTCTGCCGGGTGCTCGATGCCGCCGGCCCGCTGGATGTACTGGTCAACAATGCCGGGGTGAGCGACAGCCAGGCGCTGCTCGACTGCGACGATGGCAGCTGGGACCGCGTGCTCGACACCAACCTCAAGGGCGCCTGGACG
Source organism: Pseudomonas sp. FG47 (assembly GCF_057809115.1). Classification (NCBI taxonomy): domain Bacteria; kingdom Pseudomonadati; phylum Pseudomonadota; class Gammaproteobacteria; order Pseudomonadales; family Pseudomonadaceae; genus Pseudomonas; species Pseudomonas sp. FG47. The sequence goes on from NZ_JBMDJI010000009.1 coordinate 76,447, forward strand.
GTGGCCCAGGAAAGCGCGCGGCGCATGGTCGCCGCAGGGCAGGGCGGCAGCCTGATCAACGTCACCTCGATCCTCGCCAGCCGGGTGGCCGGCGCCGTTGGTCCTTATCTGGCGGCCAAGGCGGGCCTGGCGCACCTGACCCGGGCCATGGCCCTGGAGCTGGCGCGCCATGGTATCCGCGTGAACGCCCTGGCGCCGGGGTACGTGATGACCGACTTGAACGAGGCATTCCTGGCCAGCGACGCGGGGCAGAAGTTGCGCGCGCGTATTCCGAGCCGGCGTTTCAGCCAGCCGGCGGACCTGGATGGCGCCTTGCTGCTGCTCGCCAGCGACGCCGGCCGCGGCATGAGCGGCAGCGAGATCGTGGTCGATGGCGGCCACCTGTGCAGCAGCCTGTAGATACACCCCCCAGCCTTGCAAACCCCGTGATGAATGGCACCGGCTGTGCCGGTCAAGAACAACAAGAAACAGAGGTGGTTATGTGCGTGCAACCGTTGAACTGCCCATGGACGAAGGACCCGTCATGATGAACCCGAACCTGGAACACGAACTGGCACCGAATGCGGCCAACCACGTGCCGCTGTCGCCGCTGTCGTTCCTCAAGCGCGCCGCGCAGGTCTATCCGCAGCGCGATGCGGTGGTGTACGGCGACCGTCGCTACACCTACCAGCAGTTGCACCAGCGCAGCCGGGCCCTGGCCAGCGCCCTGGAGCGGGTCGGCGTGCAGCCGGGCGAGCGCGTGGCGATCCTGGCGCCGAACATCCCCGAGATGCTCGAGGCGCACTATGGCGTGCCCGGCGCCGGGGCCGTGCTGGTATGCATCAATATTCGCCTGGAAGCGCGCAGCATCGCGTTCATCCTGCGCCATTGCGCGGCCAGGGTACTGTTGTGCGATCGCGAGTTCGGCGCGGTGGTCCACCAGGCGCTGGCGATGCTGGACACGCCGCCGCTGCTGGTGGGCATCGATGATGCCCAGGCCGAGGGCGCCGACCTGGCGCCGGACCTGGACTACGAAAGCTTCCTGGCCCAGGGCGATGGCAACCGGCCGTTGAGCGCGCCGCACAACGAATGGCAGTCGATCGCCATCAACTACACCTCCGGCACCACCGGCGATCCCAAGGGCGTGGTGCTGCATCATCGCGGCGCCTACCTCAATGCCTGCGCCGGGGCGCTGATCTTCCAGCTCGGCCCGCGTAGTGTCTACCTGTGGACCCTGCCGATGTTCCACTGCAACGGCTGGAGCCATACCTGGGCAGTGACCCTGTCGGGCGGCAGCCATGTGTGCCTGCGCAAGGTGCAGCCCGAAGCGATTCACGCCGCCATTGCCGCGCACGGCGTGACCCACCTGAGCGCCGCGCCGGTGGTGATGTCGATGCTGATCCATGCTCCGGCAGGCGCCGCGCCGTCCCAGGCGGTGTCGGTGATCACCGGTGGCGCCGCACCGCCCAGCGCGGTGATCGCCGCCATGGAGGCGCGCGGTTTCAGCATCACCCACGCCTATGGCATGACCGAAAGCTATGGCCCCAGTACCTTGTGCCTGTGGCAGCCAGGCGTCGACGAGCTGCCGCTGGAGGCTCGCGCGCGGTTCATGAGCCGCCAGGGCGTGGCCCATCCGATGCTCGAGGAAGCCACGGTGCTGGATACCGATAGCGGCCAGCCGGTGCCCGCCGACGGGGCGACCCTGGGCGAGCTGGTGGTGCGCGGCAACACGGTGATGAAAGGCTACCTGCACAACCCCGAAGCCACCCGCAGCGCCCTGGCTGGCGGCTGGCTGCACACGGGCGACCTCGCCGTGCTGCACCCCGATGGCTATGTGGAGATCAAGGACCGGGCCAAGGACATCATCATTTCCGGCGGCGAGAACATCAGTTCGCTGGAGATCGAGGAGGTGCTCTACCAGCATCCCGAGGTGCTCGAGGCTGCCGTGGTGGCGCGGCCCGATTCGCGCTGGGGCGAAACCCCGCATGCCTTCGTCACCCTGAGTGCCGAGGCCCAGGCGGGCATCACCGGCGAAGAGCTGATCCGCTGGTGTCGCGAGCGCCTGGCGCACTTCAAGGCGCCGCGGCATGTCTCGTTGGTGGAGCTGCCCAAGACGGCCACCGGCAAGATCCAGAAGTTCGTCCTGCGCGAATGGGCTCGCCAGGCGGCCGCTGCAGCCAGCGATCGACCGGAAGGGTGATGCGTGGTCACCCTCCCGGTCGGCCGCCGGCCTGCTCGAGTCTGCTATATCGAGCCGAGGAAAAGCTTCACACTATGCGCCAAAATACAGGTAGGCACTGTACCTGCCTGTGAGCCAACATTCATCAGCCGGACCTGCAATGATGACGTCCTACATCCAGGGTACCGCGTTAATTGGATTCGACGACTTCGCTCTGGCCCAGGGGCTAGAGCCTCATGCGCTGCTTGCAGAGGTTTCGCTTGCCCTTGGCGAGCCCGATGGCGCAATCCAAACCCGCCCGTTCAACGCGCTACTGGCGTTGGCTGCGCACCGCTCGGGCAATCGCCTGTTCGCGCTGCAGTTCGGGCTTGAACATGGCATGCCGGGAATGGGGACCCTGCTGCATGCCATTCAGGGCGCGGACACTGTCGGTGAGGTGCTGAGGGCATTGGTCCGGTACGCCCATGTGCTCGGCACGGCAGTGGAGTTTCGCCTGGAGCGGCATGCCGGCAATGCACGCTTGATCTGTCAGGTCACCGACGCGGATCTTCCCTGTGTGCGACAGACCGTGGAGTGGGCGATGGGAATGAGCGCGCAGCTGATGCACAGTTTGCTCAAGCACCTCTGGTGCCCGCATGCCCTGCTGCTGTGCCATGGCGCAGGGGCGGAACCTTCGGCATACCGGCGTCTGCTGGGGGTGGCGCCGCGTTTTTCCAGCACGGAAAACGCCTGGGTGTTCGCCCCTTCACTGCTGGACGCAAGGCTTGGCGCAAAGGATCAACGCATCCTGCAACTGACCCGACAGTTCCAGGACGAGCTGGCGGATATCACGCTGGAGGCGTTGCCCATGCACGTGCAAAAGCTTATGCGCATTCGCATGCCCCAGGGACGTGTCACGGTCGAACAGATTGCCATGGACCTGAGGATCAGCTCGCGCAGCCTGCAGCGCTACCTGCTGAGCCAAGGCACGAGTTTCCAGGCATTGCTGGACGGGACCCGCCAGGCGATGGCCACACGCTTGCTGCGGGATGCCTCGATCAACCTGACGCAGGTGGCGGAGTTGTTGGGATACACCCAGCTTGCCGCGTTTTCCAGGGCATTCAGCCGCTGGCATGGCCTCAGCCCGCAACAATGGAAACGTCAACTGCGCCAGGCACCGGCGCTCGATGCCGTAAGCGGGCGTGGTCGACATGGCTGACGTTCCCTTCGTCCGGGCAATCAGCCTCACCGGGTTTCATGCCTTCGCCGCCGGGCAGGGGCTCGATCCGGGGCAGATGCTCAAGCACGTCGGCCTGCCGGGCCAGGGCCTTCAAGACGAGGACGATTTGCTCCCCTACCAGCAATACTGCGCTTTGCTCGAGGCCTGCAGTCGGCATTCGGGCAATGCGCTGTTCGGCCTGCAGTATGGTCAGTTCCAGGCCGCCGATGTGTTGGGTGAGTTGCTCCATCTGCTGCGCAATGCGCGCACGGTCGGTGATGCGCTGGTGGAATTGCGCAACCATTACGCCCTGTACAATGGTGCGGCCGAAGTCGGGCTGGACAGCGAAAACGGCCTGACCATACTCAGCTATCATGTTCGCCTCTCCCACGCGCCCGGCGTGCGCCAGGCAGAGGAGCTGGCCGGTGTCGTGGGCATTGCTCTGATGCGCGCATTGGCAGGCCCGCACTGGCTACCCAGCGCCCTCTGGCTCAGCCATTCGCCCAGTACCGATGTCGCCTTGTATGCCCAGGCGCTCGGCATTTCGCCCACCTTCAATGCGCGTTGTGTCGCCCTGGTGTTCGAATCATCGCTGCTGGCGCAGCCCTGTGTCCTGTGTGATGAGGCGTTGCACCAACTGGTGGTCAAGAGCATGCAGCGCCTGGAGCGGCTGTCCGGCGACGAGCTGGCCATCCAGATCAAGCAGTTGCTGCATCACCTGCTGCCCAGTGGGCGGGCCACGGCGCAGAAGGTGGCCAGCATCATGGCGCTGACCCCGAACGAGTTGCGTCAGGCCATGACGCAGGAAGGGCTGACGTTCCAGCAATTGCTCGAGGAGGTGCGCCAGTCCATGGCCCAGGCCTACCTTGCCAGGCCTTCGGCCAACATCGGCGAGCTGGCCGCGCTGCTCGGCTATTCCGACACCAGCGGATTTTGCCGAGCCTTTCATCGCTGGTTTCAGATGAGTCCGTTGAGCTGGCAGAAGGCCCACGGCATCAAGCGCCAGCCGCGTCTGTTGGGGCGCGGACGTACGCGCCCCTAGAGGGTGTCGGCCCTTCGCTAGTAACCCCGGAATATATCGCCAATGCTCGCAATCGGGTGTGCCGCGTGTGCCGTTTGTGCCACGGATCGACTGGCTATGGAAGACTGAGGGGCGTAGACCGCCGTCAGGAACAGGGCAAGTGTCACGCTGGCCACCAGAAAGGCAAAGATACGCATGGGAACCTCCAGCTTTTGTTTTTGTAGTTACCGTCGAGTCTGGTCCGTGGCGTTGGCTAAAGCTTGATAAAGCGCGCCATTAAATGGTCCTTTGTGCGGTCGTTTCGGGAAGATTGGCCGCTGCGAACACCTGGGTGGCCGCCACGATGTCCTGATCGCCGTAGCCCATGGCTTCGGCACGCTGCACGACCCCACACACGGCGTCGAAGACCGGCGTCCAGGCCCCTTGCGCGTGCAGCGCCTGGGCGATGTGGGCGAAGGCGCCGGCATGCACATCGAGCCTGGCCTGATCGCCTGCGAAATCCTGCGCTTCGAGTCGGCATACCGCTTCCTCGAGCGCATCGCTGATGAAAAACCGTGACGTGTCGAGCAGCAGCCGGGCCGTCTTCGCCACGGGCAGGCCGAAGCGCTCGCTCGCGCCCACGGCCTCGAAGAATGCCACCATCGTGGCGAATGCCTGGGCGTGGAGCACGCTGGCAAAGGCCAGTGCTTCGTCCCAAGGCAGGAACATCGTTTGACCGGCCAGCGCCTCGAGCAGCGCCCGATGCTGCTCGAAGCCCTCACGATCGCCGGTATGCAGGGTATGGCTCTGGCGATGACCGACGTTGCGTGGGTAGGCCACGATCATGCCTTTGACGTACAGGCCGCCAGCGGCGTTGACCAGCGCCTGAAGCGCCAGGCCCTCGTCGCGGCCGTTGGTGGTGTAATCGACCACCGTGCGACCTGCGAGCGCAGCCATCACCCCCGGCATGCCAAGCACGCCATGGGTCGCCTGGTCGTCCAGAAGCACGAAGACCGTGACCGGGCTTACGCTGAGCGCGGCGTGAGCCGAGTCGCACAGCCGAGCACCAGCGGCGACCAGCGCCGCCGCTTTGCCAGGCGATCGGTTCCACACCGCCACGCGTTTGCCCTGCTTGAGAAATGCATGGGCCATGATCGTGCCCATGGCGCCGAGCCCGACTACCGATACATCGAAGTCGAAGCGCTGGTCATTTTGTGTGCTCACATTCCAACCCTCATGATTTTTGTTCTAGGTGTCTAGTGTGGTGCGTCGTCTACAACAGGTTCTGTGCGCGGGCCCATTCAGTCACGTCGGCCAGCGTGCGTTCGAAGGCGCTGAAGATCGCCTCGATATCGGCCTGGGTGCAGATCAACGGCGGACAGAAGGCGATCGTGTCGTAGATGGCGCGAATGATCAGCCCGTGCTTGTGCGCCTGTTTGAACACATAGCCACCCAAGGTGCCGGGCTGGGCGAACGGTTGGCCGGTGGCCTTGTTCACCACCAGTTCGATGGCGCCCAACAGCCCGACACCGCGCACATCGCCCACCAGCGGATGGTCGGCGAATGCGCGCAGACGGCGTTGGAATTCAGGGGCCAGGCGCTGGACCTGGCCCACCAGGTCGCGCTCCTCGATGATGCGGATGTTTTCCAGCGCCACCGCAGTGGCGACGGGATGTCCCGTGCAGGTCAGGCCATGGGCGAAGGCCCCCAAACGCTGGCTCTGGCTGAGCAGGACGTCATGGATGGCATCGGACACCAGCACGGCGGCCAGGGGCTGATAGGACGAGGTGAGCTGCTTGGACAGCACCATGATATCGGGCTGGATACCGTACAGCTCGGCGCCGAACATCGTCCCGAGCCTGCCGAAACCGGTGATGATCTCGTCGATCACCACGAGGATGTCGTAGCGTCTGCACACCGCCTGGATCGCTGCCCAGTAGCCTTGGGGAGGAGGAACCACGCCGCCTGCGGCCATCACCGGTTCGCCGATGAACGCCGCGATGGTTTCCGGCCCTTCGTCGAGGATGTAATGCTCCAGCTCGTCCGCCAGGCGCGCCGAAAAGGCTTCCTCGGTCTCGCCTGGCCGGGCGAATCGATAGAAGTTCGGGCAGGTCAGGTGGTGCACCGGGATGGCCGGCAGATCGAAATCACGGTGCATCGACGGGATTCCGCTCAAGCTGGCGCAGGCGACGGTGGCGCCGTGATAGGCCTGCTGGCGGGAGATGAACTTCTTCTTGGCGGGCTTGCCCAGTGCGTTGTTCACGTACCAGACCATCTTCACCACCGAGTCGTTGGCCTCGGACCCGGAGTTGGTGAAGAACACATGGTTCAGGTCGCCGGGCGCAAGCTCCGCCAGCTTCGCGGCGAGCGCCGCGGCCGGGGCGTTGGTCTTGTGGCTGAAGCTGTGGTAGTAGGGCAGTTGCCTCAGTTGCTCGACGGCGGCGTCGACCAGGCGCTGTTCGCTGAAACCCAGGGCAACGCTCCACAGGCCCGACATGGCTTCGATATAGGCATTGCCCTGTTCGTCGAAGACCCGCACACCGTCGCCTGCGGTGATGACCAACGGCCCGATTTCCTGATGCTGGGCCAGGTTGGTGTTGGGGTGAATGAGTGCTGCCAGATCGTTGCGCGCGGTTGCAGTGAACGTGTTCATTGGTTCATGTTCCTGTCGCAGGCTTCCATCGCCCGCAAGTGAGCAGGTTGCCTGCGCCCCGTGGATCGTCACGGGACGCACGGCAGGATCCTGCGGTTACTGACCAAGCGCTGCCGCGACCGCTTCGCCGAACGCCTTGAGACCCTGTTCGAGCTGCTCGGTCGGGGTGTTCACCGGTGGCATCAGCTTGATGATCTCGCCGTTCGGCCCGCAGCGGTCGACCAGCACGCCCGCCTGCAGCACACGCTGTTGGGCATCCTTGGCCAAGGCCACGTTGCCGCGACCAAAATCGATGCCGGCGATCATGCCGCGACAGCGCGCGGAGGCGACCCCTGGAATCTCGGCGTAGCCGGCGACCGCGCGTTCCATGGCCGCGCAGTTGGCGGCCAGCAACTTCAGGAACTGCTCGTCGCGCCAATAGCCGAGGGCGATCTGGGCGGTGAGGAACGCCAACTGGTTGCCGCGGAAGGTGCCGATATGATCGCCCGGCTCCCAGACATCCAGCCCGGCGCCGATCAACACGATGGCCATGGGCAGGCCGTAGCCACCGATCGATTTGGCACAGGTGATCAGGTCAGGGACCACCCCAGAGCGCTCGAAGCCGAAGAAGTCACCGGTGCGGCCGCAGCCCGCCTGGATCTCGTCGCAGATCAACAATACCCCGTGCGCCCGGGTCCACTGGCGCAGGCGCTGCAACCATTGGTTTGAGGCCACGTACACGCCGGCCTGGATCTGCACGGATTCAACGATTACCGCTGCTGGCAATTCCGAGCCGCTGCCCTGGTCGTTGGCCAGGCGCTCGAGGAAGCCGATGCTGTCGAACTCACCGTAAGGGCTGTCTTCGTAGGGCACGAATACCACGTCGGTGGACAGCCCCGGGCCGCGCCGAGTGCGGTTGCCGGTGACTGCCAGCGCACCGGCCGTCATGCCGTGGTAGGCGCCGTAGAACGACACGATCTTGCTCCGCCCGGTCGCTTTGCGCGCCAGTTTCAATGCAGCCTCGACGGCATCGGCGCCGGTCGGGCCGGTGAACTGCACCTTGTAGTCCCAGCCGCGCGGCTTGAGCAAGTCGCGTTCCAGCGCCTCGAGGAACTGGCGCTTGGTGGTGGTGTGCAGGTCCAGGGCATGGGTCACGCCGTTGGCCGACAGGTACGCGATCAGCGCATCGCGCATACGCGGATCGTTGTGCCCGTAGTTCAGGGCACCGGCGCCGGCAAAGAAGTCCAGATACTCGCGGCCATCCTCGCCGCGGATCTTGCTGCCCTGGGCGGTATCGAAGACCAGCGGCAGATCGCGGCAATACATCCGCACGTTGGACTCGAGCCGTTCGAATGTCTCGATGTTGTTCATGCATAACCTCTTGAAGTGATCGGGCAACGTTTGCTTGGCGCTATCAGTGCTTGAACATCACGTGGCGCACCACGGTGTAGTCTTCCAGGCCATACATGGACAGGTCCTTGCCATAGCCGGACAGCTTCACGCCGCCATGGGGCATCTCGCTGACCAGCATGAAATGGGTATTGACCCAGGTGCAGCCGTATTGCAGGCGCGCAGCCAGGCGATGGGCGCGACCGACATCGGCGGTCCACACCGAAGAGGCCAGGCCGTAATCGGAGTCATTGGCCCAGGCCAGCGCCTGGGCTTCGTCCTCGAACGACGAGACCGTCACCACCGGGCCGAAGATCTCCCGGCAGACCACCTCGTCGTCCTGGCGGGCACCGGCCAGGACCGTCGGTTCGAAGAAGAACCCGCTACCTGCGGCGCGCTTGCCACCGGTGACGACTTCGATATGAGGCACTTCCCGGGCACGCTTGACGAAGCCCTCGACGCGGCCCAGGTGCTCTTCGGTGATCAGCGGCCCCATCTCGGTCGAGGGATCATCCTGCAGCCCGCACTTGATGCTGGCCACGGCCTCGCCGAGCTTGCGCACGAACTCCGGGTAGACCGACTTCTGCACATACAGGCGGCAGGCGGCGGTACAGTCCTGGCCTGCGTTATAGAAGCCAAAGGCACGAATGCCTTCGACGGCCGCGTCGATATCGGCATCGTCGAAGATCAGCACGGGGGCCTTGCCACCCAATTCCATGTGCATGCGTTTGACGCTGTCGGCGGTGCCCTCGATGATCCGGCTGCCGGTGCGCACGGAGCCGGTCAGCGACACCATGCGCACCTTGGCGTGGCTGGTCAGCGGCTCACCAACCGTGGCCCCCCGACCATGAACGATGTTGACCACGCCGGCAGGGAAGATCTCGGCCAGCAGCTCGCCCAGTTTCAGGGTGGTCATCGGCGTGTGTTCCGAGGGTTTCAGCACCACGGTGTTGCCGCCGGCCAAGGCCGGGCCGAGTTTCCAGGCCGCCATCAGCAAGGGGTAGTTCCACGGCGCGATGGAGGCGACCACGCCGACCGCATCGCGACGAATCATCGAGGTGTGCCCCGGGATGTACTCGCCCCCGGCCGAGCCTTGCAGGCAGCGCACGGCGCCGGCGAAGAAGCGGAACACATCCGACACCGCCGGCAGCTCGTCCTGCAGCACGGCGCTGTAGGGCTTGCCGCAGTTGTCGGCTTCCAGGCGCGCGAACACCGCTGCCTGGGCATCGATGCTGTCGGCGAGCTTGAGCAGCAGGGCCGCGCGGTCCTTGGGCGGGGTTTGCGACCAAGCTTCGAAGGCCGCATCGGCGGCTTGCACCGCGGCCTCGACCTGGGCTTGGCTGGCCTCGGTGGTTTGCACCAGGACGCTGCCCAGGGAGGGGTTATACACGGCCAGCTCGTCGCCTTCGCCGGCTACCAGGGCACCATTGATCAGAAGTTTGCTTTGCATGTCGATTCTCGCCATTTAACGGCGCGGCCAATGGCCGGCCTTGTGATTGTCGTCAGAGCATTCGATTGAAACGAGGTCGCTATACCAATGCCTCAGGCACGGGGCTGCGGAAGAAGCTGGTGCGACAGGCCAGGTAGACCAGCCCCAGGCCGAGCCAGCAACTGCCCATGATCAGCGCGTCTTTATCCAGGCTGATCAGCATCCACCCGGCCGTGACCAGGCCTATGAGCGGGAACAGCACGCCACGCAGCAGGCCGGCGCCATCCTTGACCCGGGCATCGAAGGTGAGCCGCAATGCACACAGATTGACGGCGGTGAAAGCGACAAACGCGCCGAAGTTGACCAGCGACGTCGCGGTGGCGATCGTCAAGGCAAAACCCGCCGTGCCGAAAACGCCGCAGAGCAGGATGTTGAAGGCCGGGGTCTTGAAGCGCGGATGCAGGACACCGAACACCTTGCGCGGCAGCTGGTTGTCCCGGCCGAGGGCGTAGAGCAGCCGCCCCACGCTGGCCTGGAACGACATGCCAGCGGCGAAGTGGGCGATGATGATCCCCGCCAACACCACGGCGAAGAACAGGTCACCGCCGATCATCCGGGCGATCTCGAAGGCGGCCCCGTCCACCTGCTCGAAGCTGGGGGAGGGATGGGCCAGGTACATGAAGTACGAGGAGCCCACGTACACCGAACCGCCGATCAACGCGACCAGCAGGATGGCGCGTGGCAGCGTCCGGCCCGGATCGCGGGTTTCCTCGCTCAGCGTGGACAGCGCGTCGAAGCCCAGGAACGAGTAGGCGGCAATGGCGGCGCCGGCCATGCTGGTGGCGAAGGGCACGTCCTGGTTGAAGAACGGCTTGGCCGAAAGCAGCCCGCCAGGGCCGTTCGCCGCCACGATGTAGTACATGCACAGGCCCAGGAACACGACGATGATCGCCAGTTGGGCCGCCATCAACAGCACGTTGAAGCGGTTGGCGACCTGGATGCCGAGGACATTGAGCAGTGACGTGGAGACGATGAAGCCGCTGATCCACACCCACTGCGGGACCTCTGCAAAGGCCATGTTGAGGTAGCTGGCACCGAGCAGCCAGATCAGCATCGGGATGAAGAAGTAATCCAGCAGGGCGGCCCAGCCCACCATGAACCCGAGATTGGCATTGAGCATCTTGCGGGTGTAGGTGTAGGCCGAACCGGCTACCGGGAATACCCTGACCAGCCGCCCGTAGCTCAACGCGGTGAACACCACCCCGGTCGCCGCGATCAGGTAGGCCATCGCCGTGGTGTTGCCGCTGGCCTGGGTGATCACGCCGTAGGTGCCGAAGACGATCAGCGGGGCAAGGAACGCCAGGCCGAACAGCAGCACCGAGAACGGCCCAAGGGTGCGCCTCAACGAGGCGCTGGAGGTTGAATGACTCATGACGCAGCCCTCCTACGCGACGAAGTGGTAAGCGGTGGTGATGATGTCGTGATAGGCCTCGACGGACATCGCCTTGGCATTGCTGGCGTCGGAGAAGTTAAGCTTGGATTTTTCGGCGATGGCCTGGAAGTCTTCCTCGCGCACGCCCCTGACCTCGGCGAAGGAGGGGATGCCCAGGTCCTTGCTCATCTGGAACAGGTGGCCCACGGCGGCCTCGGCGGCGTCCACCGGCGCCAGCGTCGGGTCGATCCCCAGGGCGTAGGCCACCTGGGCGTGGCGGAGAATGTCGGCATCGCGGTTGTGGCCAAAGACGAAGGGCAGGAAGATCGCGTTGCCAACGCCGTGCGGGGTGTCGTACATGCCGCCAATTGACTCGGAGATGCAGTGCACGCTGCCGACGTCAGCGTTGCCGAATGCCATGCCGGCGATCAGGCTCGCCACCAACATTTGCTCGCGCGCCTCTTGATTGTCTGGCTCCAGTACGACCGCCTTGAGGTGCTGGCTGATCAGGCGGATGGCATGTAGTGCCAGGCCATCGCTGATCGGGTTTGAAACGCGGCAGGTGTACGCCTCGATGGCGTGGGTCAGGGCATCCATGCCGGTGGCGGCGGCAATCGACGCGGGCAGGGTGTCGAGGATACGGGAGTCAAGCAGCGCCAATACGGGGCCGACGCGGTAATCATGGACGCTCATCTTGAAATGACGGGCAGTGTCGGTGATCACCGAGAAGCAGGTCACTTCGCTGCCGGTGCCCGCGGTCGTCGGGATGGCGACGATCGGCGGTATGGCATGCTTGAGGGTGAACGACCCTTCGTAGTCCTCGATCCGACCCTCGTGGGTGAGCAGCAGGCTGATGGCCTTGGCCGCGTCCATCGCGCTGCCGCCGCCCACCGCCAGCAGGCCGTCGATGCCTTTGCCACGATACTGCTGCGCGGTGCGGTTGATGTCTTCGCTGCGCGGGTTGGCCTTGATGTCCGCGACTTCCTCGTAGGCGATACCGGCCTTGTCCAGGCTGGCATAGACGCTGTCCAGCAGGCCGGCGGCCTTGACCCCGGCATCGGTCACGATCAGCACCCGTGCCAGGCCGAGGCCCTGGAGATGTTCACCGGTGCGCTCGCGCAGGCCAGGTTCCATCACGATCTTGCTGGGGAGTAAGAATTTGAATTCCATACGTACCTCTTGCTCAATTGTTGTCATTGTCGAAAGGGCAGTGGAGGAGCACCCGCGCCTGGTCGCGGTCGGCCGCTCAGGCGTGTGATGTGTGGCCTGGCGCTTTGGCGCAAGCCGGTATGTTGTTGTTTTGGGTGGTGTTGCAGCGTGCCGCTAAAGGCCTCCAGTGGAATAAAAAGAGGGGCGGCCAAGCTGCACGCCCCTAAAGAAAATTGTTGTTAACGCAGGTGTCCCGTCAGCAGGGACAGTAGCGTGGTGGACAGGCAAGCCGGAAAGTCATGCCCCATCCCGGGCAACAGCACCAGGCTGGAGCCACGGATCGCCGCCGCCGTGGCGTAGCCGCCGCTGGTGGCGACCATGAGGTCTTTTTCCCCATGGATGACCAGGGTGCGGCAACGAATCCGCTGCAGCTCCTCGGTGCGGTCTGCGGAGTTGATGATCGCGCCGATCTGCCTGGCGGTACCGAGGTTGCTGGCCTCGCCACCACCTCGCTCCCAGGCTAGCTGGGCATACTCACGCAAGGCAGGCTCGTTCCACTCGAGGGTCGAGCCGATCAGACGCATGATGTCCACGTAGTCGCGAACGCTTTCCTGCTCGCTGCGCGGCGGGCGGCGCAGCAACTGCAGAAGGGCCTTGAGCGCAGGTTGGCCGACGCGCAGGGAGCCTGTGGTGGAAAAGATCGACGTGAGGGTCCTGACCCGTTGCGGGTAACGCGCGGCGAGGGTCTGGGCGATCATGCCGCCCATAGACATCCCCACGACATGCGCCGCCTCCAGTTGCAAGTCGTCCATCAAGCCGATGACGTCGTTGGCCATGTCGCCCAGGTCATAGCCTGCGGTGCGCTTGCGCAGGAACTGCTGCAGGGTCGTGGGGGGCGCCACGTCGGTGAAGAACGACCTGCCCGAGTCACGGTTGTCCAGCGTGATGACCCGCAGCCCTTGCTCGACCAAGCCAGCGATAAGCGCTTGCGGCCAGTAGGTCAGCTGCAGCCCGAGGCCGACGATGAGCAGGACCGCCGGGGCACCCTCAACACCGTAGCTGCGGTAGCAGAGCTTGCCCTTGCCCGGTAGCTCGCAGAAGCGATCACGGCTCATCGGCGGCTACCTGGCTGCTGCAGTTCGACGCCGGCATGCGCGGGCACGTTCGGCACGGTGCTGAAGCTGAGGCACTTTTCCGCCACTGTGCCGCGGCGCAGCAGTTTGATATCGCGGAAGTAGTCCATCGACATCACCCAGGGTTCGCACGGCCCCTGGCGCGGCATGCTGTCGAGCGCGCGCTGCACATAGCCGGCACCAAAGTCCAGCAGAGGGCGGGTTTCGATGCCGGCCGGCGCCTTCGGTTCGCAGACGTTGTAGCCTTCGCGCGCCATGAAACCGAGCAGGCGGCAGAAGTGGTCGCACAGCAGGCAGACCTTCAAGGTCCAGGACGAGTTGGTATAGCCCACCGCGAAGGCGAAGTTGGGCACGCCGGAGAGCATCATGCCTTTGTAGGACAGGGTCTCGCTAAGCACCACCGGCTTGCCGTTCTTGTGCAGGGTGATGCCACCGAACATTTGTACGTTGAGCCCGGTGGCCGTGACGATGATGTCGGCCTCCAGCGTCCTGCCCGATTTGAGCAATACGCCGGACTCGGTGAAGCGCTCGATATGGTCGGTGACGATGTCGGCCTTGCCGGCACTGATGGCTTTGAACAGGTCGCCCTCGGGCACCGAGCACAAACGCTGGTCCCACGGGTTGTAGGGTGGGTTGAAGTGCACGTCGACCGGGTAGTCTTTCGGCAATTCCTTGCGGGTCAGCCACAGCAGCAGTTTTTTCGAGAGCTTGGGGAAACGCTGGCAGAAGCCCCAGAACGCCAGGGTGATCTTGGCGTTCTTGTAGCGCGTCAGGGAGTAGGCGGTTTGCGCCGGCAGCACCTTGCGCAGGAACGCGGCAACCCCGTCATTGGCCGGCTGATTGATGATGTAGGAAGGCGTGCGCTGCAGCATGGTGATGCTGGCGACCTTGTCCGCCATGGCCGGAATCAGCGTCACCGCGGTCGCGCCACTGCCGATGACGACCACGCGCTTGCCCGTATAGTCGAGGTTTTCCGGCCAGTGTTGCGGATGAACGATCTGCCCCTTGAACTGCTCGCTACCCTCGAAGCGGGGGGTAAAGCCCTGATCATAGCGATAATAGCCACCGGCACTGAACAGCCAGCGGCATTCGAGCGTACGCACCTGAGCCGCCTGGCCTTCCTCGATGCGCACTGCCCACAGGCCCCTGTCGCTTTGCCAGTTGGCCGAGACGACTTTCTGCTGGTACTGGATGAACGGCTCTAGCTGGTACTCGTCTATGGCTTCGCGCAGGTACTCGAGAATATCCGCGGCATCGGCCAGGGATTTCGCCTTGGTCCAGGGCTTGAAGTCGAAACCGAAGGTGTAGAGGTCCGAGTCGGAGCGGATGCCGGGGTAGCGGAACAAATCCCAGGTGCCGCCCATGCGTTCGCGGGACTCGAGAATTGCGAACGTCCTGTCGGGTTGCTGGCGTCGCAGGTAGGCCGCCGCGCCGATGCCAGACACACCGGCTCCAATGATCAAAATGTCGAGCGGCTCAACCGGAAGAGCAGTGTGCGAGGACATGTCGCCTCCTATTGTAGTGTTATAGAGACTGATCTTTTGACTTGATCATTTGACCAGAATAGGGCGGCCGATTATGTGGGGCAAGGTGCAAAATGCACCGGGTCGTCATCGTTTTGAGATGATTTGCACCTTCTCGATCCGCCGGTCAGTACGCCGGTTGACGGACAAGCTCGGGGGGCGGGGAGGAGTAGGCGAGGTGCGCCCACCTGGGAAATGCGGATTGCCGTGCGGCGGCGCAGCCCGGCAATCCGAATGGCGTCTCAGTAACTGGCCACCAGCAGCTTGACCGCCTGGCAGGCGGTCTCGGTTTCGCTTTCGAGGCGTGCACGGTCGCCGTGGGCGGACCAGGCCAGCATCAGGCCGTCGAACAGGTTGATCAGCAAGCGGCTGACGGTGGCCACTGCGGCCTGGTCCAGCGCCGAACCGGTGACTTTGGCGATGGCCTGCTGGGCCGCGTCGATGGACACGGCATAGATCTTTGTCGCCATTTCGGGGTTGTTGCGCAGGTTCCAGCAAAACAGTTCGAATTGCGTGGTGGCCATTTCCGGGTGGGCGGTGAACCAGTTGACCAGCTGGCGCAACATTTCGCCCACCGATTCAGCTGCCGTGGCACCCGCCGGCACGTGCTGCAGCGATTGCTGCGGCAGGTTGATCAAGGATTCGTAGACGGCATAGAACAACTCGTCCTTGGTGTGGAAGACATAGTGCAACGAAGCCAGCGGAGAGTCTGCCGCCGCTGCGATACGCCGCGTCGTGGCGTTGGCCACCCCATGTTCCGCGATCACCTTCACGGTGGCCTCGATGAAATCCTGCCTGCGCTCTTCTGCGCCAATTCGAGCCATAGAGCGTTCTCCCTTTTCGATGTTGTCGCCGGCCTTTTGGTCCGGCGTCGACGGTGACGAATGCTATCGCAAGGTGGTGCCTCGATCCATGCGTCGAAGCACGCCTGCGCAAAGGAACATGAAACAGCATGAAAAATAGTTAAATCAAACGACTTGATCAAATGACCATGTTCGGTGATGATGATTTTCACACCCAGGCACCACCGCACTGCGCAAGTACCGCAGGGAAGGGGATGGCCTGGTCGGCACTGGCGGGTTGAGCCACGTTGCCCAGCTTCGCTGGATCAGAACAATGACAAAACCAGACAGGTACAAAGCAGATGGATACACGAACGCTCTCGACGCTCGGCAGCGATGCATCGGTCGAGCAGGTGGTGGAGATCATTCGGCGTGACGGTGGGGTCATCATTTCCGACCTGGTCTCACCGGCCACGCTGAACGCCCTGCGCGACGAACTGGACAGCTATCTGAATGTCACCCCTTGCGGCGTCGATCCCTATTTCGCGGGCACCCAGACCCGGCGTGTCGCGCGGATCATCGGGCGCAGCGACACGGCTGTCGAAGTAGCGATGAACCCGCTGTTCCTCGGCGTGGCCAGGCAGATCCTGCAAACTCCTACCCACGTCTGGGTAGGCAGTGACCGCATCGAGATGGCCCCCGATATTCAGCTGAGCATCACCCAGGCCATTCAGATCGGCCCGGGCCAAGGCCTGCAGCCCCTGCACCGTGACGATGCCACTTCGTTGTGGCGCCACCCCCAGTTCGGGCGTGAGGCGCGGCTGCAAATGATGCTGGCGATTTCCGATTTCACCGAAGAAAACGGTGCGACCCGTGTCATCCCCGGCAGCCATCTGTGGGATGACGAGCGCATGCCGACCCAGGAAGAAACCGTCGCCGCGCAAATGCCGGCAGGTTCCGCATTGCTGTGGATGGGCTCGGTTTACCACGGCGGTGGCGCCAATACATCCGCAGCCCCACGCACCGGCCTGACCATGGCTTATGACCTGGCCTTCCTGCGTCTGGAAGAGAATCACTTCCTGTCCATTCCCATCGAGCGCGTTCGCCAGCTCCCGGCAGAAATGCAACGTCTGTTGGGCTGGAGCGCCAGTTCCACGTTGCTCGGCTGGGTGGAAATCGATGGTCAGATGCGCGACCCGCAAGAGCTCCTGAACATGCCGGCATTCTCCGAGCCTGGGAAAGGGTTCTGACAGTTCCGATCCGTCTTGGGGCCATTAGAGATGGAAGCAAGAGCCGGTATTTGGGAGTCATGTAGATGAATGCAGTGAACAAAGCAGCCCACGGTGACGCTGCACCGTTGAAGTTTCGCAGCCTGGGTGGATGGGTGGAGCGCCCCGCCGATCTGCAGCCGTCGCTCGAAGGGCACCTGAAGGCTGATGTCATCGTGGTCGGCGCCGGATTTGCCGGGCTGTCGACCGCGCTGGAACTAAGGGCGCTGGGCGCGCAGGTGATCCTGCTGGAGCAGGAGTTCGCCGGCTTCGGCGCCAGTGGCCGCAATGCCGGTTACCTGCTGGGCAGCATGGGTATCGAGTACGACATGTTCGTCAAACGTTTGGGGGTCGAGCAGGCGACGCAGTTCGTCAGGTTCTACGACGAGGCCGTGCCCTATGTGGAAGGCCGAATGAAGGCGTTGGGCATCGACTGTGACTACAACCCCTCCGGCGTGCTGCGCGCAGGTGTTCATGCCAGCCAGGAAAAGCGCTTGCGGGAAAACATGGCACTGGGGCAAAAGCTGGGGGCCGTGACCCGCTTCGTGGACGGCGCCGAGATGCGCGCTCGGGGAATCCCACCGGCGTTTCTGTTCGCGGCCGAGCAGTGTGGCGGCACCCTGAACCCGGGGAA
The DNA here is from genome assembly GCF_057809115.1 of Pseudomonas sp. FG47. Classification (NCBI taxonomy): domain Bacteria; kingdom Pseudomonadati; phylum Pseudomonadota; class Gammaproteobacteria; order Pseudomonadales; family Pseudomonadaceae; genus Pseudomonas; species Pseudomonas sp. FG47. The sequence goes on from NZ_JBMDJI010000009.1 coordinate 94,174, forward strand.
ATACGTCGCCGGCCTGCGCCGCGCGGCCATCGAGGCGGGCGTGAAGCTCTACGAGCGCACACCGTTGCTCTCCTTCAGCGAGGGGCCGGTCATTACCTGCAAGACTGGCCACGGCAGCGCGACCGCGCCAGTGATGGTACTGGCCACCAATGCCTATACCCCGCAGCTGGGGGTGTTGCGCAACAAGGTCGCGGCGATTCGGGTCTCGGCGATCGAAACGCAACCGCTCTCACCGCAGCAGCTCGCTGCCGTGGGCTGGCAGGGGCGTGAAGGGATCATCACGCCGCACTACACCATGGAGAGCCATCGCCTGACAGCACACGGCACCATGGTGCTGACCGTCAAGAAGCTGGGTTATGCCTATGGTTCGAAGACCCCCAACATCCCAGACCAGGGCGCTTACGCGGCATTGGCGCAGGTACTGCGCGAACGCCATCCGGCCTTGCACGGCCTGGGCATTCAGCATTGTTGGAGTGGCTATGTCAGCGGCGCCTATGACTTCCTGCCGATGATCGGTGCCATGGGCGAAAAGCAGAATATTCTCTACTCCACCGGCTGTTCGGGCCACGGGCTGGGCACCCAGTCATATGTCGGGTCGCTGTTTGCCGCGCAAATCAACGGCAAGACACCAGAGCTGCTGACGGCCATGCAGCACAAGACGCCGTCCATGCTGCCTGAGCCCTTGCAGTGGTGCGCCATCCATTCCGCGTTCGCGGCGGCCAAGTTACTGGATGACTGGACCGATAGAAAAGTGCGTAAACACACTGCCAGCAAAGGCTGACTGCAGTTGATGTCGTTGTCCAGTACAACGGACTGCGGGACAACGCCGCGACCCTACTGAAGAGGCTATTATCGTGGAACTAATAGATATGTTCGCGCTGGTCGCATGTGTGCTGCTGGTGATATGTGGTTTAGGTTATGGCGCGGCATTCATCAGGCAAAAAAACTATCTGCTCGGTGTCGAGTTTCTGATCGTGGGCATATCGGCAACGAACTTCACGACGTTCATCGCCACCGGTTGGCAGACTAACTACAATATTGCCATTTTTCTCGATGCGTTTTCCCGCGGTGTCGGCGTTCCGATTATTGCGACACTCGGATTGATGGCCGTGACGCATAATTACAAGCCGACACCGGCGAAAGATTTCATATTGTTTTTTCTGTCTTTCGTTGCCGCAGCTATTTACTTTCTCTCGTCCGCATTCAAGCCATGGCTCCCTTATTTCTATGTGCTGATGTGGTCGATCGCCACGGTGTACCTGCTCTACTTCACGTGGCGACTGGCGCGTGCGAGCGAGATTCTGCACGCGTTGGCAACACTCCTGGGGGCGGCAGCGGGCTTGACGATTGCACTAAGGTATGACTTTTTCCCGATCCCGGGGGATGACACGAAGATGATATTCATGAGTTGTGCCTTCGTGACCTGGTCCTATTCGATGGCGCAGTTGTTCTATGCCTATGGTGCGCTTCAACGCTCCCGAAAAGTTTGTACACAGGCCATGCTTCACTCGCATTGACGCAACAGTACCTACGCGCTTCATCATTTTTCAGAATGTCACATCTGCTATTTACTCCATGGCGGGCCGATGGCCTGCTTTTTTACCGCCCCTCGGGGCGGTTTTTTTATGGAGCTCTTATTCGCGAGAGTAGTGAGCCTGAATAAGCTTGACCTATAAAGCGGCTCGACGGCTTCAGCTTCTTCAGAGGGCGAAATACTTATACAGCGCACCAAGAATAAGCATCTTTTGGTAACACATGTTTCCTTACTTCCCACTAATGAACAGGCGCTTGCCGCCTATAAAGCAATAAGCAATTCCAACTAGCTGATTTATCTAATGTAATCCGCCTCTCAGGCTTTTTGGCATATGACTTGCGTGTTGATCATTCGACATGGTCAGTTGACCATGTCTAATGACCAAGATTCGCCAGGCACCGATTTTCCGCCCGGAAGATCGAGCACCCGGTCAAAGCCCTTTGTGTGAGGATCCCCCATGAAAGAAGTCACTGCACGGCTGGAAGGTGAACTGTCCGCCCGGCGTATTTTCAGGCAGCTGCTGGTTACCCTGGCGGCGTCGACCGCGATCTGCTCGGTGCAGGCCGCGCCCCAGGGGGCCGAGGCGCTGGGCTCCAAGTTGACGCCGCTGGGCGGTGAGGTCGCTGCCAGTTCAAGCGGGGATATTCCGGCCTGGAGCACCCCGGGGCCGCAAGGGACAGGCTGGAACTACGGTCAGGTACGCGGGGAACATTGGAAGTTCAAGGGCGACAAGCCCCTGTACAGCATCGATGCGAGCAATGTGGCGCAGCACGCGAGCAAGCTCGCTCCCGCCCAGCTCGAACTGTTCAAGAAGATTCCAGGCTACCGCATGGATGTCTACCCGACCCGCCGCACCTGCGATGTGCCGACCTTCGTGGCTGAGAACACGCGCAAGAACGTGGGCTTCGCCAAGCTCGACGCCACCGGGGTCGCCCTCGAGGAAGCGCATTTGCCGGGAGCCCCGTTCCCGATGCCGAGCAACGGCGCCGAGGTGATGTGGAACATGAAGATGCGTTACCGCGGCGTGGGCGTCGAAATCCCGAAAAGCATTTCGGGCATCTCGCCACGCAAGGGCGGGGAGTGGCTGCGCCAGTCCACCGACACCTTCTTCTTCACCCCCTGGGGCAAGAAAGGCGACAACCTGTTCTCCTCCGTCGGCCGTCTGGAAAACGCCACCTTCTTCAATTACCTGGAGCCTGCCGCCCTGGCTGGTCAGTCCGCGGTGCAGACGGCCGTGGCCGGCGAGCAGGCCACGACCTTCTACTACTTCCCCGGCCAGCGTCGCGTGCGGCGCATGCCGTCGTACTCCTACGACGCGCCGCAGATCGGCCTGGACAACCAGTACACCGTCGATGAGGGGAACATGTTCTTCGGCACCATGGACCGCTTCGACTGGAAGCTGGTCGGCAAGCAGGAGCTTTTGGTGCCGTACAACGCCTTCGGCGCCTATGACACCAACGCCAAGGTCGAGTCGTTCGCCGGCAACGATTCGCTCGCGCCGCAGGCGCGCCGCTATGAACTGCATCGGGTCTGGGTGGTGGAGGCCAATGTGCGCCAGGGCATGCGCCACCAGGCGCCCAAGCGCATGTTCTACATCGACGAGGACAGCTGGAACCCACTGTTGGCCGTCGATTACGACAAGCAAGGGCAGATCTGGAAGGTCCGTGAAGGCTTCTCGATCCCCGTGTACGAAACCGGCACTTGCGACGTACAGGCCCAGGTCCAGTACAACCTGATCGAAGGCCGCTACCTGTTCGACATGACCTCGGTCGGCGCCGGCAAGAACGATATCCGCTGGCTCACCGAGGACGGCAGCAGCCCACGCCTGAAACGCGATTTCTACACCTCCGATAACCTGCGAGCCATCAGCGAACGTTAAAGAACGACGTCAGATCGAGAGCCAGCATGAAAAGAATAATTAGCAAAGCATCAGGCCTTGTCATCGTGTGCACCACCCCACTGGCAATGGGGTTCACCTTCGAAACCGAAACCCTCAATGGTTCGTTCGACTCCACCATCACCGCCGGCATGGGTGTACGTACGCAATCGCGCGGCTGCAACCTGATCAACCAGGGGGCCACCGGGCACAATGTGCCGTCCGGCTGCCTGGCGCAGAGCTCGGGCGTGGCGGATCAGGGCGACCTGAACTACGACCGCGGCGACATGTTCACCAACTACCTCAAGGGTACCCACGAGCTGTTGCTGAAGATGCCCGAGGACGTCACCTTCATGGCGCGCGGTACCTGGATCCGCGACTTCGCGGCCACCGATACCACCGGCACGCGCTCATTCAACACCCCTGACAGCATCGGCAGCAGCGGCCTTGGCAAAGATGCCCGCGACGATCTCGCCTTCAAGGCGCGCCTGCTCGACCTGTGGGTGAGCAAAGGCTTCGACGTGGGCGGGCAGCGAGTCCGGGCGCGTCTGGGTAACCAGGTGATCAACTGGGGCGAGAGTCTGTTCGTGGCCGGGGGTATCAACAATACCAACGCCTACGACTATCAAGCCCTGGCCCGTCCGGGGGTACAGCTCAAGGAGGCCGTGCTGCCGGCGCCGATGCTCAGTGTCGCCTCGGGCCTGGGCTCGGGGGTCAACGTCGAGGCTTATTATCAATTTCGCTGGAACAAGAGCGAGCTGCCGCCGGTAGGCAGCTACTGGTCCACCACCAACGCGCTCGGCGAGGGCAGGGGCGAGTACGGGTTTTCCGAGAACAAAGCCCGGGACAGCGGCCAGTGGGGCCTTTCGCTGCGCTGGCAGCCGGAGGACAGCGATGTCAACTATGGCTTCTACGTGATGCGCTACCACGACAAGACGCCGTCGTTGCGCGTGGATATTCTCGACCCTGACACCTTTGCCGCCGCACCGTCCTGGCGCTACCAGGAAGATCGGATGATGTATGGCGTCAGCGCCAACATGCCGATCGGCGACTGGGCCGTCGGTACCGAGCTGTCCTACCGGCCAAAGGATTCGGTGATGCTCAACCCGGTCGTAGACCTGTGTTCGAGCAATGGCGGCAAATGCTGGAAGGACGAGAAGAAGTTCCAGTGGCACCTGACCGGCCTGTACAGCTTCACGCCGTCCAACTCGCCGACGCTGCTGGACTTCACGGGCGCCAGCACCGGCACCTTGCTCAGCGAACTGGTGGTCATCAAATACCCGGGGCTGCATGACCAGGTCAACGGCGAGCCGCTCGCCGCCGGGCTCAATGCCTGGCAGCTGGACCCTGCGACCGCGCCGAAGTCGCGTGGCGACAAGACCTCGTCGGGCATCAACCTGGACTTCAGCATGACCTACGACGGCACCTTGCTGCCGGGCTGGCAGGTCACCCCGGGGGTGTTCTACGCACGCTCGCTGAGCGGGCGCACACCGAACCTCACGGCCACCTTCACCAAGGACGCGAGCAGCATGAACTTCTACCTGAACTTCGTGCGCAACCCGGCCAGTTGGCAGGTATCCCTGAACTACGCCAAGTTCATGGGCGGCGATACCCCTTACGACCAGCTGTATCGTGACCGCGACTATGTCGGCATCGCGATCTCCCGTACCTTGTGAGGCCTCCTGTGAACGGTTCTGTAAAACTGACAGAGGTCCAGGCGCGTGGCGTGTTGCCACGCGTCGAGCGGGTCTTGTTCGGACATCGGCGGCTGGTGCTGGCGGGCCTGGCCGTGTTCACCCTGGTCATGGCCTGGTTCGCGGTGCAGTTGCGTATGGACGCCGGCTTCGAAAAACAGTTGCCGGTCGGCCATGAATACATCCAGACCTTCGAGACGTACCGCAACGACCTGATGGGCGCCAATCGCCTGACCATCGTGGTCAAGGCTCGCAAAGGTGATATCTGGAGCGCCCCTGGGCTGAAGCGACTGTATGAGGTGACCCAGGCGATCAGCTTCCTGCCGGGGATCTCGCGCAGCAGCGTGCGCTCGTTGTGGACGCCCAATGCCTTCGTCAACGAGATTACCGAAGAAGGCTTTCGCGCCGATCCGCTGGTGCCGGGCACGGTTTCGCCCGAGCACCTGAACGACCAGGTCATCGCCTCGATCGCCAACTCCACCGCGCAAGGGGGCTTCATCGGCACCCTGGTGTCGCGTGACCAGAGCAGCGCGATGATCACCGCGGAGCTCAACGAGTACGAGGCCGACGGGACGCACCTGGACTATGTCGCGTTCAATCACCGCCTGGAAAAAGAGATTCGCCAGCAGTTCGAAGATGGCGATTTCGAAGTGCAGATCATCGGCTTCGCCAAGCAGATCGGCGACATCGCCGACGGCGCTTCGGCGGTGCTGGAGTTCTGCTTGCTGGCGTTGCTGCTGACCGCGGCGGCGGTGTATTGGTATTGCCATTCACTGCGCTTCACCTTGCTGGCGCTGGTGTGTTCTCTGGCCTCGTTGGTCTGGCAATTCGGCAGTCTGCGCTTGCTGGGCTATGGCCTCGACCCGCTGGCGGTGCTGGTGCCGTTCCTGGTGTTCGCCATCGGGGTGTCCCATGGCGTGCAGCAGATCAACTTCATTGTCCGCGAGATCGCCACCGGCAAGAGCGCCGAAGCGGCGGCACGCTCGAGCTTCACCGGCTTGCTGATCCCGGGAACGCTGGCACTGGTGACTGCACTGGTGTCTTTCGTGACGCTGCTGCTGATCCCGATCCCGATGGTGCGGGAACTGGCGATCACCGCATCGCTCGGGGTGGCCTACAAGATCATCACCAACCTGCTGATGCTGCCTTTGATGGCGTCCATGCTGCGGGTCGACGACGAGTACGCGGCGGCCCAGGAAATTTCCCGGCAGCGCCGTACCCGCTGGCTGCGTGGCCTGTCGCGGCTGGCCGAGTGGCGCAACGCGCAGTGGGTCCTGGGCGTGGCGCTGGTGATCTTTCTGCTGGCGATCTGGCAAAGCCATGACCGTGTCGTCGGCTCGTTGCAGGCCGGGGCCCCGGAGTTGCGCGAGGATTCGCGCTTCAACCGCGACGCCGTGTCCATCGCCAACAACTATGACATCGGGCTGGATTGGCTCAGCGTGGTGTTCGAAGCCAAACCGGGGGAGGCTGGCGAAGGCGTGCCGGCGGCGTGCGAGGATGTCGCTGCGGCCCAGTACCAGGACCGCTTCGTCTGGGCCATGCAGGGCGTGCCTGGCGTGCTGTCGGTAGCGTCGTTCTCCAGCAACCTGCGCCAGTTCAACGAGGGCTACAACGAAGGCAACCCGAAGATGGCCGTGGTGCCCATCGACCCGATGAACTACGCGGCGCTGGCTACCGAGGTGGCGCGCACGCCCGGCCTGGTGCGCACCGACTGCAGCATGTCCGCCGTGCACCTGTACCTGGCCGACCACAAGGCCACGACGATCAACCGGGTGGTGGCGGCGGTCAAGGCGTTTCGCAGCGAGTATCCGCAACCGGGGCTGTCGATCCGCCTCGCCTCGGGTAACGCCGGTGTCCTGGCGGCCATCAACGAGGAGGTGGAGAAGAGCGAGACGCCCATGCTGCTGTATGTCTATGCCGCGATCGCGTTGCTGGTGTTCGCGGTCTACCGCGACCTGCGCGCGGTGCTGGTGTGCTGCCTGCCGTTGACCATCGGTACGTTCATTGGCTACTGGTTCATGAAAGAACTGCAGATCGGTCTGACCATTGCCACTTTGCCGGTGATGGTGCTGGCGGTAGGTATTGGGGTGGATTACGCCTTCTACATCTACAACCGCCTGCAACTGCACCTGGCCCATGGCCAGTCGATCACCAAGGCGGTCGAGCACGCGTTGCTCGAAGTAGGCGTGGCCACCATCTTCACCGCCATCACCCTGGCGGTGGGCGTCGCCACCTGGGCCTTCTCCGACCTGAAGTTCCAGGCGGACATGGGCAAGCTGCTGGCCTTCATGTTCATCGTCAACATGGTCATGGCCATGACCGTACTGCCGGCGTTCGCGGTCTGGCTGGAGCGGGTATTCCCGCGCAAGCGCCCCGTGCGCATGATCGGCGCGCTGCTGCACTGAGGAGATAAACATGCGATTCAGGGGTTCATTGATCGCGGCGGTGCTCGCCGCGACATTGCCGTTGCTATCTGCCCGGGCCGAGCCCTTGCAGGCAGTGCCCGCCGCGCAGGCGAGCAACGCCACCCAGGCGACCATGCTGGATGCCGTGTGGGCCGGCGAGCGGGTGGTCGCGGTGGGTGATCACGGCGTGGTGTTGTTGTCCGACGATCAGGGCAAGCGCTTCCGCCAGGCGCGTTCGGTGCCGGTATCCACTCAATTGACGGGGGTGTCCTTCGTGGACGCCCAGCGTGGTTGGGCGGTTGGCCATTGGGGCGCGATCCTGGCCACCACCGACGGTGGCGAGTCGTGGCAGATCCAGCGCTTGTCCAGCGACGAAGATCGGCCGCTGTTCGCCGTGCATTTCTTCAACGCCCAACAGGGCGTCGCCGTGGGTCTGTGGTCGTTGCTGCTGACCACCGAGGATGGTGGCAAGACCTGGACCGAGCAAGCGTTGCCGCCGCCAGCAGGCGCCAAGAAGGCCGACCTCAACCTGATGGGGCTGTTTGCCGACAGCCACGGCACGCTGTACGCCACCGCCGAGCATGGGCAGCTGTTGCACTCCGAGGACCATGGCAAAAGCTGGGGTTACCTGGATACCGGCTATACAGGCACCTTGTGGTCCGGGGCCGTGCTGAACGACGGCAGCCTGATGCTCGGCGGCCAGCGAGGCACGTTGCTGCATGGCGGCAAGGACGCAAAGGATTGGCGCAGGTTGCCTACCCACGACAAAGGCTCCGTCACTGCCATGGCGGTAGCGGGTTCCCGGGTGCTGGTGGTCGGGCTGGATGGGCTGATGATGCTGAGCGACGATGGCGGGCGCCATTTCCAGGAAAAGCAGTCGGCTGATGGCTTGTCGCTGACGGCGGTGCTGCTCGATGCGCAGGGTGCGCCTGTACTGTTCTCGCGCCGTGGCGTCGTACCGTACCAGGAGTGAGGCGTTACCGGACGAACTGGCCATGAGAGGAGGGCCGGACGCGGTCAACGCAGAGGGCAGGGCATTACCGACCAAGCAGGGCATATCCGGGGGGCAGGTGGCCTGCCCCCCGGATCAATGCCACGGGTTACAGCTGCAGATGGTCCGCCAGGTCAGCGTAGTTGTGCTGCCACAGGCCCGGGCTACCCTCGGGATACTGCGAACGGAAGCCGATGATCTTCTGCACCCGGGGAGAAAGCGTTCTTGCCACGTCCATCGGCACGATCAATGAGTAAGCTTCTTCCGGCGTGAGGATCGACGCCTGCAGTGGAATCGTCAGGCCTCGGCGGAACTCACCGGCGGTCACGTTGGCGCCACCACCATGAACGACCTTGCCGCCGAACAGCACGGCATCGCCTGCGTTCAACACGGCAGGGATGGTCATTTCCGGGGTGCCGACGTCTGCGTAGTCATCCCAGTCCTGGCTCCCGGGGATGAGGCGCGTAGCGCCGTTTTCTTCGGTGAAATCGGTCAGGGCCAACATCAGGTTGGCGATGGCCCGCGGCGCATGCTTGTTCATGGCAACGTAGGGATGGTATTGGGCCATGTCGCGGTGCAGCATCTGTGCCTTGTTGCCCGGGCCGATTTCAATCAGTTGCGCGGTGGTCAGCCACCAGTCGCCAGAATCGGACTGGTAGAGCACGCGCCCTAATTCATGAAACAGATCGTCATCGAGAATTTCCTCGCGAAAGGTCTTGCTGTGGGTCACCAGGTTGGTCAGCCGCTTGGTCTGCCGGCCATGGAACTCGACGATCAACTCGTGTTCGTGCCTGGAGCCTGCGTCCAGGGCGGCGAGGGGGGCGTCGACCTCTTGGTTGATCCGCCGTACCTGTTCAGGCGTCATGAAGTTGCGGATGATGACCGCGCCGACCTGATCGCTGAGCTGCACGATCTCCTCGGGTGAGCTCGCGCGAGTTACGCTGGGCAGCTGGGGTGGATTTATTTCGGGGGCTGACATGCTGACACTCCGATTCAAAGGCATCGTTGTCGCGCTGGCCGATTGGCACGGCGCACAGCCTGAACAAGGCACGGGGAGTGGCAAATGCCTTGCGTGTGTTTTTGTTCAGGCAGTGGCTTCATGCTATGTTTCCACTGGCCTGCGGCCAAGGTACAAAAAGCACCAATTCCTTGCGTATTTTTGAGCGTTATGCACTCTCTATGAATCGTCCTCTTTCCCCCTGGCCACGCCCCTGCGAAGCGGTGCGAGAACTGATACGCAAAGGCGCCGAACGTGCCCAGGCGCTGCCGCCGGAGTGGGTCGAGCGGCTCAACCAGGCGCTGTTCGCCTCACCGGAAGACGCAAGGCTGCTGGAAGACCCGGTCATCCTGGCCGCGTGCCGGCGCGCCAACCGCGCGGAGCTGCTGCATTGGGGCAACGCCAACATGCAGCGCCCTGGCGAACCGGTGGAGCCCTATGTATCGGCTGACATGGTGGATACGGCCCGGGAGCTTGCCCGTCGGGGGCTGTCGGAACTGCTGATGAATGTCGCCCGTTCGACACAGAACACCGCCTGGGAACTGTGGATGAAGATGGCGTTCGGCCTGACCCAGGATCCGGCGCTGCTCGAGGAGTTCCTTGACGTCTCGTCGCGCTCGATCTCGGAGTTCATCGACAGCAACATGCGGGTGATCACGCAGATCATCCTCGAGGAAAAGCAAGCCCAGGCCCACGACGATCACGTCGACAAACGCAGCCTGGTCAGCCGTTTGCTCGATGGCCGCGACCTAGACACCGAGCAGTTTGGCCGGCGCCTGGGCTACAGCCTTGCGCAGAAACACCTGGCCTATCTGGTGTGGAGCGAAACGGCCGAAGCGCAAGTGGGGGAACTGCAAGACCTGGCCCGTGCGCTGGCCAACCTCACGGGGGCTACCTCGGCGCTGATCGTGTTCGCCGGCCCCGCGACCTTGTGGGCCTGGAGCAGCGTGACCAAGCCTGTGGACCTGCTCAGCCTGCAAAGCGCCATGGCCCGGTTTCCCACGCTGCGCGCGGCCATTGGCGCACCGGCCAGCGGGCTCAATGGGTTCCGTCGCTCGCACCTGGAAGCCTTGACGACCCAACGGCTGATGGGGCGGTTGGCCGGAGCTCCACCACTGGCCAGCATCGATCAGGTGCGGATGGTGTCGTTGATGACCCAAGATGCCCGGGCGACCCGGCAGTTCATCCTGAGTACCTTGGGGCGGCTGGCCTCCGAACCGATGGTCCTGCAGCAGTCGTTGCACGCCTTCCTCGCCCAGGGCTGCAATGTCACCCAGACCGCCGAGATGCTGGGCACCCATCGCAACACCTTGCTGCGTCGCCTGGAACGCGCCCAGGACCTGTTGCCGATACCCTTCGCCGAACACCGTATCCAGATCGCCGCTGCACTGGAGCTGCTGATCTGGAGCACGCCACAGGATGAGAGCGAGAGATAACCTCCAGCGCATCATCGGCTGAGCCTTTGCTGCCTTAGCTGCCTTAGCTGCCTTAGCGCTGGCGAGCGGGAAGCGCGGCGATCAAGCGCTCGAAGGCGTCCAGTGCGTAGCGATCATCCTGTTTCAATGAGCGCGCGAGTCTATAGCATCTAGGCATAACCAGCAGGATTGAAATTACCAATAGCACTGATGGGCAGGATCAATTTAGCGATCGGGCGCAGCCTCCTTAACCTTTTCCAGGCGCATCAAGACGCCTGTATAGAGCCTTTAGGAGTACATCATGATCCCGTTCAAAACGTTCCAGCCTGGCCGTCTGCTGGTGGCCAGCGCCCTGGCCGCCAGCCTGCTGTCGCTGTCGGTGCAGGCCGCAACGCTGACCCGTGACAACGGCGCGCCAGTGGGCGACAACCAGAACTCGCAGACCGCCGGCCCCAACGGTTCGGTGTTGCTGCAGGACGTGCAGTTGCTGCAAAAGCTGCAGCGCTTCGACCGTGAGCGCATTCCCGAGCGCGTGGTGCATGCCCGCGGCACCGGCGCCCACGGCCAGTTCACCGCCAGCGCCGACATCAGCGAGCTGAGCATGGCCAAGGTGTTCCGCCCTGGCGAAAAGACCCCGGTGTTCGTGCGTTTCTCGGCCGTGGTGCATGGCAACCACTCGCCGGAAACCCTGCGTGACCCACGCGGCTTCGCCACCAAGTTCTACACCGCCGACGGCAACTGGGACCTGGTGGGCAACAACTTCCCGACCTTCTTCATCCGCGACGCCATCAAGTTCCCGGACATGGTCCACGCCTTCAAGCCCGACCCGCGCAGCAACCTCGACGACGACGCGCGGCGCTTCGACTTCTTCTCTCATGTACCTGAGGCCACCCGCACCCTGACCCTGCTGTACTCCAACGAGGGCACCCCGGCCAGCTACCGCGAGATGGACGGCAATAGCGTGCATGCCTACAAGCTGGTCAACGCCAAGGGCCAGGTGCACTACGTGAAGTTCCACTGGAAGAGCCTGCAAGGGCAGAAGAACCTCGACCCGAAACAGGTCGAGCAGGTCCAGGGCCGCGACTACAGCCACATGACCCACGACCTGGTCACGGCCATCAACAAGGGCAACTTCCCGAAATGGGACCTGTACATCCAGGTACTCAAGCCTGAGCAACTGGCCAGCTTCGACTTCGACCCACTGGATGCCACCAAGATCTGGCCCAACGTGCCGGAGCGCAAGATCGGCCAGATGGTCTTGGACCGCAACGTCGACAACTTCTTCCAGGAAACCGAGCAGGTGGCCATGGCGCCGTCGAACCTGGTGCCGGGCATCGAGCCTTCCGAGGACCGCCTGCTGCAAGGTCGGCTGTTCGCCTATGCCGACACCCAGATGTACCGGGTTGGCGCCAACGGCCTGGGCCTGCCGGTGAACCGTCCGCGCAACGAGGTGAACACCATCAACCAGGATGGCGCGGCGAACAACGGCCACACCAACAGCGGCGTCAACTACCAGCCGAGCCGCCTGCAGCCGCGTGAAGAGCAGGCCAGCGCGCGTTACTCGCAGGCGCCGCTGAGCGGCACCACCCAACAGGCCAAGATCCAGCGCGAGCAGAACTTCAAGCAGACCGGCGAGCTGTTCCGCTCGTACAGCAAGAAGGAGCAGACCGACCTGATCAACAGCCTCGGTGGGGCACTGGCGATCACCGACGAGCAGAGCCGCTACATCATGCTGTCGTTCTTCTACAAGGCCGATGCCGACTACGGTACAGGCTTGGCCAAGGTGGCCAAGGCCGATCTGCAGCGTGTTCAGCAGTTGGCGGCGAAGCTGCAGGACTGACCTTGTCATGCAGGAGCCGGCTGTGTCGGTGCCAGGTTGCAGGTTGCCTGGTTCGCCAGCAAGGCTGGCTCCTACCCAGGAGGCTGCCATGTACAAATGGATACTCGCGGCCGTGTTCGCCTTGCTCGGCGCCACGGCCCAGGCCGAGGACGCCGCGCAGGTCGAGCAACGCCTGCGCGACTACTACTTCGAGGCGGCACGCCAGGGCGACCAGGCCGTGCTCGGGCAATTCATCCAGGCCGGTTATAACCTTGACGTGCAGGATGCCAAGGGCTACACCGGGCTGATCCTCGCCGCCTACCATGGCCAGGGCGCAGCGCTGGAGCAACTGCTGGAGGCTGGCGCCGATCCGTGCGCCCAGGACCTGCGCGGCAACACCGCGCTGATGGGGGCGATCTTCAAGGGCGAACTGCGCATTGCCCGGCGCCTGCTCGAGGCCCCATGCAGCCCCGACCAGCGCAACGCCAGCGGGCAGACCGCCGCCATGTACGCGGCGCTGTTCAAGCGCGACGACCTGCTCCAGGCGCTGACCGCCCGTGGCGCCGACCCGCACGCCCGCGATGCCCTGGGCAACAGCGTCGACAGCCTGCGCCGGGGCGAGCTCAACGGGGCTCGCTAGCCGCCGGTGACCGGTGGGAAAAAGGCAATGTCGTCGCCATCGACCAAGGGCTCGTCCAGGCTGCACAGGTCCTGGTTGCGGGCACTCATCAGGTTGGCCTGGCCCAAGGTTGCCGCCCACGGTTCGCCACGCGCGACCAGCATCTGGCGCAGGTCGCGCAAGGTGGCCAGGGCCGGCGCCCAGGGCAGCTCCTCGCCGTCGCTGCCCAGCAACTCGCGGTAGCGGGCAAAGTAGTTCACCCGGATCATCAGGCGTCCTCCAGCTGGTACAAACCCGAGCGCCCACCCGACTTGCGCAGCAGGCGCAGCCAGTCGATCTGCAGGCTGCGGTCCGCCGCCTTGCACATGTCGTACAGGGTCAGCGCCGCCACGCTGGCGGCGGTCAAGGCCTCCATCTCGACCCCGGTAGCCCCCTTGAGGGTGCAGGTGGAGATGATCCGCACCGAGTCCGGCGCCACCGCCTTGAGCTCGACAGTCACCGCAGTCAGCAGCAGCGGGTGGCACAGCGGGATCAGCTCGTGGGTGCGCTTGGCGGCCATGATCCCGGCGATGCGCGCCACCGCGAAGACATCCCCCTTGGGGTGGCCGCCGGCACTGATCAGGGCCAGGGTCTCGGGCTTCATCCGCACCCAGGCTTCGGCCACGGCCTCGCGGCGGGTGTCGGCCTTGTCGGTGACATCGACCATGTGTGCGTGGCCGTGATTGTCCAGGTGGGTCAGCGGGCTGGCTGGGGCAGGGGTGTCGTTCATGGGGTCTCCAGGGTATGGCTGGGGGCGAGGTCCGGGCACAGCAGGGCGCGGGCCTCGGCGAAGCACTGCTGGGCCAGGGCCGAGCGCGGTTCGCTGCGGCGCAGCAACAGGCCTACCGGCGCATGGATGGCGGCAGCGTTGATCGGCAAAATGCGAATATGCTCGCTCAGGCCTTCCAGGCCGTGGTCCAGGGGCATGATCGCGCAGCACAGGCCGGCACTGACGCCCTGGATCAGTTGGTAGGTCGAGTCGCTCTCGAGGATCGATTGCGGGTGCAGGCCACGGCTGCGAAAGCTCAGGTCGATCGATTGACGGTAGTGCATGCCCTGGGACAACAGCCCCAGCGGCAGTTGCTCCAACGCTTCCCAGGCCAGGCTCGGCGAGCTGAAGCGAAAGTGCCGGGTGTCGTAGAGCAGGCCCATGCGCGTGGCGCCCAACTCGATGACGTCGAAGTAGTTGCGGTTGATCCGGTCGAGGTAGCAGATGCCCAGGTCCAGCTGGTTACGGCTCAGGCCATCGGTCACCTGTTCGGAGCTCAACGAGGTCAGCTGGACCTGCAATTGCGGGTAGCACTCGATCAACGGCTTGAGCAGGCCCATCAGGTTGAAGCTCGACAGCGGCACCATGCCGATGCGCAAGCTGCCGACCAGGCGCCCACGGCAACTGGCGGCCTCGGCGAGCAGGCCGTCATAGGCCGCCAGCAAGGTGCGGGTCCAGGCCAGGATACGTTCGCCGGCCTCGGTAAATCCCTCGAACCGCTGGCCACGGGTCACCAGCACCAGCCCGAGTTCGTCTTCCAGGTTGCGCAGGCGCATCGACAGCGTTGGCTGGGTGATATGGCACAGCGCGGCGGCCTGGCCGAAGTGCCGGGTCTGGTCCAGGGCGATCAGGAACTTGAGTTGTTTGATATCCATGTGACGCCTTGCCGGTAAGTTGCAATCGGGACATGGCGTTGCCGACCATGTTTCAAGGCGATGGAAAGTAAAGTGAAGCGCCCAGAGCGTCCAATGAGAAATAACGAAGAACTGATAGAGGTGATTGATGATGAGCCTTGATAGAGCCTGTTGATGGACCGGTACATATTATCGATTGGACGCCTGTTAATAGCCGCTCTAGTTTCAGTGAATTATTCGCCAGCACTGTGTGGTTAGCCATGAGCGTAAAACCTGATGCCGTATTTGTTCCGTTGAATATCGCCGTATTGACTGTCAGCGATACCCGTACTTTCGAAACCGACACTTCCGGCGAACTGCTGGCCAGCCGCGCGGTGGACATGGGCCATCGCCTGGTGGCGCGGGTGTTGCTCAAGGACGACCTGTACCGGATCCGTGCCCAGGTGGCCAACTGGATCGCCGACGAAGGCGTGCAGGTGGTGCTGATCACCGGTGGCACCGGCTTTACCGGGCGCGACAGCACTCCCGAAGCGGTGACCTGCCTGCTGGACAAGCAGGTCGAGGGTTTCGGCGAGCTGTTCCGCGCGCTGTCGATCCTCGATATCGGCACCTCGACGGTGCAGAGTCGGGCCCTGGCCGGGCTGGCCAACGGCACCCTGGTATGCTGCCTGCCGGGTTCGACCGGGGCATGCCGCACCGCCTGGGAGGGCATCCTGGTGGAGCAGCTCGACGCCCGCCACCGGCCCTGCAACTTCGTGCCCCACCTGAAAGCCGCAAGCCTCTGCGGGCCGCGCTCATGAGCGCGCTGATGAGCGTCGAGCAGGCCTTGGCCGAGTTGCTCGGGCTGGCTCGCGCAGCGCCGTTCACTGCCCGTGAGTCGGTCGCCGTGGGCGACGCTGACGGGCGTGTGCTGGCCGAGGACCTGCAGGCCGCGCTCGACTTGCCGCCCTGGGACAACAGCGCCATGGACGGCTACGCCTTGCGCCTGGACGATCTGGCCGCCGGGCCCTTGCCGGTCTCCCAGCAGGTATTCGCCGGCCAGGCCCCCGCGCCGCTGCGGGCGGGTAGTTGCGCCCGGGTTTTTACCGGCGCGCCGGTGCCTGCCGGTGCAGATTGCGTGCAGTTGCAGGAAAACTGCTCGGTCGATGAACAAGGACGGGTAGTTTCGCTGACGGCGCTGCGCCGAGGCGACAATATTCGCCGGCAGGGCAACGAAATCCGCGCTGGCGCCCCTTTGCTGGCGGCGGGCACGCTGTTGCGGCCGGTCGCCCTGGGGGTGTTGGCGGCCCAGGGCATCGCGCAGGTCATGGTGCTGCGCCGGCCCAGGGTCGCGCTGCTTTCCAGCGGCGACGAACTGGCGCAAGCGGGCGCGGTGCTGCAGCCAGGGCAGATTTTCGACAGCAACCGCGTGCTGCTGGCCACCTTGCTCGAACGCCTGGGTTGCGAGGTGGTGGACCTGGGGCGGGTCGCGGACGATGCGCGGCAGGTACGCGCGGTACTGGCCGGGGCCAGGGACTGCGAACTGATCATCAGCAGCGCCGGGGTGTCGGTGGGCGATGCCGATTGTATCGGCGCGCTGCTGCGTGAAACTGGCGAGGTGAAGCTGTGGAAGCTGGCGATCAAGCCGGGCAAGCCGTTCACCTTTGCCCAGTTGGGCAGCGTGCCGTTGCTCGGCCTGCCGGGCAATCCGGGGTCGGCATTGGTGACCTTCCTGTTGCTGGCAAGGCCGTATTTACTGGCGCGCATGGGCGTTGCCCGGGTGGCGCCGCCACGCGTGCCAGTGGTCGCCGGCTTTGCCTGGCCCAAGGCCGGCAAGCGCCAGGAATACCTGCGGGTCAGGCTCGAAGGCGGGCGGGCGCGGTTGCTGGAGAACCAGAGCTCGGCGACCTTGCTCAGCGCGGTGCAGGCCGATGGCTTGCTGGAGGTGCCGGCGGGGGAGACTTTCGCGGCGGGGGATATCCTGGATTTCATCGGGTTTGATGGGCTGGGCTTGTAGGAGCCAGCTTGCTGGCGAACCGACAGCGCGTTGCCTGGTTCGCCAGCAAGCTGGCTCCTACGGTTTGCCGCAAGGCGCACTCAACTCAACACATGATCAACCGGCTGCAACAACGGCGGTAGCTCGGTGCTGCCCAGGGCGCTCAGTACATCGCGCTCCACCGTGCGCACGATGGCATCCAGCGGCAAGTCGTTCTCATCCCGGCCGAACGGTTCCTCCAGCTCGTCGCTGATCGCATCCAGGCCAAAGAACGTATAGCTGACGATGGCCGTGAACAACGGCGCCAACCAGCCCAGCGGCTCGGCCATGGCGAACGGCAACAACACGCAGAACAGGTAGATGGTGCGATGCAGCAGCAAGGTATAGGGGAATGGCAACGGCGTGGCCTTGATCCGCTCGCAGGCCGCCTGGGCCTCGGACAAGCCCTTGAGCCGCTGCTCCAGGGTCATGTAGCGCCACTCGCTGATCTGCCCCTCTAGCGCCAGGCGTGAAATACGCGCGCCCAGCGCCTGCAGGATGCCATCACTGAGGTTGTGTGGCGGCAGGCTGGCGGCGTCGGCAACCCAGGCCGCCGCAGCCTTGTACTCATCCTCGCCGCGCAACCGCGCATTGAGCGCATGGGCATAGCCGCACAAGCCCTGCAACAGTTGCCGGCGTTGGTGGGCATCGGCGACCACGCAACTGGCACGGATGAACGAACGCACTTCGATAACCACCTGGCCCCAGGCCTTGCGACCCTCCCACCAGCGGTCGTAACAGGCGTTGTTGCGAAAGCTCATGAAGATCGACAGCGACAGCCCCAGCAGGGTAAACGGCGTGGCGCTGACCTTGGCATAGAACGCTGGATGCAGGGTTTCGACCAGGACGATCAACGAGGCCAGGGCGCTGACCATCAGGGTGCGGCGGACGATGCGCCGGGCAATCGAGCCCTTGAGGGTAATGAGGACATTGAGCAGGTTGGGTTTGGCGTGGACGATCATGGAAGTACCCGCACGTTCATATATAAACCTGAAAGTTGATAAGTTCAGGCGCCATAAACGCGACCCTAGCCTAGAGAGATAAGAGTGCAGCGTCCAATTGCAATTAATGACCGTTTGATCGGCGCGCTCTATCACTGCGCAGTGATAGAGCATACTGATCAACCTGTCATTACTTTTGATTTGACGCCTGCGCCTGGCAAAAATAGCCTGCAGCGGTCGACAGTGTCGAAGTTCCAGTTAGTTGAATGCGGTGAAACTTCAAACTGGCCCTCCCGCGTGAATCGATCAAGGGTGATCCTGATGAGCGAAGAAGAACATATCAAAAGTTACAATGGTCCGGCGGCCGGCTGGGGCGCGCTGATGAGCGTGACCAAGGCCTGGCTGGGCAGCGAGAATGCGGTCAAGAACGTCCGTGCGATGCTCAAGACCAACCAGAACAGCGGTTTCGACTGCCCCGGCTGCGCCTGGGGCGAGTCGCCCGAAAACGGCATGGTCAAGTTCTGCGAAAACGGCGCCAAGGCGGTCAACTGGGAAGCCACCGGTCGTTCGGTCGACCCGGATTTCTTCGCCCGTTACAGCGTCAGCGCCTTGCTCGAACAAAGCGACTACTGGCTCGAATACCAGGGCCGCCTGACCCATCCGATGCGCTACGACGCCAGCACCGACCACTATGTCGAGATCAGCTGGGACGAAGCCTTCGCCCTGGTGGCCCGCCACCTCAACGGCCTGGCTTCGCCCGACCAGGCCGAGTTCTACACCTCTGGCCGAGCTAGCAACGAGGCGGCCTACCTGTACCAGCTGTTCGTGCGCAGCTTCGGCACCAACAACTTCCCCGACTGCTCGAACATGTGCCACGAAGCCAGCGGCCTGGGCATGGGCGATACCCTGGGCGTGGGCAAAGGCACCGTGGTGTTCCATGACCTGGAAGAAGCCGACGCGATCTTCGTCATCGGCCAGAACCCCGGCACCAACCACCCGCGCATGCTCGAACCGCTGCGCGAAGCGGTGGAGCGGGGCGCCCAGGTGATCTGTTTCAACCCGCTCAAGGAGCGCGGCCTGGAGCGCTTCCAGCACCCGCAACACCCGTTCGAGATGCTCAGCAACGGCTCCGAACCCACCAATACCGCGTACTTCCGCCCGGCCCTGGGCGGCGACATGGCAGTGCTGCGCGGCATGGCCAAGTTCCTCTTGCAGTGGGAGCGCGAAGCCCAGGCCAACGGCATGCCGGCGGTGTTCGACCATGCCTTCATCAAGGCCCACACCAGCGGGATGGACGCCTACCTGGCCCAGGTCGACGCTACCTCATGGGAACATATCGTCGAGCAGTCCGGGCTGAGCCTGGCCGAGATCGAGCTGGCCGCGCGCATGTACCGCAAGGCCGAACGGGTGATCATGTGCTGGGCCATGGGCGTCACCCAGCATCGCCATTCGGTGCCGACCGTGCAGGAAATCGTCAACCTGCAACTGCTGCGCGGCAACGTCGGCCGACCTGGCGCCGGCCTGTCGCCGGTGCGTGGCCACAGTAACGTGCAGGGCGATCGCACCATGGGCATCGACGAGAAGCCGCCTGCCTGGTTGCTGGACAACCTCGAGAAGCGCTTCGCCATCGACGCACCGCGCGGCCACGGCCACAACGCCGTGCTGGCGATCCAGGCCATGGAAGAAAAGCGCGCCAAGGTGTTCATCGCCCTGGGCGGCAACTTTGCCCAGGCCACCCCGGACACCCCGCGTACCCATGCGGCGCTGCGCAACTGCGAGCTGACCGTGCACATCTCCACCAAGCTCAACCGCTCGCACCTGGTCACCGGCCGCGACGCCTTGATCCTGCCTTGCCTGGGCCGCACCGAGATCGACCTGCAGGCCGAAGGCCCGCAAGGCATCACCGTGGAAGATACCTTCAGCATGGTGCACATTTCCCACGGCCAGCTGAAACCACGCTCGCCGCTGTTGCGCTCGGAACCTGCGATCATCGCCGGCATGGCCAAGGCCACCCTCGGCGACCGGCCGATCGACTGGGACTGGACCGTGGCCGACTACGCGCGTATCCGCGACCTGATCGCCGACACTATCCCCGGTTTCACCGACTTCAATACCCGCTTGCAGCACCCGGGTGGTTTCCACTTGGGCAACGCCGCCGCCGAGCGCGAGTGGAACACCGCCAGTGGCAAGGCCCAGTTCAGCGCCACTGAACTGCCAGCGCAACTGGTAAACGAGGCGGTGCTGGCCCGTGGCGACAAGCCGGACCTGATCCTGCAGACCCTGCGCTCACACGACCAGTACAACACCACCTTGTATGGCCTGGACGACCGTTACCGCGGGGTGTTCGGCCTGCGCGAAGTGGTGTTCGCCAACGAAGCGGACATCCGCCGCCTGGGCTTCGAGCCAGGCGAAAAGGTCGATCTGGTGTCGCTGTGGGAAGACGGTCTGGAGCGCCGGGTCAATGGCTTCACCCTGGTGGCCTACGACATTCCCGAGGGCCAGGCCGCGGCCTACTACCCGGAGACCAACCCGCTGGTGCCGCTGGAAAGCTACGGCGATCGCACCTTCACGCCGACCTCCAAGTTCGTCGCGATCAAGCTGGCCAAGGCGCAAGCCGACGGCCTGATCCACGCCGTCGCCGGCTGAGCCTTCACTTCCTTCATTCATCGACTGCGGCTCCCCGGGCTTAACTCGCCCGTGGGCGCCGCCTGTCCACAAGGATATTGTCATGTCGAATCTGGGTGCGCTGGACCTGGCGCGGCTTCAATTCGCCTTCACGGTCTCGTTTCACATCATTTTCCCGGCCATCACCATCGGCCTGGCCAGTTTCCTGGCCGTGCTCGAAGGTTGCTGGCTGAAAACCCACAATGCGGTATACAAGGACCTGTACAAGTTCTGGTCGAAGATCTTCGCCGTCAACTTCGGCATGGGCGTGGTCTCGGGCCTGGTCATGGCGTACGAGTTCGGCACCAACTGGGCGCGTTTCTCCGACTTCGCCGGCAGCGTCACCGGGCCGCTGCTCACCTACGAGGTGCTCACCGCGTTCTTCCTCGAGGCCGGTTTCCTCGGCGTGATGCTGTTCGGCTGGGACCGTGTCGGGCGCAAGCTGCACTTCTTCGCCACGGTGATGGTGGCTATCGGCACGCTGATCTCGATGTTCTGGATCCTGTCCTCGAACAGCTGGATGCAAACCCCGCAGGGCATCGAGATCGTCGATGGCCGGGTGGTGCCGCTGGACTGGTTCAAGATCGTCTTCAACCCGTCGTTCCCGTACCGCCTGGCCCATATGGCGCTGGCCGCGTTCCTCTCCACCGCGTTCTTCGTCTCGGCCTCCGCCGCCTGGCACCTGCTGCGCGGGCGCAACACGCCGCAGATCCGCAAGATGCTGTCGATGGGCATGTGGATGATCCTGGTCGCTACCCCGGTACAGGTGGTGGTCGGCGATGCCCACGGCCTGAATACCCTGGAGCACCAGCCGGCGAAGATCGCCGCCATCGAAGGGCACTGGGAGAACAAACCGGGCGAGGCGTCGCCGCTGGTGCTGTTCGGCCTGCCGGACATGGCCGCCGAGACCACCCGCTACAGCCTCGAGGTGCCATACCTGGGCAGCCTGATCCTGACCCATAGCCTGGACAAGCAGATCCCGGCGCTCAAGAGCTTCGCCAAGGAAGACCGGCCCAATTCGACCATCGTGTTCTGGAGCTTCCGGGTGATGGCCGGGCTGGGCATGCTGATGCTCGCCTGTGCGCTGCTGGCCCTGGTGCTGCGCCGCAACGGCGCGCTGTATCGCAATCGCCTGTTCCTCTGGTTCGCCCTGCTGATGGGGCCGTCGGGGCTGATCGCCTTGCTGGCCGGCTGGTTCACCACCGAAGTGGGCCGCCAGCCCTGGGTGGTCTACGGCATGTTGCGCACCACCAACGCCGCGTCCAACCACAGCGCCGCGCAGATGAGCCTGACCCTGGCGCTGTTCGTGCTCATCTACTTCTCGGTATTCACCGTGGGGATCGGCTACATGATGCGCCTGGTGCGCAAGGGCCCGGTCGCGCACGAGCAACTGCCGAGCCCCGAACAACCGGAATCGCTGGCCACCGCGCGTCGCCCGCTGTCCGTCGCCGACTGAGAAGGAGCTGAACAATGACGATTCAAGGTATCGACCTGTCGATCATCTGGGGCGTGATCATCGCCTTCGGCCTGATGATGTACGTGATCATGGACGGTTTCGACCTGGGCCTGGGGATTCTCTTCCCACTGATCAGCGACTCGCGCGAGCGCGACGTGATGATGAACACCGTGGCCCCGGTGTGGGACGGCAACGAAACCTGGGCGGTGCTCGGCGCGGCGGCGCTGTATGGTGCCTTCCCGCTGGCCTACTCGGTGATCCTCGAGGCGCTGTACCTGCCCTTGGTGCTGGTGCTGGCCGGGCTGATCTTCCGCGGCGTGGCCTTCGAGTTCCGCTTCAAGGCCGAGGCGCACAAGCGCCACTGGTGGGACAAGGCGTTCATCGGCGGCTCGGTGCTGGCGACCTTCTTCCAGGGCGTGGCCATCGGCACCTACATCTCCGGCATCCCGGTGCTCGACCGCCAGTTCGCCGGCTCCGGCTGGGACTGGCTGGCACCGTTCCCGCTGTTCTGCGGTGTCGGCCTGCTGCTCACCTATGCGCTGCTGGGCAGCACCTGGCTGCTGATCAAGACCGATGGCATGCTCGAGGCGCGCATGCGCCATTACAGCCGGCCGCTGACCTACGCCCTGGCCGCGGTGATCGTGGTGATCTGCGCCTGGACCGCCTGGCTGCATGACGACATCGCCCAGCGCTGGTTCGGTGCCAGCCACTGGCTGCGCTCGGCGTTGATCGCGGTACTGGCCGTGGTGGCGGTGGTGATGATCCAGAAAGCGCTGCGCAAGCGTCACTCGCACTTGCCGTTCATGGCCGTGGTCGGGTTGGTGTTCCTGGGCTACCTGGGGCTGGCGATCAGCATCTGGCCGAATATCGTGCCACCGGCGCTGACCCTGTGGCAGGCGGCGGCGCCGCTGACCAGCCAGCTGTTCGCGCTGATCGGTGCGCTGTTCATCATCCCGATCATCCTGGCCTACACCTTCTGGAGCTACCACGTGTTCCGCGGCAAGGTGTTGCCGGGGGACGCTTACCACTGAGTGTCGATATCAGCGAGAGGGCCGCGATGCGGCCCTCTTTTGTGCGCGCAAAGTGCGGTTTGATTGCAAGGAGTACTTATGTACTCCTCGTGATCATGGCCACCTCTTCGCCATTGCGTGATGCTCTGCCACCCTGAGCCGAAAGGCCTGATCTATAGTCTTTGCTACCTGGCCAAGCTGAGATCAGCAGGGAGAAAGCCGTGAGCGCACAGGTCTTCCACAACACACCGTCAGTCACCGTGTCGGACAACCGTGGCCTGCCTGTTCGGCACATCACTTTCCATCGCCACCCCGATACCCCGCTGGCAGGCCAGGCGCGTATCACGCGTGAGAGCAGCGACGCCCGAGGTTTTCTGCGCAGCAGTGCCGATCCACGTCTGCACGACAAAGGCCTGAGCAATTTCATTCACACCACCGACCTGCAAGGTAACGACCTGCGCCGCCAAAGCGTCGACGCAGGCACCACGCTGGCCTTGACTGACACGGCGGGCCGGCCGTTGTTCGAGGTAAGCAATATAGGCGGCGACGAGGCACTGACCCTGGATGATCGCGCCCAGGCGGTCAACCGGACATTCGAGTACGAGCCGCCAGCACAGGCTGGTCGACTCATCGCCATCCAGGAGCAGATCGCCGCCGCGCCAGCGCGTATTACCGAGCGCGTGCTCTACGCCAACAACAGCGAGACGCACAAGAACCGCAATGTCGCTGGCCTTCCCGTCAGCCGCTACGATACGGCGGGGTTGGAAACCCTCGACAACGTGGCACTGACAGGGGCTGTACTGTCGCTGAGCCGACGGTTGCTGAAGGATGGCGACAACGCCGACACCGTGGCCGACTGGCAAGGGCGAGACAGTACCGCCTGGGAGACCCTGCTGGCCCCCGACACCTACACCACGCTCAGCGAAACCGACGCCACCGGCGTGGCGCTGGGCAGCATCGATGCCGCTGGGCATCGCCAACACTTGCGCTACAACGTGGCAGGCCAGCTAGCGCAAAGCTGGCTGACCGTCAAAGGTGGGGCAGCGCAGGCCATCGTGAAATCCGTGAGCTACAGCGCCGCTGGGCAAAAGATGCGCGAGCTGCATGGCAATGGCGTGGCCACGACCTATGCCTACCAACCGCGCACGCAACGCCTGGTCGCGATCCGCAGCGAACGCCTGGCTGCGCGGGCCAAGGTGCTGCAGGAACTGCATTACGTTTACGATCCAGTTGGCAACGTGCTTAACATCAGCGACGCTGCGCAACACGCACGCTTCTGGCATAACCAGAAACTGCTCCCCGAGCGACTGTATCGCTACGACAGTCTCTATCAACTGGTCTGGGCCAAAGGTCGGGAAATGGCTGGCCGTGGCATGCAAGGCGTCACCCTGCCTCCGGCGACCGTGCCCATTCCCACCGACAGTAGCGCCTACACCGGTTACGAACGTAGCTACCACTACGACAATGCAGGCAATCTGACGCGAATTAGGCATAACCCGGCAGTCGGTGATGGTTACACCCTCGACCTCACCGTCAGCGATAGCAGCAACCGAGCCGTCATCAGCGCGTTGACCGAAGACCCGGCCCTGGTGAACGGCTTGTTCCTGCCGGGTGGCCAGCAATGCGTGCTGCAGCCAGGCCAGACGCTGCGTTGGACGCCACGCCAGACCTTGTTGCAGGTGACGCCCATACGCCGTGAGGAGGGTGTCGATGACGCCGAGAGCTATCGCTATACCCGTGACAATCAACGCATCAGCAAGGTGAGCGTGCACAGTAACGCGAGTGGCCAACGAACCCGGCGAACGCTCTACCTTGAGGGGCTGGAGCTGCACGCCACGACCAGTGACGACAAGCCCGTTGAGAACCTGCAGGTAATCACGGTGGGTCAGCCGGGCAGGGCGCAGGTGAGGGTGCTGCATTGGACATGGGGCAAGCCAGAGGGCGTTGTCAACGATCAGGCGCGCTACAGCTTCGATGATCTGTTGGGCAGTAGCGCGTTGGAGCTGGATGAACACGGTCAGGTGATCAGTCAGGAGGAATATTTCCCCTATGGCGGTACCGCTGTGTGGGCCACGCGCAGTGAGGTCGAGGCAAGCTACAAGACACTGCGCTACTCCGGCAAGGAACAGGATGCAAGCGGGCTTTATTATTACGGTTACCGCTACTACCAACATTGGGCGGGGCGTTGGCTCAGTGCGGACCCAGCAGGGACCGTAGACGGGCTCAACCTCTATCGTATGGTCAGGAATAACCCCGTGTCTGGATATGATAATGATGGATTCATGTGGCGGGCTGCAGCCAGTGGAACCGCGGCTGTCGGCATGCTGGCCTATGAAGGCTACAAGCAATCACAAACCCGAGCTGAACCCGTCCAGTCCTCCACCAACACGTTTGGCAATCAAAGAATTCATGAATTTAACAAGGCACAAACTAAGCGGCAGAATGAGCGTACTGTCCTTGGCCAAGTAAAAGAGAATCTTTCCGGCCGAGGTGAGGTTGCGAAAAATTTGGCCAAAGGTGAGTTGCCCGCACATGACTCACTGGTGCGGCACAAAGAGGATCTTTCGGCCCTGGCGGAATTCAGCCAGACCGGCAGCATAGATGAGCTGAATAAAACAAAATTGACCAAGGCGTATGCGTCAGACGTTGCTAACAACATTCCAGTGAGCATTACTCAGGCCGTTAAAGGTTTTCGCACCGTTGCCTCAGTTACGCCAGAAGGGATGGACGAACTGAAAGAAGCGGCAGATAAAATGATGGAAACCACGAAATCTACGGTGCGTGTTGGCGCTTCAGTGGGGTTGGCCGGAAATGCCGTATTGATGGCAGCTAAAGTCGCCATACCTGGTGCAGCTGTTCCCATTACGGTTGCTCAGGCGGTCTGGGCAGGGACCTCCGTCGGCAAGACTGTCAATCAGGTCAACGCGACAGTAAAAGAGCACATCGAAGATTCTCCATTCTCACATGAGACCCGAAAAGAAGCGCTTACCCAGATTAAAGAAATAAATGCATTGAACAGGCCAAAGCTACTGGGTGGAAACAAGGATTTCTTCAAGAAATGACGCCTTAAGCACTGCGTCGTTGATGAACCCAGGCGCTAGTGTCCCGTCTCGGAAATACGTTCTCATTTGACGAGACAGGACATTAGTTAGTCAGAGGTGCACGCGGTGCTAGGCACTGGCCGCCAGCGCGCTGCTGGCTGGCGTCGCGCATGAGCCGGATATGCGCGCGGGCCACGACAATATACGTACTTCGCGTATCCTGCTTACTTTCTCGCCGTTTTGCCGCCGGGTACGTGCAGGTACGACATCACGCTTTCGGTGAGCTCGGTTGCCAGCCTGACCGCCTCCTTGTTACGGGCCATGACGCCTGCGACCAAGCCTTCGATCAAGGCCAGCACGGCCATGTTGGAACTGGTCATCACCGGATGATCGGCAGGCGCGTACAGCACATGATGGGCGATAGGTGCCAGGGGCGATGCCGGGGAGTCGGTGATCGCCAGGACCTTGGCCTTGCGCTCCGTGGCAAAGCGCGACAGTTGCAAGGTGTCCTGGGAGTAGCGCGGCAGGGCAATCGACAGCAGCACATCGGCCTCGCCGATCGCCGCCAGCCGGTAGGCGGCATTCTCGTTGCCGCCCTCCATGCTGATGGCGCAGGCGTCGCGGCAGAACGGGACCAGGGTCGAGGCCGCCAGACCGGCCAGGTAGACGCTGTTGCCAAAGCCCAGTACATAGACCTTGCGCGCGTTGATCAAGGTGTCGAGGAAGGCTTCGAAGGCTTCGGCCTGGTTGATGCTGGCGGTGGTCGCCAGGTTGCTGCTGGCGCTCTGGATCTGCTCGTGCAGGCCAAATTCGCCGCCTGGGCGCTGGGCCAGCTCGTTGCGCAGCTTGTCCACTGGCGAGACCATTTGTTGCAAGGTCGCCACCAACTCGGCCTTCATGCCGCTGTAACCGCCCAGGTCGAGGGCCTTGGCCAGGCGATTGACCGCCGCCGGCGAGGTGGCGGTGGCCTGAGCCATGTCCTCGATGGTCAAGGTCGCGGCCTTGAGCGGGTGGCGCAGGATGTAGTCGGCGACCTTGCGCAACGACGGTGGCAGGTTGCCCAGGCTCTCGGACAGTTTGCGCATCACCGGCGCGGTGTAGACCGTGGTGTTCTTCGAATGGCTGGACATCCGTTGCGAAGCTCCATGAAAGATGGCCGACAGTGTATCCCAAGGCGCTGCGTGGCGGCCTGCCAGGCAGCGCCACGCACCTTACTTGAGGCTGCCGGCGAGGAACTGGCGCAAGCGCTCGGACCGCGGCCGGACCAGCACCTCCCGTGGGTGGCCGTGCTCCTCGACGACGCCCTGGTGGAGGAACAGCAACTGGTTGGAGACTTCCCGGGCAAAGCCCATTTCGTGGGTGACCACGACCATGGTGCGGCCCTCCCGGGCCAAGTCCTGCATGACCTTGAGCACATCGCCGACCAGTTCCGGGTCGAGGGCCGAAGTGGGCTCGTCGAACAGCATCACCTCCGGCTCCATGGCCAGCGCCCGGGCGATCGCCACGCGCTGCTGCTCGCCGCCGGACATATGCGCTGGATAGGCGTCGCGGCGATGGCCGACGCCGACCTTGTCCAGATAATGCTCGGCCTTGTCACGGGCATCCTTGCGGTTGCTACCCAGTACCTGCACCGGGGCCTCCATGACGTTTTCCAGGGCACTCATGTGCGACCACAGGTTGAAATGCTGGAACACCATGCTCAGGCGCGCGCGCAGGCGCTGCAATTGCCGAGGGTCGGCGGCGCGCAGGCCGCCGCGCGGGCATTGGCGCAGCTTGAGCTGTTCGCCATTGACCAGGATCTGCCCGGCGCTGGGTTGCTCGAGCAGGTTGATGCAGCGCAGGAAGGTGCTCTTGCCCGAGCCGCTGGAACCGATGATGCTGATCACATCGCCGGCGCCGGCCTGCAGGGAAACCCCTTTGAGCACCTGATGCGCGCCATAGCTTTTATGCAGGTCGTGTACGTGCAGTTTGGTCATCTTTGGCTACTCACGGTTGTCAGTCGCTGAACAAGCGACCCTGGCGAATGGGGGTGTTACCGGCGACCTTGGCCAGCCACAGGCCGGGCTGGGCGAAGCGCAGGCGCTCACGGGCATAAAGCACGCCGTCGGTGCTGGCTCGCACCACGCTGTGGCGGTCGCTGAGCGGGTCGATGACCTCGAACAGCGGGTCGCCAACCCGTACCTGGGCACCCAGCGGTTGCAGGTAGCTCACCACCCCGGGGTGCTCGGCATAGGCATACTGGGCGCCGGCGAACGGCGTGGCCTGGCAGCACTGCTCGGGCGCCGCCGGCCAGCGACCGCTGATCAGGCCTTGCTCGGCGAGGTAGCCAATAATGTGCTCGGCGCTGGCCTGGCACCGCTCGCGTTCGGTATCGGCCATGCCGCGCAGCTCCACGGTGGTGGCCACGCAGGCCAGCGGTATCTCGGCTTCGGGGAAGTACTCACGCAGGCGCAGCCAGGGCAGCGCACAGGCCTCATCGAAGGCATCGCCACCGGCGTCTTCGGCCAGCAGCGCGGCTTCGGCGCCCAGGCGCGCGGCCAGGCCGCGCAGTCGCGGCCAGTGCTGCGGCATGGCGTAGAGCAGCATCACCGACTCGAAGTCGCAGTGCAGGTCGAGCACCAGATCGGCGTCGCAGGCATGGCGCAGCAGCAGGCGGCGCAAACCGTCCAGTTCGGACTGGGCCGGCGGCAACTCGTCCAGGCTCTGCAGCATGGCCTGGCGGATGACCTCGGTGTTGTGCCCGCCATCGTGGCCCAACTGGCCCTCCAGGCGGGCTGCCAGGACCTCGGTCAGCGCCGGGAAATCGCGGTTGAAGTTCTTGCCGCTGTTGAATTCGAAACGCCCTTGGTGGGTGGCCTGGAACATCTGGCCGATGCCGATCGGATTGGCCAGCGGCACCAGTTCGAGGGTACCGGTCAGACGGCCCTGGGCTTCGAGCTCGAGCAACCGGCGCTTGAGCTCGATGGCCACGCGCATGCCAGGTAGTTCGTCGGCGTGCAGCGAGGCCTGGATATAGGCCTTGCGAGGGCCGCAGCCAAAGCGCAGCACGCGCAGGGTGCGCTGGGTGCCGCAGGCGCTCCAGGGCAACAGGTGGTCTATTTGCTGCATGAACGCTCCTTAGTGCTTGCGCGGGGCCAGGTAGGCCAGCCAGCGGCGCTCGGCCAGCTTGAACAGGCGCACCAGCATGAAGGTCAGGGCCAGGTAGATCAGCCCGGCGGTGATGAACGCCTCGAAGGGCAGGTAATAACGGGCGTTGAAGGTCTTGGCCGCGCCGGTGATGTCCACCAGGGTGACGATCGAGGCCAGGCTGGTGGTCTGCAGCATCATCAGCACCTCGTTGCTGTATTGCGGCAGGACCCGGCGCAGCGCCGAGGGCAGCAGGATGCGCCGGTACAGTGTCAGGCGCGACATGCCCACCGCCCGCGCCGCCTCCAGCTCGCCGCGCGGCGTGGCGCGCAGGCTGCCAGCCAGCAGCTCGGCGCTGTAGGCACTGGTGTTGAGGGCGAAGGCCAGGCAGGTGCAGAAGGTCGCGCTGGACAGGTACGGCCACAGCACGCTTTGGCGCACGGCTTCGAACTGGGCCAGGCCGTAGTAGATCAGGAACAACTGCACCAGCATCGGCGTGCCGCGGATCACATAGGTGTAGAGCCACGCCGGCGCGCGCAGCAGGCAGTTGCGCGAGACCCGCAGCAGCGCCAGCGGGATCGCCAGGGCCAGGCCGCAGGCCAGGGACACCAGCAGCACCTTGAGGGTCAGGGCGATGCCATTGAGGTACAGCGGCAGGTTCTGCCAGATCAGCAAGTAGTCGAGCATCATCGCGGGCTCCTTACAGCTCGGCAGGCTTGAGGCCCACCGAGTAACGTTTTTCCACGCCCTTCAACAGCAGCAGCGAGACACTGGTCAGCAGCAGGTACAGCGCCGCCACGGCGAGGAAGAAGGTGAACGGCTGGTGAGTCGCATCGGCGGCGTTCTTGGCCTTGAACATCATGTCCTGCAGACCGATCACCGAGATCAGCGCGGTCGACTTGGTCAGCACCAGCCAGTTGTTGGTGAACCCCGGCAGCGCCAGGCGCACCATTTGCGGCAGACTGATGCGCCAGAACACCTGCCAGGGCGCCATGCCATAGGCGGCGCCGGCCTCGGCCTGGCCCGCGGGCAGGGCCAGGAACGCACCGCGGAAGGTTTCCGAAAGGTAGGCGCCGAAGATGAAGCCCATGGTGCAGACCCCGGCGATGAATGGGTTGATGTCGATGTACTGCTGGTAGCCCAGGGCCAGCGCGAGGCGGTTGACCAGGTCCTGGCCGCCGTAGAACACCAGCAGGATCAGCACCAGGTCGGGAATGCCGCGCACCACCGTGGTGTAGACCTCGCCCAGGGCCGCCAGCCAGCGCAGCGGCGACAGCCGACACAGCGCGCCGAACAGGCCCAGGCCGATGGCCACGGCCATCGCCAGCAGGGCCAGGTTGATACTCAGCCACGCGCCATCGAGGATGCTCGATCCATAGCCATGCAGCATGATGGGCACCCTTTATTGACCGTAGATATCGAACGGGAAGTACTTGCTCTGCACCTGCTGGTAGGTGCCGTTGGCGCGGATCGCGGCGATCGCGGCGTTAAAGCGTGCCAGGTTGACGCTATCGCCCTTGCGCACGGCGATGCCGGCGCCACGGCCGAAATACCGCGGGTCGTTGATGTCCGGCCCGACCAGGGCGAAACCTTGGCCGGCGGCGGTCTTGATGAAGCTTTCCTCGGTATTGACGCTGTCGGCCAGGGTGGCATCCAGGCGCCCGGCGGTCAGGTCGAGGAAGGCCTCGTTTTGCGCCGCGTAGCGGACGATCTCGACGCCGGCCGGCTCAAGCTGCTCGGTGGCGAAGCGGTCGTAGGTGGAGGCGCGCTGTACCCCGACCCGCTTGCCCTTGAGCTCCACGGCCGGGTTGTGCAACTGGCTGCCGGCCTTCATCGCGAACTTGCCGGGGGTGTGGTAGTAGCGGTCGGTGAAGTCCACTGACTTGAGCCGATCTTCGGTGATCGACATCGACGACAGCACGGCGTCGATCTTGCGCACTTTCAACGACGGGATCATGCCGTCGAACTCCTGGATCACCCACTGGCATTTCACCTGCATCTGCGCGCACAGGGCATTGCCGATGTCGTAGTCGAAGCCGGCCAGCTCGCCGGCGGGGGTGCGGTAGGAGAAGGGCGGGTAGGCGGCCTCGATGCCGATGCGCAGGCTGTCCTGTTCGGCCTGGGCGAATGCGCTCAGGGCACAGAGTGCCAGCGCGAGGGGAAGTCCGGTCTTGTTCATGTTTTCGACTCCGGTGGGTAGGGCGGTACCGGCCAGCTGGCGTAGCCAGCGGTGGCATCGGTGAAACGCAAAATGACACGTTTAATTTCACAAATCAATACAGTGAAAATAAACATATCAATTCTGACGACTGATGATCTGGCCCTGTAGGCGCCGGCACAGCCGGCGCCATCCATTGCCGGCCAACTCCACTACCGCGCAGGAATGAAAATCCCGGCCTATAGTCCTTGCAGCCTGGCCGGGCCGAGAGCAGCAGGGAGCATGCAGTGAGCGCAGACGTCTTCCACAACACCCCCGCGATCAGGGTGTCAGACAACCGTGGCCTATCCGTACGGGATATCGCCTACCACCGCCACCCCGATACCTTGCTGGCGGCCGAGGCGCGCATTACCCGCCACAGCTACGACGCCCGGGGCTTGCTCAACCGCAGTGTCGACCCCCGTCTGCAGAAAACGGGCCTGAGCAATTTCACGCACGCGACCGACCTGCAAGGCAACGATTTGCGCCGTCAAAGCGTCGATGCCGGCACCACGCTGGCCTTGAATGACACGGCGGGACGCCCGCTGTTCAACGTGATCAACATCCGCACCGATGCAGTGATGCAGGATGATCGCGCGGCGGCGGTCACCCGCACATTCGAGTACGAGCCACCAGTGCAGGCAGGTCGACTCATTGCCATCAAAGAACAAATCAGCGCCGCGCCAGCACGCATCACCGAGCGCCAGCTGTACGGTACCCACAGCGAGGCGCACAAGCAGCGCAACGTCGCAGGCCAGCCTATTTGCCACTACGACACCGCTGGCCTGCAAACCACCGACAGCCTGGCCCTGACAGGAGCTGCGCTGTCAATGAGCCGACGCTTGCTCAAGGATGGCGACAACCCAGAGACGCTGGCCGACTGGCAGGGAAAGGACAGCACCGTCTGGGATACCCTGCTGGCCTCCGACACCTACACCACGCTCACCGAAGGTGACGCCACTGGCGTGGTACTGGCTAGCACCGATGCCGCAGGGCATCGCCAACGCCTGCGCTACAACCTGGCAGGCCAGCACTCGGCAAGTTGGCTGACCATCAAGGACGGCGCCGAACAGGCGATCGTGAGTTCCCTGGGCTACAGCGCTGCCGGGCAGAAGCTGCGCGAGGTGCATGGCAATGGCGTGGTCACCACCTACACCTATGCACCGCGCACCCAACGCCTGGTTGCGATCCGCAGCGACCACTTGGCAGCGCCGGCCAAGGTGCTACAGGACCTGCGTTATGCCTATGACCCGGTCGGCAATGTGTTGCATGTCAGCAATGATGCAGAGGCCACTCGATTCTGGCGCAACCAGGAAGTGGTGCCAAAGAACACCTACGTTTACGACACTCTGTACCAGCTGGCCAGCGCCACTGGACGCGAGATGGCCAACGGCGCACGGCATGGGAGCCGTTTGCCACACACCACCATTCCCCTGCCACCTGACACGGCGGCCTATACCACCTACACCCGCGCCTATAGCTATGACATCGGTGGCAATCTGACGCAGATCCGTCACAGTTCGCCAGTGGCAGGCAACAGCTATTCCATCGACATGATGGTCAGTGAGCGTAGCAACCGGGCGGTGCTGAGCACCCTCGCAGGCAGTCCGTCGGAGGTCGAGGCGTTGTTCGATGCCGGTGGCCATCAGTGCCAATTGCAACCGGGGCAAACCCTGGCCTGGACGTTGCGTGGAGAGTTGCAACAGGTAACACCAGTAGTGCGTCCGGGGCAGGCTGATGATAGCGAATGCTATCGCTATCGCGCCAACGGACAACGCCTACTCAAGGTTAGCCGACAGCAGAGCCTCGGCGTTATGCAGACGCAACGCGCGCTGTACCTGCCGGGGCTGGAGCTGAGGACGACCGCACACGACAATACGCCAACGGAAAACCTGCAGGTTGTCACCGTGGGCGATGCGGGTAGTGCGCAAGTGAGGGTGTTGCACTGGGTGCACGGATTACCGGGGGGTATTACTAACAATCAGGTCCGTTACAGTTATGAAAACTTGATGGGCAGTAGTGGCCTGGAGGTGGATACTACGGGCAACGTAATCAGCAAGGAAGAATACTATCCTTACGGCGGCACGGCGGTGTGGTCGGCGCGCAACCAGGTGGAGGCGAGCTACAAGACCATTCGCTACTCAGGCAAGGAACGAGACACAACTGGGTTGTATTACTACGGTCATCGTTATTACCAACCGTGGGCCGGCCGATGGTTGTGCGCGGACCCAGCCGGGACGGTGGACGGGCTAAATTTGTATCGGATGGTCCGGAACAATCCGATGACGTTGTTTGATGTCGATGGGTTGTCGCCGGATGACGGTCAGGAACCCATGACGGTTGCGCAGCGCAGAAAGCTCTTTTCTGCCCCTGTTTCAACACCACTCGCTCGACAGGCGCCCTCGCGGCCCGCAGCTGCTGTACAAAAAGGCCAAGCAGGTACCGCACCCATACCGGCAGCCATTGGTCAAGGTCCCAATATAAGCGCTGGTGTCTCGGCAGATACTGTGCAGCCTTTAGCTTCTAAGCCCGAATCCAGTGGGACGGTAAAAGCTTCGAGCGTGTCCGCGAGAACTCGATTTACCCTGTTCAGGGCCGACAACAGAAGCTATGAGGTCTTGAACAAGACTTCTCCAGAGGGGTTTAAGGCCTGGGTGCCCTTGGATGCCAAGATGGCCAGGCAACTTACAAGTGTTTTTGTCGGAAAAAGAGACACATCTGGCCTACCTAGGCATGTCGTTGAAAACGTAAACAAGTGGGGTGAAAAGCCCAAGCTTGGCGACTTGTCGACTTATATAAAGTACACAAAAGACAAAACCACGGTCTGGGTGTCCACGGCCATAAATACTGAGGCGGGTGGTCAAAGTGCAGGTGCGCCACTGTATGAAATATCAATCGAACTCTATGAATTTAGAGTCGGTAAGAATGGTCTTGAACCATTGCCGGAGGGGCGGACAAAAAATATGGAGTTCTCATTGCTTCTTGATGGCTTGAGCATTGAAGAATCGAGTGTGATTGCGTTGAATCACGGTCCGAAAGATGATGCGGAAGTATCCTTTCTCACTGCTATTCCCATGAAAAACATTCGACCCTATGCCGCCTGAGACTTGTTGGGGCAGGCACCTGCCTGTAGCAAGTGCCTCCGAGCAGGCTTTGCCCCATAACCAACTGGCCTAACGGGCCGTGCGCGCAGAGGCTAGTCTTTGCAATCGTGAGCTAACTATTAAAAAGGTTGATATCGGTCCTGCGCTTGCCGTGGGGGATCGGAGGTTTCATGAAACGCTCGATGACAGGCCTGGCACTGGCCGCCAGCGCGCTACTGGCCGGTTGCGCGCATGACCCGGATATACGCGCAGGCCACGACAACACCTTCGGCGCCACGACGCAAAGCCCGTCGCAATACCTAGGTTGCGTGAAGAGTGAGTTGCCAGACTCGGTACAGACCTTCCTGGTGCAGGGCCAGGATACCCTGGAGCTGTATGTTGCCAGCACCGACCCGAACAAGGCCGACGGCCTGGTCAAGGTCAGCGCCACTGGTGGCCAGCACCCGTACTCGGCGTACCAGCGCAACGCCTGGTACGACCATGGGCGCTTGCTCGATGCCGCGCAGATGTGCGCCAGGAGCTAGTGTGGTGTTGTGCAAATACGGTCCATCAGCCATGAGTGTTTTTTGAGCTCAGCAAGGCTTCGCGGCGGATCGTAGCCCACGCTGCCAGGCGGGGCTGTTCACTCCAGGTGTGCAGCGCCGGAGTACAAATGTACTACCTGCGTTGGATGGGCACGAGGGCAGCTGTCTCGACTACGCTGAAGTGGCTGGCGATTCGAACCTGCAGCCCAGCGGAGGTCGACCATGAAAGGTTTCGACAAGGCGCTCGATAACTTCCAGGATGACATCGCCAACGGCGATCACCTGCATGCCATCAACTGTTTGAACGAATTGTTGACCGAGTACCGACAGGGGCTTTGCGACACACTCTGGCGGGAAACCGTGATCGACCATTGCCGCCAGCACCCTATTTTCCAACTGCTCAAGGAAGACCCCTACACCTCGCGGGCCTACGACAAGCCCAGGGGTTATCCGGGCGACGCGGTGATGCTGGATTTGCCTACTACCAACAGCCGCCGGCCGATGCCAGCGCGTTGGGCAAACGCATCTTCGACGTCGTGACCGCCAGCCCGAATGCGCTCAGCGTGCGCTGGCGGCGCGTGCACATCGCCGGCCTGATCGAACAGATCGCGCGTCGACAGCAGGCCCTGTCCATCCTCAGCGTTGCCTGCGGCCACTGCCGCGAACTGGAGTTGCTCGAACTTACGACCCGGGCGCGTATCAGCCGTTTTGTCGCGCTCGACAACGATCCGCAGACCCTGGACGAGGCCAGGCGAGGCGCCCCCGAGATCACGCCATGGCACTGCAACCTCAAGCAACTGCCCGCGCGAGATGAGCACAGCGGTTTCGACTTCATCTACAGCATCGGCATTTATGACTACCTCACCAGCAGCCAGGCAAGTCAGCTCACGGCCTGGCTGATGGCCAAGCTCAACCCAGGGGGAAAGCTGCTGATCGCCAACTTCACCATCGACAACTGGGGGCGCGGCTACATGGAGGCTTTCATGGACTGGAACCTGGTGGTGCGCTCCCGTGAGCAGATGAGGGCGTTCATACCCCAGGGCGCATCGCCGCACACCTGCCTTTATTACGACCCATACCGCAACGTCATCTACCTGTTGCTGAGTCGGCCGGCCTGAGCCTAGTCGCGATGTGTTCGCCGGGTGCTGCGTTGAGGTACTATCGCCCCCTCGCAACGGCGCCCAACCGCGCCAGACAAAGGACTGTATGCCCACCAAGTCGCCCGTGCGCCGCCTGCTCGGCTGTTTCGTTTTCGCCGCGCTCGCCGGCTGCCAGCCGGCCCCCGCGCCGCCCCTGGACCAGCAACTGTATATCTGGCAGCGCCAATGGCGCCCGGCCCACGCCCAGGCCCTGGCCGACAGCCGGGCGGATTTCTCGACCCTCAGGGTGCTGGCGCTGCAGGCCCAGCCCAAGGCGGGGTGGAGCAGGGCGCTGGTCGACCTGCCCCGGCTCAAGGCTGATGGCCGCCCGCTGATCGCGGTGGTGCGCCTGGACGGCCAGCTTCCCGCGCTTGACCTGCAGGCCGCCCAAGCCCAGATCGCTCGGCTGCTGGCGGACTGGCAAGCCGCCGGCGTGATCCCAGAGGGGCTGGAGATCGACCATGACAGCGCCAGCGCCCGCTTGCCTGGGTATACCGCCTTCCTCGTGAACCTGCGCGAACAACTGCCGCCCGCGATGAAACTCAGCATCACCGCCTTGCCAGCCTGGCTCTCCAGCCCGCACCTGGCGGCGCTGTTGCAGGCGGTGGACAGCAGCGTGCTGCAGGTACACGCGGTCAGCGACCCGCGCCGTGGCCTGTTCGATCCGATTCAGGCCAGGCAATGGGCCAAACGCTGGAGCCGCGTCAGCGACAAACCCTTCTACCTGGCCTTGCCCGCCTATGGCGTTGCGCTGCTGCCTGACAGCGGTGGCGCGCCGGTGGTGGAAAGCGAAGTCCCCTTGAACCGTGCCGGCGAGCGCCACGAGCTGCTGGCCGATCCGCAGCAGTTGGTCGACTTGGGGCGGCAACTGCGCAACCAGCCACCTGCCCACCTGGCCGGGCTGATCTGGTTCCGTCTGCCGCTGCCCGGCGACCGCCGCGCCTGGAGCCTGACCACCCTCAAGGCGGTGGCGCGCGGCGAAGTGCTCGCCAGCCAGTGGCGGGTCGAGCTGTCGGAGCAGGCGGGGCTGTACGACATCAGCCTGGCCAACGTCGGCAACCTCGACTTGCCGTTGCCCGCCCAGGTGGCCCTTGCCGTCGAGCTGTGCGACACCGCGGACGCCGTGAACGGCTACCGCCTGCAGCAGTCCCGCGAACATCTGTTTTTCAACCGCCAGTCCAGCGCGCGCGTCGCCGCTGGCGGCCGGCGCGCCCTTGGCTGGGCACGCTGCCATGGCATCGATCAAGGAGCGTGGAATGTCTACCCCTAACTGGCCCCGGCGCCTGCTGGCGCTGTCCCTGAGCCTGCCTGCCGGCGCAGCGCTGGCCTGCGGCCCCGACTTCCCGATGCAGTTGCTGGGTGACCGCGCGCAAACCCTGGCCGAGTTGCCAGAAGGCAACTTTGCCTTCGAAGTCAACCGCCTTGGCCAGCAGGTGGCGGGGCTCAAACCCACCACCGACATCACCCTGACCCCGTACTGGGACAGTGACGACAACGCACGGCCTTATCGCGAGCAACGCAGCCAGGCCGAGGCCAGCGAGCTGCCAGCGCCGCTGCAGGCGAAAGTCGCGCAGTTGCGTAGCCTGCACGACCCTCGACAGGTAATGGAGCAGGGCGTCGATCTACCCGTTGAGCTGCGCCTGTACCTGGCGGGCGCGGTAGCCTTCGACACCGACGAGCATGGCCTGGCGGCGGATTATTTCGCCCAGGTGCTGGCCTTGCCCGCCGAGCAACGCAAGCTGCGCAGTACCTGGGCGGCGTATTCACGGGGACGCGCCCTGGCCGCCCAGAGCGAGGCGGCCGGCGATGCCGCGCAGACGCTTCAAGCCCAGGCCCGGCAAGCGTTCCAGCAGGCCCGGGCGCTCAGCGCCGAGGGGTTCAGCGACCCGCTGGAGCTGGGCGTTGCCAGCCTCGGCGAGGAAGCCCGCCTGGCCAAGCTGGCCGGCGACTGGAACAGCGCCGTGCAGTTGTACGCCAACCAGAGCCGCCTGGGCTCGGGCAGCGGCTACAGCTCATTGCGGCAACTGGCCGACGAACTGGTGGCCATGCCCGATGAGCAACTGAAGGTGCAGTTGCAGCAACCGCTGCCGCGCAAGCTGCTGACCGCCTACCTGCTCAGCCATATCGGCTGGGATTACGACCGCCAGCAACCACCCCAGGAACAGCGCTTGCCCGCCTTGCTGCGGGCCAGTGTCGGCGAACCGCTGGACGATGCCGACCGGTTGGCGGCGCTGAGCTACCAGCAGGGTGACTTCGCGGCGGCCAAGGACTACCTGCAACAGGCAGGCGACACCGGCCTGGCCTGGTGGCTACGGGCCAAACTGGCCTTGCGCGAGGGCGACAAGGCCCAGGCCGCGGCGGCCTATGCCAAGGCTGCCGCGGCGTTCCCCCGTGAAGAGTCGTGGGGCGCGCGACAAACCCCTGCGTGGGACTACGAAAGCCTCAAGCCCGGTTGCCGGGTCGAGGGCGAGGGCGCGATTCTGGCGCTGGAGCGCGGCGACTACCTGCAAGCGTTCGACTTGCTGTACCGCAGCCAGGACATCTACTGGCAGGATGCGGCGAACGTTGCCGAGCGTGTGTTGACTGTCGACGAGCTCAAGGGCTACGTCGATGCCCAGGTGCCGGCCGCGCCGCTGGCGCAAGCCGAGGAGGGTGGCTACGTCCCCCGGCCGGTGGCGACCCAGTTGCGCGAACTGCTGGGCCGGCGCTTGCTGCGTGAAGGACGCTACGACGAAGCACCCGGGTATTTCGCCACGCCGCAGTTG
Organism: Pseudomonas sp. FG47; assembly: GCF_057809115.1. Lineage (NCBI taxonomy): Bacteria > Pseudomonadati > Pseudomonadota > Gammaproteobacteria > Pseudomonadales > Pseudomonadaceae > Pseudomonas > Pseudomonas sp. FG47. The sequence continues at coordinate 133,167 of NZ_JBMDJI010000009.1, forward strand.
CAAGCCGACGCCAAGGCTTATGGTCAGAACCGCCAGGACGCCAACTCGCGCTGGACCGCCACTGGCCGCGCCGAAGCGCTGTACGCGGCGGCAACCCTGGCGCGCACGGCGGGCATGGAGATTCTCGGTTACGAAATGGCACCGGACTATGCCTGGCTGGGCGGCAGCTACAGCCTCGGTAGCGCCGAACTAAAGCCAGGACCTTTCATTGGCCCGGGCGAGCTGCAGCGTCAACTGGCGAGCGCAGCCAAGCCTGACGCGCGTTACCACTACCGTTATATCGCCGCCGACCTGGCCAGCCAGGCCGCGGACCAGTTGCCCCACAGCAGCCAGGCCTTCGCGGCGGTGCTGTGCACGGCGGCAGGCTGGGTGGCGGGCAGCGACCAGGAAATCGCCCTGTACAAACGTTATGTCCAGCAAGGGCCTTTCGTGATGTGGGCGGAAGATTTCGGCAAACAGTGCGAACAGCCCAGGTTCGACCAGGCCAACAAGCGTTACCTGACCGAATCACTGGACCAGGCGCGCACCACGCTGCGGCCCTACAAGGCGCAGGTGCTGCCGGCCGGCTTGGTGGTCTTGGCCGGTCTGGCCTGGCTGTGGCTGCGTCGGCGCAAGTCGAAGGCGTAGGAGGAGGGCGGGAATGGCTCAACTAGACTGAAGCTGTGGTTGAGCCAGACGCGCCGAGCGCAGGGGTGCTGATCATGCGCAGGTTGATGCTGTTGTTGCTCGCCATCAGCGCGACGCCCGCGTGCCAGGCGCCCATGCCCGCCGCCGACCCGCAGATGGCCTGGGTCGACTTGTCGATGCCGTTCCCCAACGACCGCGTGCTGCTGGCCGAACGCCTGGACCGACAGCGTCTGAGCGAAGGTCGTTTCTTCCAGGTCAGCCCCGGCAGCCATGAACTGGTAGTTCGCTTCGATTACGAGGCAAACGGTGGCGGCGGCATGGACCTGATGGGCGGTACGACCGTGCGCCAGTGTTACCTGACCCTGCAATACCCGCATTTCCAGGCTGGCCAACGTTATGTGCTCGAGGCACGCTCCATGGCATTGACGCCGCAAGCCAGGCTGTACAATACCGCACGCCATATCGTCGCCGAGGTCAGCGAGTATTACTGCCTGATGTAGCGGCGCAACCTTTTACCTTAAGTGCTTTGCCATGCCTGCCCGAGTGTTGCCTTAAACATGAGTCGATCGCTGTTCATTTCGCTGGATGGGCCCAAGGGTACCGGCAAGACCACCTTGCTGGAGACCGTCACCCAGGTGCTGCGGGCAGACAACAGGATGGTGATTCGCATCAGCGAGAGAAACCGCGATCCCTACCGGGCAGAAACCATGGCGCTGGTAAACCAGTTCGTCAGGGACCCTTGTCGTGAACTGGAACTGCGGGTTTGTCAGCGCCTGGCCGATAGCCGCGCCTGGATCTCGCAGCAGGTGCTGCCTCAGCAGCCGGCTGGCAGCATCATCCTGATCGATCGCTGGTATCCGTCCGATGCCGCGTTTCGCCGGTTGGTGCCGTTTGCCGAGATCTTGCAGATGAACATCGAGCGCAATGTGCGGGTGCCGGATGTGCATGTGGGGGTTGTCACGGCGCCGGAGATTTCCTGGGCCAGGGCGACGGCACGCAACAGTGGATTGCGCAGCACGGTGATGCATGCGTTCGATGAACATGTGGCGTGTACCGAGGCGTTCGAGCGCGTGGCTGCGGAACAAGGATGGGTGTTGTGTCGCAACGAAGGGAGCCTGGAAGAAGCGACGATGCAGGTGGTGGCGCAGATTCGGCGGATGTTTGCAACGCAGGATTAAAATTATTGTTCACTGGCGAGTGCCTCTTGCAGAAACGACTCGGAGCAATGGATGAATCGTGATGAATTTTTGAAGTCTGATGATGTGCAGGGTTTTGTCTCATGGATGGCGGTGACCCTGCCTGGCTTGCCCATCGACCTGCGTTTTGCTCGCAGCAAGTATGTAAAAGGAGGGCTGAACAAAAAGGTCGTAGGTATCGAGGGTGCCCAGCAGGCTTATCAGTGGGCGGGGGAGTGGGACAAGGTGAGCGCTATCCTCCGGGCATTCCGTGAACGCCTACGCCTTGCGTCAGCAAGCAATGACGTGAAATCGGCGTATACCGTATGCGAAGAGATCCTCAAATGGGGAGGTGTTCTCAAACCTGCGTCTGTCTCATTCCTGACGGAACTGGCAAACAGCGGTGAACTGCTGAAGTATCTGCACAGTGTCGAGGAACTGCTGCGACTGGACGGCGCCAATCGGCTATCCGGTATCACCATTAAATCCGTTCCAGCATTTAACTCGGGGCTGACCAAGATCCACGCCATCTTCGATCAGACCGGTTCACCTATTTTGGATGGCAGAGTGGCCGCCGCCGCGGCGACGCTTTACCACCTGTACCGATCGAGTGTCTGTCCGCGAAGTGGACCTGCAGCCAACCACGAGATTTTTGCTTGGGATGAAGGCCCAGGGATACAACTGAGAAACCCCCAGTTGCTCGCTGATAAGTACTCGGGTACGCAACGGTTGAATCGAAACAAGCCACACGAATGGGCGGCCCGCCAGCTACAGCTCGGTTGGATCGTGCGTCACTTGCTGGAAACCCACGATGAAATCTTCCCAGGGCCGAGCATCGATGAACGCTGCCACCGCTTTGAAGCGGGGCTCTTCATGATGGGCTACGACTTGCGATCAATGGTCTCGAATGGGTGGGATATTCCTGAGCCCCCGGTTCTCGCGAGAAAGCGGGTAACGCTGGCTGCGTCGAGAAGGCGTGTACGAAACGCCAAGGCTGCCTGGGATGTCCAGGACGCATAGGAGCCGAGCGCGCTCGGGCCATGGGCCGAGTCGGCGATTGCCGGTCGCGGCCCGCTGCTCAGGGAAGAGGTTATTCCGCCAGCGGTACCTGCCGGCTGATATCGATTTCCAGCATAGCGTCCAATTGTGTTTCGATCTGCAAGAAGCGCATGGCGCGCTTAGGGGAGATATCCTCGGCGAGGCGACGTGTGTATTTTTCCCGCAATTGGATGTGGTCTTCCTGAAGCGTATAAATGCGATTGAGCAGGTCGGTTGCAAGGGCGTCGGTGACATAGCCTTTGCTGTAAGCCTGACCGTAATCAATCATGGTTTCGAGGATGCCCTTGTTGATCTTCAGTGCTTCGGCGCGATAGGTGTTGTAGATCGGCCAAAACTTTTCGTTCTCCGCGCCCGTCAGGTCCATGTGGGTCTTGACGATCTGTTTACGCTTATAGTCAGCATCGTCCAGATTGTTTTGAATCAGCGCCTGGTTCTGTTTCATGACCTCCTTGCCCGTGGGCATTTCACTTTCAGCGGCCATCAACGGCAAGCTGCAAAAAGCCAGGAGTGCGACAACGGTGCGCAACAGCATATCCATTTCCTCGGAGCGGGTGATGTGGGTTTCAAGGACTTCAGCAGGCAGTGCGGCGTCTTGGAGTGCGCAGACTGGCCTGCGTTAACAGCGTCGGGGGGCAAGGATAAAAGAGGAAGAGCCTCAAATCAATCAAATGAGACAAATTCGACTCATTTGATTGCTTGGCCTTATCGGACAGCACAGGCAGACAGTGAGCCCCGAGCATTGCCTGGTTGGCCTGAGAGCAGCCGGCGATGTCCAGCAATTACCCTGACATCTGGATCTCTGTGCACGCAGGGTGGAGATCTCGTGGGCAGATCTGAATTCGACAGTGACTGGCCGCAGCTCAGGTTTCAGTCGCGGGCAACGCGTCGTGAAGGGATTGTTTCCGGTGATGCGGCAAGGCACAGAAGTGGCGACGACGCAGGTGGTGGCGCAGATTCGGCGGGGGCTTGGGTAAGGCTTCTATACATGATTTAACATAATATACATTATGCGAACATTCGTATTGAGCGCCACGCCCAGTGACAGGCCAGATTTCAGTCTCCAGCAACGCCTCATCCAAGATCCAGTCCTACTCACCGATACGTCAAACCCTTCGGAACCTCATAGCGATTGCCGTCATAGTTTGCGGCTCGTCATCCTTGTCAAGGAAACCATTCCACTCGCCATGGCTCCCAGCGACCACCAGGTGACCCGTGATCTGGCGCAACTGCGAAGCGTCTTGTTGTGCGGATTGGCCCGGGACGAGCAGCAATGGCTGATGCGCATCCCAAACGCCCGTAAATTCGACAGCGCAATGTCCAACTGCAAGCCTGAAAACGCATCGCGTCAGAAGCAATCGCGGCGCGTTGGTAGCTGTGAGCCGGATCTTGCCACTGTCAGCAATCGACGTTCACCCGCATCGGCAAGGCAGGCATCCGCTGGATTGGCCTGCAGACTGCATGCTCGCTGTCGAGTTTGAGCGTCGGATGCAGGATTAGACCCAGGTTTGCAGGTGCTGGGGGCAATCATGTCAAGCGATCATGGGGTGCAACAACAATGGCGCTACGGCGAACCGTGCGTACAGGCGTCTCATTCCTTTGAAGGTTTGCCATATTAAATGAAGGGGTCAGTAGTCTTCATAGGTCAGATACACCCTGCCCCCGTTTTTGTGTCCCTGAATTATAACTCAACTAAATAACCATTTAGTTGAGTAAACCTCCTTTTGGATTATTCGTAAATAGCGAGTTTGACAGCGCGCAATGACGATCTATAGTCGGACGTGCCCTGCGGAAGGATTCCCATGGCGTGTTCAAGGCAAATACGTAATAACAGGAGTTATTGGATGTTCATGCACAGGGATGATGCACAGCTGTGTTGTCGGAAAACCCACGCCTCCCACCTCAAAGGCACATGCGATCACGCTAGCTTGCCGCCCATTGCGCTAAGGCCTAGCTGACATCCACGACTGTTCGGCACCGTCTTGCCTGCCTGTGACCTGCCCTGCAGTCGTCACCGCGCTGGCGTTTCCGACAATACCAATAGAGAGGTGTGCCATGACCTTAAAACACCATGCGCGCAGTGCTGTATCCTTTTGCGGGGATATCGGCAATAACAATGATTCATTCAGTTATCGGCCCGCTGCGCTTAAAGATAGCGCACGCCTGGCCGAGCTATTTCAGACGGTTTATGGTAATACCACTCACCCCTGCCAAAGTCCCGGTTATATACGCGATTCGCTGATGTCCGGATTGCAGCTTTGGTATGTGGTGGAACTCGATTCGATCATCATGGGTTGCGGTTGCATTGCCCGGCGCCCCTGGAACCAGTCCTGGGAGGTCTGCCACGGCGTGGTCCACCCCGCCGCGCGCAGAACCGGCGCCATTTCCAAACTGATCGAGCTGAGCTTCGACAGCCACCGCCCACAGCCCATGGAGCTGGGGTTCTACGTCACCCGCAACATCGCCAGCCATGCCTTGATGCTCAAGCTGCGCCCCGGCGTGCTGGTGGGCCACGACGGCGGCCCCGACACAGTGGACGGCATTCGCGAATACCACCTGACCGCCCTGCTCCCTGCCAAGTTGGCTGGTTTGCGGCATATCGCCCCGTGGTACGCGCGTGCCCCTGGCGCAGAGGTAATCAGCCAACACCTGTATCAGGCGCTTGGCTTTGAAGCCAGGCCAGGCACTTATCCGCAGACCTGCCTCAGTGGCCCGGCCAGCCTGGCGAAGCATGGTCAGTTGCTCTACTGCCATGACCCCGTCAACAGCACGCTGACGCTGTCGGGCCAGGCAGGCGGCTACCTGCCGCAGCCGCGTGCGCTGGCCGAGATCATCAGCCTGCTGCGGCAATCGCCAGATTTGCAGTACGTCTGCGTACAGATTCTTGCCGACAAGCTGGAACTGCTCGCCGGCCTGATCGGCCTGGGGTTCACCATCACGGCCTACCTGCCCGCCTGGCACCTCGAGGGCGGCGCCCGCTATGACTGCATCCAACTGGTGCTGCAAAACTTCGCCACCCGCCCGCGCAGCCACGGTTTCGACGACCAGGTGAGCTTCTTCGACCTGGCCTATGCCCAGTTGGCCAAGCGCCTGTGCGGGCTGCGCCTTGCCCAGGCACATGCCTGACGCCCACTCCTTCACGGAATCAAGACAATGACCAAAGACCAATGGCTGGCCGCTCGCCAGCAGATCCCCGACGGCGCCAAGGAACCCTGGACCGTCATGTTGTGGCTGGCCGACCTGTTGCTGCTGGTGTTGGCCTGGAACCTGTGGCTAATGGATGCCCTGCTGCTCAAGGTGCTGGGGCTGGGGCTGGCAGGTTTCGCCACGGTGCAGGTCTACCTGATCCTGCACGAGGCCTTGCACGGCGCGGCCGCGCAGAACAGACGGCTCAACGACTTCATCGGCCATTGCAGTGGTTGGCTGATAGCCTTGCCGTTCCTGGTCCGCCGGCGCTTCCACATGGCCCACCACACCTGGACCGCACACCCGCTGAACGATCCAGAAAACCGCGGCATGATCGAGAAGTTCGCGGTAATGACCAAGAAGCAGGAGCGCACCTTGGAGTTCTACTGGAAACATTGGATTCCGATGATCGCCGCCAACCATTTCCTGCTCAACTGGCGCGCGCCGTTCATCGCCAGGGCCAAGGGCGATGACTCGCCACGCCTGCTCAAGGAGGTGCGTTTCGCCCAGCTGTACCTGCTGGGGTACTTGGCAGCGGCGGCGCTGGCCTTGAGCCTGGGGCACCTGCTGGATCTGCTGGCGTTCTACCTGATCGTCTGGGCGTTTTTGTTCTTCATGGTCGAGCTGCTCAATCTGCCGCACCATGCCGAGGCGCCGCTGCTGGCCAGGGATGCCGGGCGCCTGCAGTTCTGGGAGCAGGACCAGGTGTCCCATGACTGCAAGAGCCTGCCGCTGTGGTCAAGTTTCGTGATCCTCAACTTCAACCTGCATATCGTCCACCACGCCTTTCCTTCCGTGCCCTGGTACCGCCTACCCGAGGTCAATAGGTTGCTGCACGAACAGGAGGCTGGCCATGAGCCTTCGCAACTCCATGAGTGGGCCTTTGCCCGGAAAAATCGTCGGCGCCCCCTGCTTCAGCTGATGGGTCACTTCTTCGATCGACGGGGTTAGTCCTTGAATTGCACCGCACCTGTTATTTCTATCAGGTGTGGTGCTCGGGCTTGCAGCCTATGCTGTCTTCCATTGTCCGTCGCTACGCTCAAGGATCAAGCATATGGCCCGTGGAGCACTGGATCGCGATACTCCATCGGTCGCCGTGCGCAGCAACCGTGGCGAAGCCATCCGTGAAATACGCTATTGCCGGCACCCCGAGACTCCAGGGCTGGACACGCGCATCACCCGCCAGCAATTCGACGCCCTCGGCCATCCGGTACAAAGCATCGACCCCAGGCTTGCCACGCGCCAACAGACAGACCCGAGCGTAAAAGCCAACCTGATCCTGCATCCGGCATTTACCGGCGCGGTGATTGCCAGCCAAAGTGTCGACGCTGGCCATGTACTCACCTTGAATGACAGCGCCGGCCGCCCGCTGCTGCGGGTCGGCGCCACAGGCGTCACGCGCCGCAGGCACTACGAAGCGGCGCCACAAGCCGGGCGTTTGCTCCAGGTCGATGACCAACTGCCCGCAGCGCCACCGCAGATTACCGAACGCTTGGTCTGGGCGGCCAACGACCCGGCAGCGAAGGCGCGCAACCTGGCCGGGCAACTGAGTCGCCACTACGACACCGCCGGCCGGCAGCAAATCGACGGCCTGGGTTTGACCGGCGCGACGCTTTCGGCCACCCGACAACTGCTCGAGGACGGCGACAGCGCGGATTGGCAAGGCGCAGACGAAGCTGACTGGGCAGGCTTGCTCGCCCCAGAGGTGTTCACCAGCAGCTGCA
>NZ_JBMDJI010000090.1:0-620 GCF_057809115.1 Pseudomonas sp. FG47
GCCGTGAGCCCGGAAAACCTGGCCTACGTGATCTACACCTCGGGTTCGACCGGCAAGCCGAAAGGGGCGGGCAACCGCCACTCGGCGCTGGTCAACCGCCTGTGCTGGATGCAGCAGGCTTACGGGCTGGACGGCAGCGACACGGTGTTGCAGAAGACCCCGTTCAGCTTCGACGTCTCGGTGTGGGAGTTCTTCTGGCCACTGATGACCGGTGCCCGTCTGGCCGTGGCCGGCCCGGGCGACCACCGCGATCCGTCGCGCCTGGTGGAGCTGATCAACCAGCACCAGGTCAGCACGCTGCACTTCGTGCCGTCGATGCTGCAGGTGTTCCTGCAGGATGAGCAGGTGGCCAGTTGCAGCAGCCTCAAGCGCATCGTCTGCAGTGGCGAAGCCTTGCAGGTGGATGCCCAGCAAGGCGTGTTCGCCAAGCTGCCGAACGCCGGCCTGTTCAACCTGTACGGCCCGACCGAAGCGGCCATCGACGTGACCCACTGGACCTGCCGCGACGAAGGTCGCGACACGGTGCCGATCGGCCAGCCGATCGCCAACCTGGCGACCTACGTGCTGGACGGCAACCTGGAGCCGGTGCCGGTGGGCGTGGTGGGCGAGCTGTACCTGGG
>NZ_JBMDJI010000091.1:0-515 GCF_057809115.1 Pseudomonas sp. FG47
AACTCGAGCAGGAACCCATGCATCTGGTTCACCGTCTTGGTTCGGTCGCGGATCAATGACTCACGCATCCGATGAGAAACAGAGAGCGTTTGCTGGTCTGGCGACTTTGGTGTCACAAAACGCATGGAAGGTCGGGAAGCGGCCTCGCAAATGGCTTGCGCATCGACGAAGTCATTCTTGTTGCTCTTGACGAAAGGCTTAACGAACTGCGGCGAGATCAGCTTGGCCTCATGCCCCATCGCTTTGATTTCTCGAGCAAGGCAGTGCGAGCCGGCACAGGCCTCCATCACCACCGTGCAAGGAGGATGATTAGCCAGAAACCGCATCATCTGCGGCCTTGAGCACTTCTTGCGCGATACCTCGTTGCCGAACTTGTCTTGGGCATGCAGGTGGAAGGTATGTTTGCCGATGTCGATGCCGATCAGTGTCACGTTGCTCATGATGACGGTCTCCGAAGAAAAACACCCTGCGAAAGCGTACGCCTCGCAGGGTGCCGGGGTGACCATCTCATTAAG
>NZ_JBMDJI010000092.1:0-420 GCF_057809115.1 Pseudomonas sp. FG47
TTGAGCGTTTCCACCGCTCCTTGAAGGCTGAAGTACTCGATGGGCGGCAGTTCTCTACCTTGGTGCAAGCCCAGACAGCATTTGACCGATGGCGGGAAATTTACAACTTACAACGCCCTCATCAGGCATTGGGGTATCAAGTGCCGATGACCAGATATCACCCCAGTCCGTGGGCCTACCCAAATCAGCTTGAGGATTTTGAGTATGCGCCAGACGATATCCTGGCCAAGGTTTACCACGGTCGCTTTCGCTTCCAGAAACGCTATTTCAGCATCGCAAAAGGCTTAGTCGGGCAGACCATAGCGATACGCCCCGGGCGAGACGGTGGGGGCATGTTCGATGTCTATTTTTGCCACCAACGCCTGCGCACCATCGACGTGAATAAACCTGATTACGGACCATAATGTGTCAACCATGTCT
>NZ_JBMDJI010000093.1:0-407 GCF_057809115.1 Pseudomonas sp. FG47
TATTCCGCGCGGCCTGCTTCGCCAGCAAGCTGGCTCCTACGGGCCGGTGTCGGTCGCTCAACTGCAGGAGCCGGCTTGCCGGCGAACACTGGCGTAGCCGCTGCTACATTCCGCGTCGCCTGCTTCGCCAGCAAGCTGGCTCCTACGGGCCGGTGTCGGCCGCTCGCCTGTAGGAGCCGGCTTGCCGGCGAACACCGGCGTAGCCGCTGCCACATTCCGCGTGGCCTGCTTCGCCAGCAAGCTGGCTCCTACGGGCTGGTGTCGGTCACTCAACTGTAGGAGCCGGCTTGCCGGCGAACACCGGCATAGCCGCTGCCATATTCCGCGCGGCCTGCTTCGCCAGCAAGCTGGCTCCTACGGGCCGGTGTCGGTCACTCAACTGTAGGAGCCGGCTTGCCGGCGAACAC
>NZ_JBMDJI010000094.1:0-328 GCF_057809115.1 Pseudomonas sp. FG47
CATCCTGGGCCGCAGCGCTCGACGGCCATCCATGGCCGTCGCCTCCCTTCGCAAGGCCTGCACTCGGCCTCCTGAAATCGCGCAAGCTACGGGCGGCGCCTGAACTGACACAGCTATCGCTAGTTGATAAAACTATTAACCTCTCGAACGACGGAACAGCAATGCATGGCTTGTTGTTACGTCACTAATTTAAATTGTAGATTGTCGCTTCTTGATCTTGATCTTGATCTTGATCTTGCTTCTAAGCGCGCGATAGTTCAGGCAACACAAATCGCGACTTCAGGAGGCCGAGTGGAGTTCTTGCGTAGTGGGGCGACGGCCATGGATG
>NZ_JBMDJI010000095.1:0-320 GCF_057809115.1 Pseudomonas sp. FG47
TACGCAAGAACTCCACTCGGCCTCCTGAAGTCGCAATTGGCGGCGCCTGGACTATTGCGCGCTTAGAGGCAAAATCAAGAGCAGATCAAGAGCAGGGATTTTTGGTTTGTCAGTTGGAAATGTGTTGTTTGTTCCAACGCCGTCGTGGTGCAAGCCAACTTCCACGCTTGGCCACTTTACCGGTTTGGCGTGGGAGCGGGCGTACCCCGCGATGCGCACCAGAGCTCCCACACATTCAACTAGCGACTAGCTGCGCCAGTGCAGACGCCGCCCCTAACTTCGCGACTTCAGGAGGCCGAACGCAGGCCTTGCGTAGGGAG